>CAYMUC010000095.1:0-11258 GCA_964393535.1 uncultured Ilumatobacteraceae bacterium | reverse complement strand
GCCACCTTCAAGCCCGCCGCCACCCTGCCCGCCGAGATCACGGTGTTCGCTCCCGACCAACCACAAGTGCACAGCGTGACGTTGCGCTCGGGCCACACCATCGACGTGGCCGGCGTCAGCTTCGGCCGTACCCACGAGTCCACCAACCTGGCCAAACGGTTCAAGGAACTGCCCACCGACCCCCGCCGCACCATCGGCGTGTTGCACACCAACGTGGGGTCCAACGCCCAACACGGCGACTACGCCCCCTGCACCGAGGCCGACCTCGACGTGGCACCCGTGGGGTACTGGGCGCTCGGCCACATTCATGACCGCACGGTGAAGCCCCTTGGCCCGGGTCGCTGGTGGGCTTATCCGGGCAACCTTCAGGGCCGCAGCACCAAGGCCACCGAATGCGGACCCAAGGGTGCCCTGGTGGTGCCCATCCTCACCGACGGTTTCGGTGAGCCCCAGTTCCATGCCTGTGACACCGTGCGGTTCGTGCGCAGCGATGTGGACGTGAGCACCGCCGACAACCTCGGCGACGCGCTCGAACTGGTGAACGACCATCTGGCCCACCTCGACGAGCAGGCCGACGGCCGGGCGTTGGTGGCCCGCCTACGTCTGGTGGGTGCCACCTCGGCGCACAGCGGCCTCGTCATGCGGCCCGATGTGTTGGACCTGGCCCGCGAAGGGAACACCACCGGTGCGCTCATCGCCACGGTGGAGGTGGCCACCCGAGCGCGTGTGGACCGTGAACAGGTGCTGGCTCGCGACAACCTGCACAGCGACGTGGTGCGCACACTCGTGGACGTGTCGGACCCCGCAGCACTGTTGCTGGACTTGGTGGGCGACACCCTGACGCAGCAGGCGGCGGCTCGTTTGCAGGAGCAACTGAGTGCCGAACCAGAACTGGCGGGGGCGTTGTTGACCCGTGTGGAGACCTTGTTGGGAGAGATGTTGGAGGAGCCGTCATGACCGAACCGCTGTTGATCGACGAAGTGCACGCCGAGCGTTTCGGGGGCCTCTCCAACACCCGTCTCGCCTTGGGCGGCGAGGGCCTGGTGGTGGTGCACGGGCCCAACGAAAGCGGCAAGACCACCTTCGCCACGCTGTTGGCCTGGTTGCTGGTGGGCCCCACCGGCAACCGTGATGACGCGCTGCGATTCGGTAAGCCGAACGACCAACTCGCAGGACACTTGGTCGGCAGCCTGGCGGGTCAGTCACTTCGCATCGATGGCACCTTCAAACTGCTGCAGCGAGGCCTTCCCAACGCCAATGGCGTCGCCATCCACCTGGCGGACAAGACGTTCGACCTCGACGCCTGGCGCATGGCCATCGGCGGCATCGATCCGAAGGTGCTCACCGCCACCTACCGCATGTGGGGCGCCGACCTGCACAGCGACGAGGATGTGCTGGGTGAGCTCACCCAGGCTGCGCTCACGGGAATGGGCACCACGGTTCGCCTCAGCGATGTGGACGCCAAGTTGCAGAAGCGACTGCAGGAGCACCTCACCGGCCGTGGGGAGAACGCCGAGTCGTTCAGCGCGCTGGGCGTGCGACGCAACGCCCTCGAAGCTGAAATCAAGGCCATCTCGGCCAATGCCGCCGACTACCAGCGGTTGGAGGATGAGGTGGTGGAGGTTGGCGAACGCCTGCGGTCCAGCCGGGTGCTGGCGAGCGAGTTGAGCGACCAGGTGAGCTCCATCTCTGCCTTGCTCTCGGTGGCCAAGGAACGCCAGCGCGAGAAGCTCATCACCGACGAGTTGAAGGCGCTGCCCACGGTGCCCGAACCGTGGGTGCCGCTCGTAGATGACCTGGATCGCATTCCGGCCACGGCCGCGGCTGTCGACAAGGCCATGGAAGCGGCTCGAACTGCTGATCAGCACGTGCGTGCCGCCGCCGGTCAGGCAGGCCTCACCGATGCCGAGGTGGAACCATTGCGGGTCACCCACGCCACGGTCACCGCCGTACAGGTGAGCCTCACCCGGCTCGAGACCGCCCGCTCCACCGTGGGTACGGCCGAGCACGCACTGCGCGACGCTCGAGCCAACGCCGCCACCGCCGAGGCAGCAGCCGAGCGCGCTCTGGCCGCGTGTCCCGAGGTGTCGGTCGAGGCCTTGCGCGCCCGGCCCATCACGGCGACCGACCTGGCGACGGCCCGCACGGGCATCACCGACTGGTCAGCAGCCGAGCGTCAGGTCGTCACGGCTCGCACCGCCGTGTCGAACCAGCAGGCGACTGTCGACACAGCCACCGGCGCGCGCGACCAGGCACGCGCCCGATGGGAACGTTTCGGCACCGGGGTCCCTGCGCAGCAGTGGCGGGCCACACCCACCACCGTCGTACCCGAGGCGCCGGCGCCCATGGCGCCAGTGACCAACCGTGCGTGGCTGCCCCTGGCAGTAGCGGGCGTAGTGGCGTTGGTCGCCGTGCTGGCGCTACCCCGCTGGGCCGCCGTGGTGGTGACGGCCGTGGCGTTCGCCGGCGGCATCATGTCGCTGCGCCGCACCCGTGCGGTGACCTCCCCTGCAACTGCGCCCGTGCCGGTCCAGGTGGACCCCGCCGTGGACGCCGACCGCCTCGAGGCGGCCAATGCCGTCATCGCTGCAGAGGCCGGCGTGGATCAGGCCGAGCGTGAACTGCTTCGACTGCGAACCGAACTGCAGCGCCTCGAGCGCTCCGTGGAGCACCCCCGCAGCGTCGTGCACGCCGAATGCCAGCGCCTGGGTCTGCCCACCTGCGCCAGCCCCGTCGCCTCCACCGATCTGCTGGACCGTGTGCTGGTGGCCAGTAGCGCGCTCAGCGCTGTCGGCATCGCCCACGACGCCGTTGCCGCAGCACAGCGCACCCTCGACACCGCGACCAGCGATGTGGACGCCGTGTTGACCGCGCTGTGCAGCACACTGGTCGACGCCGGTGTGCCCAAGCGCCTGCCATGTGAGGCGACCAGTGCGGGCATCGACGCACTGCGTCAGGTCACCGATCTCGTCGCCCAGCACCGCGCCGCCGAGCGCGCCGCGGATGAGGCACGCCAGGCATTCGAAACGCTCATGGCACCCCTGGGTGAGGCAGCAGCCGAACGGAGCCCGGCATCGCTGGTGACCGAGGCCGAACGCCTGCTCGAACTCCACACCCAGCGCTCGGAGTTGGAACGAGAGCGGGATCAACTGAACCACACCATCAACACCCGGTTCCGTGAGCATCCGGCCGCCAAGGCGCTGGCGTCGCAGGGTCGCAGCGACGGCGAGTGGGCCGCTGAGCTCGAGGAGTTGAAGGATCGGCTGTCCGCCACCGAGACCGAGCGAGACGACCTGAACCGCACATTGGGTGAGTTGCGCCAGGCCAAAGAGCAGTTGATGGACAGCGACGTCCTCACCGACAAGCGGTTGCAGTTGGGCATGATCGCCGAGCGAGCCGACGAGCAACTGCTGGCTGGTGTGGTGGCGGTGGCGGCTCGTGCGCTGCTGGCCCGCACGGCGGCCGAACGTCGGCGCACGCATCAGCCGGCCCTGTTGTCACGAGCCGGTTCACTGCTGTCGTCGGTGGCCACCGACTGGCAGCAGTTGCTGGTGGACCCCAGCGAAAGCGGTGCTGCCGAGGTGACCGTGGTGGACGCCGCCGGAGGGGAGTTGGCAGCCAGCCGGCTGTCCACCGGCGCCCGAGCACTCACACATCTGGCGTTGCGGTTGGCCACCGCCGAACTGGACGCCGACCGGCGGCGGGTGCGGTTCCCCATCATCTGCGACGACCCGTTGGTGCACCTCGACGACGACCGGGCCAAGGCCGTGATGCCGCTGCTGGCCCGGGCCGCCACCGACGGGCATCAGGTCATCGTGTTCACCTGCCACGGTCGCACCGTCGACGCCGCCCGCGCCGCCGGCGCCCGGGTGGTGGACCTGGTCTGAGCGACCGTGCCAGGCGGTCGAGGCGCGTCAGCGAACGCTTCGTCGCGTTCGTGAAGACCCTCCCGGCTGCGGGCTGCCAGGACGCTGGAGGAGTTCGACGCTCGAGCCGTCGGCCAGACGCAACTGGACGATGAGAGGGTTCTTCTTGGACACCCGTACCGAGAGGATCTCCTGCCCGACAGCCTCGGCGAGTTGCGCTTCCCATGTCGGAGTGCGCAACACGTCGAGGCGGGCCAAGGCGTATCGCAAGCGCTCGCGGGTGCTCTCACTCACACACGTCAGTCGTTGGGTGTAGGCAAGGCGATCGATGGTCGCCCGGTAGGTGAGGTCGACCACCGATTCGGGGATGACGACACGTCCGTTGACCACGAATTCCGGCACCGGCAGATACCCGATGACCCGACCGGCCATGAGAAGACCCCGATCTACGACCTCCCCAGCGACCCTGACACTCTCGGGTGCGACCAGAGGACTCACAGAGAACGTGCGGTCGAGGTCGTCCCGTTGCTCCACGAGGGCGATTGCCTCGTGGTCCTGCGATCCTTGTCTGTCGAGGACGGCATTGAACTCCTTGTCCAGTCCACAGTCGTGGGAGCACACCATGACCAAGGCTCTCCCAGCCGCCACCTCGAGTGCCGGCACCTCGATGGAGCCTGCGAACGAACTCGCCGACAAGGTGCCGTGATACTCGTCGAGCACTCTCCACTGAGGCGGCGCGAAACGGTCGCGAGCCACGACTCTGCTGACCGAAGCGAGGAGAACGTCACCTTGTTGAGGCGGGAGATCGTCCGTTGAGTAGAACTCGTCGACAGAGGGTGCCGTCACGGATGAACCGTGCCCACCGCTGCTCGACGACGGCCACCTCGAACGTGGTCGCTGGGAGCGAACTCGTTCTCATCACCGTTGGGTACAAGGTCGCCGTGAACCGAACGCAGAACTGCACGGCGCCCCGGTCCCGACGCAGGTACGGTGCCATCGGCGAGGGCGGCCAACGCCCCGCCGTACAGGGGCGTGCCCTCTGGTTGGCGTTCGATGGCGATGAGATCGTCGAGTGAACAGCCGTACATGGCAACCAACTTGGCAAGGGTGGAGAACCGGACCTGTGTCGTGTCACCGCGCTCCAACCGACTCAACTCATCACGATTCAGACGACCACGACGCGCGACCTCGACAAGGGTCATCGAGCCGCGGAGTTGTCGAAGTTGCAGGCGCAACCGAACTCCATCGACCTCGGCAACCACCGGCTGATCCTTCACCTCGACGACGAAGTCAACCGAACTCTGGGGAGATATCGAGTCCGCCAGTCTGCCGCTCATACCCCGCACCATACCGCTTCATACCCTGCACCGCGCTCCGCCGATCGGCCAGTCACACCGCACGGCCTTCGGCGCGTTGCCAGAGCATGGCCACCGCCAACTTCACCAGTGACGACATCCTGAGCGCGTTCCTCAGTTGGAACGATGTGGCCAAGCAGGTACGGGCTGGGACCGCCAGTGCCGGTGTGTACCGACGGGCTCTTGGCCACCCACACCACGAGGTGCGGTCACTGGCGGCTCGGCACCTCGACCATCGAGCCGAGGCCATGGCCATCGCCGCCGGCGACACCAGTCAGGCCGTGAGGCTCGTGGCCGCCACGTCGAAAGCCACCCCACCCGAGGCCATCGCCACACTCATCGGCGACCGCACCGGTGCAGTGCGCATCGCCGTGGCACGTCGCCACGACCTCGACGAGAGGACCTGCCTCGTCATGGCTTGCGATCCCGAGGACGAGGTTCGCCTCGAGATCGCACGGGGGCCTCGCAGTCCGTTGGTGCTGGAGAGACTGCTGCAGGACCGTGACTTCGACGTACAGAGGGTCGCACTCACCAACCCCCGACTCGCCCACGACGTTCAACTGAACCTCGCCTACTACGGCGACGACTTCCAACGCTCCACCCTGGCCGAGCGCTCCAAGGTGCCCGAGGTGCTCGAGGTGCTCGCCAACGACCGTGAGGTTCGCATTCGCCACCTGGCGGCGGCCAACCTCGACACCCCACTCGACCTGGCGATCGCTCTCGCCGAGCGCAATCGTGACCTGCGGCGGTTGGTGCTGAAGGGGCGCTACACGTGGCTTCCCGAGGCGGTGCTTCGCCGCTATGTCGACGAGTTCATGGCCCTGCCCGGGCAGGACTACCGGAACTGGTTGCGCCACGTGCTGCCGCTGCACACGGCGCCGCTCGACATCACCGAACCACCTGATGTCAAGGATCACCGTCGACTGTTCGAAGTCGTGGACCGAGGACTGCCATATGACCTCATCGAGCATGCCGTGACCGACCCGGCCGTGGACCCCAGGGTGCGGGCCGAACTCATCACCCACCCCGATGTGCCGTTGTCCACCGTGGGCCGGGCCCTGAACGCTCGCAGCAGCGTGCTGCGCCAGGCGGCCGAGGACCGGCTTCGTTCGGTGCTGGAGCGACGACATCAGTTCAGAACCGCTCGCGACTAGGTCACACCCCTCGAACCGACGCGCGTTCTCTCTGTGTGAACGCAACCGAACTGGACACCCGAGACATCTTCGCCGCCTTCTTCAGCTGGCACGAGATCGCCGAGTTGATCGAGTCGCGGCGAGCCGACAACTCGGTATGGCGACGGGGCCTCGAGCATCCCGAGGCCCAGGTGCGGCGCGAGGCGGCACACCACTTCCGCTCCAGGACCGACATCATGGAGCTGGCCGCCGACGACGTCCACAACGAGGTCCGCCAGGTGGCGGCCACGTCCTCGGCCACACCGCCCGAGGTGTTGGCCGGCATGTTCCGCGATCGGTCGCGTGTGGTGCGCCAGTGCGTGGCGAAGAACGCCAACACACCCGTTCACGCCCTCGAGCGACTCGCCTACGACGATGCCTGGGAGGTGCGCTGGCTCATCGCTCCCCGCCAGGTGTCCACCGCCGCCATCGAACACCTCTCACGCGACCCCAGCGTCGCTATCCGTGAACGTGTCGCCTGGCGGCCCGACCTGCCACCGCACATCTGTCTGGCCATGGCCGGCGACGACAGCCACACCGTGCGAGCCATCATCGCCAAGCGCCAGGTACACCAAGCGGTATACGAGGCGCTCGCCGACGACCCCTCCACCGAGGTGATGTGCGCGCTGGCGTCGAACCCGTGCATCAGCCGGCCCCTCGCCATGCGCATCAGCGCCCACCCCGAGCGCACGGTGCGAGCCGCCCTCGCCCAGTACACCGACTACGACGACGTGCTCGAGCTACTGGTTGACGACAAAGAGCTCACGGTACGAGCAGCCGCGGCCACCAACTCGGCCCTTCCGACGCACGCGGCGATTCGCATGCTGGGGTCGCAATCGGGGTTGCTGAAGCGCAGCGTGCTGGCCACCCACATCGCCAACCTGCCCGACGATCTGGTGACCCAGGTCCTCGACGAACAACTGGGCAACCCACGGGCCGACATCCGGGCCGAGTTGCGTCGACTGTTCGCCGACCGCATCACCCCCCGGGTCATCACGTCACCACCCGAACTTCACGATCGACGTGGCCTGCTCGAGGTGGTCGACCAGCGACTGCCGTTCGAGCTCATCGCCGACGCCCTCCACAGCGACGTCGTACCCGTGAGGGTGCGGGCCGCTCTGCTGGAACACCCACTGGTGCCACGCGGCGTCATCGAGCAGTTCACACACCATCCCAACATCACCATCCGCACAGCCGCCCGACAACCCCGAGTGAGGTATCTCCCCTGATGAACCAGACCGACTGTCTCCAAGCTCTCCAGGTGGCCATGGCCGCCAACGTCCCCGTGTTGGTGTGGGGCGAACCCGGTGCTGGCAAGACCGCGTCCATCAACTCCATGGTGAAGACCATGGGCTGGCATATCGAGACGGTGCTGGCCTCACTCCGTGAGCCGTCCGACTTCGCCGGTCTGCCGGTGCTGGCCGACGGTGATGTACGCATGGCCCCGCCCGATTGGGCTCGCCGTCTGGCCGGCCGCAGCGAGGCTGTGTGCTTCTTCGACGAGATCTCCACCGCCGCACCCAGCACCCAGCGAGCGCTGCTTCGGGTCATCCACGAACGCGTCGTGGGCGACCTGGCCCTGGGCACCGAGGTGCGCATGGTGGCCGCCGCCAACCCCGCCGAGGTAGCCGCCGGGGGTTGGGATCTCACCCCGCCGTTGGCCAACCGCTTCCTCCACCTCGACTGGAAGGTCGACCCCTCGGTGGTGGCCGTGGGCATGACCGGCCACTGGCCCAACCCGCAACCGCTCACACTGCAACCCCTGTGGGAGGCCCACCTGCCCTACCACGCAGCGGTGGTCTCGGGGTTCCTCACAGCCCGACCCGAACTGGCCCATAAGCTCCCCGAGGACCTGTCGACGGCGGGTCGCGGCTGGCCCTCGCCGCGCTCGTGGGAGGCAGTCATCCGGGTGCTGGCGGCCTGCACCGACAGTGGTATCAACACCGAAGCACGCCTGGGCCTCGTCGCCGGTCTGGTGGGCGACGGCGTGGCCATCGAGTTCGCCCGGTACGAACGCGACCTCGACCTGCCCGATCCCGAAGCGCTGTTGGGCGACCCGACCAGTTACGTGCGTCCCAAGCGGGACGACCAGGTGCACGCCGTCATCGCTGCGGTGGCCTCGGCGGTGCAGCGCACCTACACCCCCGACCGGTGGACCAGCGCCATGGAGGTGTTCTCGGCGGTGGCCGAAACCGGCACCGTCGACATCGCCGCACTGGGCGTGCGCAAGCTGGCCGCCCTCAAGTGCGACAAGGCGGTCATCCCACCGTCGCTGATGGTGTTCGGTGACATCCTTCTGGCCGCCGGGGTGCTGAGCGACACCACCGCCCCGCGCAAGGCCAAGGCCCGGGCGGGCCGATGAGCACGGCTGGCACAGCTCCCGCCCTGGACAGCTCGCTGCTCCAGGCGGCACGACTGTGGATCGGTCACCACCGGCCCTACTACGCCGCTGCGCTGTATCGCTGTCCCGTCATCCCCACCCATGGCGTGCCCACCCTGGCCGTCGATGATCACTGGCGCATCTACGTGAACCCCGCGTTCGCCAACGGTCTGTCGGTCACCCGGCTGGCCGCCGCGCTCATCCACGAGATCAACCACCTCATTCGTGACCATTCGGCCCGTGCCCGTGGGGCGGGGGTGGTGACACGCGCCGACCATGAACGCTGGAACCTCGCCGGCGATGCCGAACTGAACGACGACCTCGAGGCCGACAGCCTCGACGTGGACAAGCAGCACTGGGTGTACCCGTGGACCTTCGGCTTCAAGAAGGACCTCCCTGCCGAGATCTACTACGACTTGCTGCGCAAGAAGGAACATGACACCACTGGCTGCGGATCGGGTTCGGGCGGTACGGCCTACGACTGCGAGATCCCGGGGAACGACCTCGAGCACCCAGGTGTGTCTGAACTGGAGGGCCAGATGGTGCGGGCCGATGTGGCCAGCGCCGTGTTGGAGCATCAGCGCAGCCACGGCGATGTTCCCGGCGATCTGGTGGCGTGGGCGCAGGCCACCTTGCACCCCAAGGTCGACTGGCGCCGGGTGTTGGCAGGCATGGTGCGCGAGGCGGTGGCCACCGTCAGCGACGACGGCGACTTCACCTACCGACGGTTCGGCCGGCGCAGCAGTGCCCTGCCTCACATCCGCATCCCCGGCCTGCTGCGGTACGTGCCCCAGGTGGCCGTCGTCGTCGACACGTCGGGATCCATGACGCAGCACGATCTCGAACTGGCCGTGGGAGAGGTGAAGGGCATTCTTCGGTCGGCCAGCGTGGCCGACGACGCCATCAGCGTGTTGACCGTGGACGCCACGGTGCACGGGCTGCAGCGGGTGACCCGCGTGGAAGACGTCCGCCTCAGAGGCCGGGGAGGCACTGACATGCGGGTGGGTATCCGAGCCGCCCTGGGCCTCAAGCCTCGACCAGACATCATCGTGGTCCTCACCGACGGCTACACCCCGTGGCCCACCGAGCGGCTGCGCGTTCCCATCATCGTGGGCCTGGTGGGCGACCACGTTGACGACGACTCGACACCCCCCTGGATGCGCTGCGTTCGTATCCAGGACTGAGTTTCCTGCATCACACTCGCGGCGCCTGCGCGCGTTCCATTCGTGTACCCCGCACGAAAGGAACCCGCCTATGACGAACGCTGTGAACTGGCACCGAACGCTGTGCCCCGTAACCCCGAACCTCGTGCTCTCGGGCGATCTCGCCACCGACCGCGGCGAGGCGCTCGCGCAGCTGCGCACCTGGTGCCAGGCTGGCATCACCCACATCGTGGACGTGCGGTCGGAAGACAACGACGACTGGTTCGTCGACATCCACGCTCCCCACATCACCTACCACTGGTTCGGGTGCGACGACGACGGCACCCCGCGCGACAGCGACTGGTTCGAGGCTGGCGTTGCAGCCATCCTCGAGGCCTGGCGCGACCCGTCGGCCAACGTGATGGTGCACTGCCAGATGGGCATCAACCGCGGCCCCTCCATGGGCTATGCGGCCATGTTGGCCGCCGGTTGGGACCCCATTGACGCCCTGGTGGCCATTCGGCGTGCTCGCCCCATCGCCAAGGTGTTCTACGCCGTCGACGCCGTCGAGTGGTGGCTCACCCGCAGCGGGGCTCGCTCCTCCCACATCGCCTCCCAGATGGACCGGGTGTCGGACTGGCAAGACGCCAACCCCACCTACCTCCGCTGGCTCAGCTCCCTTGACGACTCCAACAGAAAGGCCTCCTGATATGACTGACTTCCCCTTCTTCTGCGACCCCGACTTCAACGCCACCAACATCGAGTTCGACACGCTGCGCAAGGCAGCGCTCATGGTCGAGTCGCTGTATGCGCGGCCCATCGAGGGTGTGACCATGCACGCCTCCACCCCGGCGACCATCGCCGAGTTGGAGCTGGTGCACGACCCTGCCTATGTGGATGCCGTGTTGACGGGCGATCCCTGGGACCTGGCCGAATCCAACGGCATCGGTTGGGACGAAGGCTTGTTCCAGGCGGTGTGCGCCTCCACCGGCGGCGTGCGTGACGCCCTGCTGTGGGCCCTGCGCAACCGGCGCCATTGCGGTGCCGGTTCCAGCGGCCTGCACCACGCCCGCTACGAGGGCGGCAACGGCTTTTGCACGTTCAACGGTTTGGTGGTGGCCGCCCGGGCGGCGCTGGGTGCCGGCGCCCAGCGGGTGCTCATCCTCGACCTCGACGCCCACTGTGGTGGCGGCACGGCCTCGCTCATTCAGCACACGGATGGGGTGGAGCAGATGGACGTGTCGGTGAGTACCTTCGACCGCTACCGCGACCAGCCCAATGCGCGACTGTTCCTGGCCGATGGCGACGACTACCTGGAGGTCGTGGAGCGCGCCTTGGCCGCC
>CAYMUC010000094.1:0-11259 GCA_964393535.1 uncultured Ilumatobacteraceae bacterium | reverse complement strand
TCAGGCGAGCCGATCAGGCGTAGTAGGGGTTCTCACCTGTGGTGTGGTCGGTGAGGTCCTTGATCTTCTCGATCGCCTCGACCTTGTCCACGATCATGGTTTGCACACCATCCATCATGGTCATGCGGCTCATGGCGCAGCCATGGCAACCGCCGCCCATGGTGAGGAACGCCGTGCCCTGCTGATCGTGACCGACGTAGGTGACGAACCCTCCGTGGGCCGCCAACGCCGGGTTCACCTCGGCCGAGATGAGGGCCTCGATCTCGGCCGAGATGGCGTCGTCTCGGACCAGACCGTCCACCACGGGTGCCGAGGGCTTGTTCGGGTTGCGAATGACCAACCCCTGCGACCCGGTGTGATCGAGCACTGCGCCCTGCAACGCCTCGAGGTCCTTGGCGGGGATGATCACCTTCAGTCCGTCGTGCGTGCGAACTTCGTCGCTGAAGGCCGCCTTGGTCACGACCTCGAAGGAGAGGTCGTAGCGGAACTCCTCACCGGGTTGGCTCACGATCTCGAGGCGCAGCCCCAGTCGTTCAGCATCGGGTTCGGCATCGCGCAACGCCACCAACTCGGCATGCGCCTGGGGGGTGATCTCGATGATCGAATCGTTCGAGGTCAGCGCTTCGAGTGGACTCATGGCAGCAACGCTACCGGCGTCCCTACGATGAGGCGATGACGGAGTCTTCCCCCGACCATTCCCTTGGCCACTCCCCCGCTGTGGACTTCCTCGACCACCTTCGACAGGACACCCAACGCGTGGCCGCCGTGATCGCCGATTGCGACCTGTCGACCCCGGTGCCGACCTGTCCGGGATGGGACCTCCGACGGTTGGTCGTCCATATGGGCAATGTGCACCGGTGGGCCGCGCAGGCTGCGGCCACGGCTGCTCCACCGCCGTCACGACCCGCCGATCCCGACGCCGACGTGGACCTCAGCGCGTGGCTGCTCAGCGGTGCCGACGCCCTGGCGCGAGCGCTCGAGTCTCTGAGCGTCGACCAGCCCACCTGGCATCCCTTCCCCACCGAACAGGTGGCCGGGGTGTGGCCGCGCCGCATGGCGCACGAGACTGCCATCCACCGAGTGGACGCCGAGTTGGCCGTGGGGCGAGCGGCAGTCACCTCCGCGAGCGCGGTGGACGCCGAACTCGCCAGCGACGGCATCGACGAGTACCTCACCGTGATGGTGGCGGGTGCTGCGCAGCGCCGTGGTCGACAACTCCCCGCCTCGACCCTGCATGTGCACTGCACCGACGTGCATGGTGAATGGCTGGTGGTGGCCAAAGGATCCAGCGTGTCGGTTCAACGTGAACACGCCAAAGGTGATGTGGCGTTGAGAGGCCCGGCCAGCAGCCTGTTGCTGGCCTTGTGGGGTCGGTCCTGGCCTGACTCCGGCGTGGAGATCCTGGGCGACGAGGCCGCCGGTTCCGACTGGTTGGCGGTCGGAGGGGCCTGAACCTGGCACAGTTGGCGAGTGCAACGAAGTAACCCGACAGGAGTCCTCGCCGTGGCCGGCGCGGTGTTGGCGTTCTCCATCACGGCCTCGCTGGTCAAGTGGTCGGGAACGCCAGGTGCGGTCATCGCGTTCTGGCGCATGCTGGCTGCTGTCGGGGTGTGGTGGATCATCGCCCGACTGGCCGGCGAACCCCCGACGTTGAACAGTCTTCGCCGTGCGGCGGTACCCGGAGTCCTCTTCGCCATCAACATCTCCATCTTCTTCACGGCCATCACACGAACATCGGTGGCCCACGCCGAGTTCGTCGGGTCCATCGCTCCCCTCGTCCTGGCACCCACGGGCGCGTTGCTGTTCGGCGAGCGCATCGTCTGGAAGGCCGTGGCGTGGGGTTCCATGGCCATCATCGGTGTGACCTTGGTGATCTTCGGTGGCTCGGGCAGTGGAGTGGCCACCCTGTGGGGCGATGTGCTGGCGGTGGCGGCAATGCTGACCTGGTGTGGGTACCTGCTCACCGCCAAAGGGGTGCGCCGCAGCATGGGTGTCGCCCAGTTCATGGCCTCGACCACCCCCATTGCGGCCGTCGCCCTCGCCGTCATCGTGGCGGTGCGCGGCGGTGCCACCGATGTGACCGGCAGGGGTTGGCTGGTCATCGTGCTGCTGTTGTTCATCACGGGCGTCACTGCCCAGGGCCTGATCACCTACGCCCAAGCGCACGTTCCCGTGGCCACCATCAGCATCATCCAGGTGGCGCAACCGGCTCTGTCGGTGCTGTGGGCAGCACTGCTCATCGGCGAGAAGGTCAACGCCGTGCAGGTGGTGGGCATGGCGACCGTCCTCGTTGGTTTGAGTTTGTTCACGTTGCGTTCCACACCGCGCCGGGTGGATACTGATCGCAACCAAGCAGGGGAGCTCGCAGGACCGGCGGGCTGAGAGGGCGAACGCCATCGCCGACCCACGAACCTGATCTGGGTAATGCCAGCGGAGGGAGCAGCGATGAGCGAGGCCGGGCCTCACCACACATCATCAGGACCTCGAAGGCGTGCCGCGGTGGTGACCGGCGGTGAGGCACTCCATCCAGACGTCCTCGGCCTCCTCGACCATGCAGACCTCGTGGTGGCCGCAGACAGTGGCCTGGATCGGCTGTGGGATCTGGGACGTCTGCCCGATCTGGTGGTGGGTGACCTCGATTCGGTGACACCCACTGCGCTGGCGACCGCTCGTCACCACGACGTCCCCGTGGACGCCCACCCCACCGACAAAGACGCCACGGACACGGAACTGGCGATCCTGGCCGCGCTGGAGCGCGACTGCGCCAGCGTCACCGTGGTGTCGGGTGGCGGCGACCGTCTCGATCACTTGCTGGGGTGGCTCAGCGTGTTGAGCTCCCCTGCGTTGGCCCACCTCGCGCATCTGGATGCGTGGTGTGGCAGCACCCATGTGCACGTGCTCCATGGCCCTCGCACACACCAGTGGACCGGTGACGCGCCGGGCGACGTGGTGAGTCTGTTGCCCTGGGGCGGCGACTGCCACGGCGTCACGACCCACGGTCTGCGTTGGTCCCTCGTAGATGCCTCGTTGTCGGCGTCGTCGAGTCGTGGTGTCAGCAACGAGATCGTCCTCGACACCGCCACGGTGAGTCTCACGACCGGAGTACTGGCGGTCGTGCGTCCCCATCGACGGATCACACCTCTCAGCATCATCTCCCCCACCCCCTCTGGAGGTCCCCATGATCAGTGAACGTCCGCTGAAGCGCCTCGCCGGCGCCGCAACCCTGATGGCCGTGCTGGCCGGGGCGGCCGCCTGCAGCGACGACGAACCGACGGCTGCACCGGGACCCGTCACCGTGACCCTGCTCGCCTACGACTCGTACGAACCCTCACCCGGCCTGTTCGACGACTTCACCGCCCGCACCGGTATCGAGGTGGCCATCGCCCGTGCCGGTGACGCCGGTGAGATGGTGTCCAAAGCGGTGCTCACCGCCGGCAACCCCGAAGGCGACGTGATGTGGGGCGTCGACAACACCCTGTTGTCGCGCGCTCTCGAGGCCGAGTTGTTCGAGCCCTACGCCGCAACTGGTCTCGACCGTATCCCTGGCGAACTGCTCGCACTGGTTCCCGGCAACGAGGCCACTCCGGTGGACCAAGGGTTCGTGTGCGTGAACGCCGACCTCGCTGCCCTCGAGGAGCGAGGGGTGCCACTGCCCTCGTCGTTCGACGACTTTGCCGACCCTCGTTACCGCGACATGTTGGTGGTGCAGAGTCCTGCAACGTCGTCACCGGGCCTGGCCTTCCTGTTGGCGACCGTGGCTCGTTTCGGCACCGAGGGCGATGCCTGGTTGGACTACTGGCGAGCACTGCGTTCCAACGGTGTGTTGGTGGTGGACGGTTGGAGTGAGGCGTACTACGGCGAGTTCACCCGTGCCGGAGGCGATCGGCCGTTGGTGGTCAGTTACGCGTCCAGTCCCCCCGCCGAGGTGTTGTTCGCCGAGCCACCGCTGCCCGAGGGGAGCCCCGCCCCCACCGCCGTGGTGGTCGACACGTGCTTCCAGCAGATCGAGTTCGCCGGCGTGCTGCGCGGAACCAAGCACCCCGAGGAGGCTCGAGCACTCGTCGACGAGCTCATCAGCGTGCGCGTGCAGGAGGACCTGCCACTCACCTTGTTCGTGGAACCCGTCGTCACCGATGCCGACCTGCCTGAGGTGTTCGTGCAGTACAACGAACGTCCCGAGAGTCCCTTGACGCTGGACCCGGCGGCCATCTCGGCGAACCGTACGGCGTGGATCGATGCCTGGACCTCGGCGGTGCTGCGCTGACGCTCTCGGCACCTGATCGTCATGACCGACCCCGGTGGCTGGCCGTTGCGCTGGCTGCCGGGCCGATCGTGTTCCTGGCGGCGTGGTTCGTGTGGCCGGTGGGCGCACTGCTCGCCCGCGGTCTGCGTCCGGGTGCCATCGCCGACGTGTTCGGGAACGAGGGCCTACGACGCGTCGCCTGGTTCACGCTGTGGCAGGCGGCGGCCAGCACGGTGGCCACCTTGGTGGCCGGGTTGGCACCGGCCTGGATGCTGGCCCGGTTCCGATTCCCAGGTCACCGGGTGGTTCGCACCCTGGTCATGGTGCCCTTCGTGTTGCCCACCGTGGTGGTGGGAGCCGCGTTCCTGGCCGTGGCACCCGATCGCTTCGACCGCAGCATCACCGCCATTCTCGGCGCCCATGTGTTCTTCAACGTGGCGGTGGTGGTACGCACCGTGGGCGGACTGTGGGAGCAACTGGACCCCGACCTCACCGCAGCGGCCCGCACCCTGGGGGCCGGACCCTGGCAGGCATTCCGCCGGGTGACGCTGCCGTTGCTGTGGCCGGCGGTGGTGGCCGCCGCCTCCATCGTGTTCCTGTTCACCGTCACGTCGTTCGGGGTCATTCGCATTCTGGGGGGTCCCGGTCGGGCCACCGTCGAGGTGGAGATCTACCTGCGGGCTGCGCAACTGGGAGACCTCCAGGGCGCCTCGGCGTTGGCGGCACTGCAAATGGTCACCGTCGGCGCCTTGCTGGCCTGGTGGTCACGGGTACAACGCCGCAGCGCCCAGACCGGCCTGCGGGTGCGACGTGATGCAGTTCGGTCACCGCGGACACCACGGGAACGTTGGACGGTGGGAGGTATCGCCACGGTCACCGTCGTGGCGCTCATCGTGCCGTTGGCGGCATTGGTCGCCAGGTCCCTTCGAGTGGGCGAGACCTGGACGCTGGCGGCCTGGCGCAGTCTCGGCCGTGCCGAGGTCCGCCCCGGTGTGCCGTTGGGTCTGGACCCGTGGGGTTCGGTGCTCACTTCGCTGCGCCTCGCCGCTGCCGCCACCGTGGTGTCGGTGGGTCTGGGAATGTTGGCAGCACTGGCAATCGCCCAGGCCCGACGGCGGGCGTGGCTGCTCGACACCGGCATCATGTTGCCGCTGGGCACCTCGGCGGTCACCATCGGGTTCGGCATCGTGATCACCTACGACTCGGCACCTCTCGACCTGCGATCCTCGGTGTGGATCGTTCCCTTGGTGCACGCCCTCGTGGCAGTGCCCTTCGTGGTGCGTACGGTGTTGCCCGTGTTGCGCTCGGTACCCGACGGACTGCTGGACGCTGCCGCCACGTTGGGAGCCTCTCCCTGGCAGGTGTGGCGCCGAGTGGAGTTCCCTCTCGTGCGGGGGGCTGTGGTGGCCTCGGCAGGGTTCGCCTTCGCTGTGTCGCTGGGTGAGTTCGGTGCCACCAGTTTTCTCGCCCGGCGAGGGTCGGAAACCCTGCCCGTGGCCATCGACCGTCTGCTCGGTCGCACAGGCGACCTCATCCAAGCCCAGGGGTTTGCATTGGCGACCGTGCTGTTGGCGCTCACCGTGGTGGCCGTGGCCGCTGTCGACGGTCTGCGCCCACTTCGAGGTGGTGGCTGGTGAACCCCCTGCTCGCGGTGGAAGACGTCACGGTGCGCTTCGGCACGCGGGCCGTGTTGCACGACCTGAACCTGCAGGTGTCAACCCGAGAGATCGTCGCGGTGTCGGGGGCCAGTGGCTCGGGCAAGAGCACCCTGCTGCGAGTGATCGCCGGCCTGGTCACGCCCGACGCCGGCCACGTGCACATCGACGGCACCGACGTGACGCAGTGGCCCACCCATCGACGCGGTGTGGGCATGATGTTCCAGAACGAGCAGTTGTTCCCTCACCTCGACGTGGCTGCCAATGTGGGTTTCGGCCTGCCACGACGAGGCGACGCCCGACGGCAGTCGGCGACCAGGGTGAGTGAACTGCTCGCCATGGTGGGCCTGAGCGGCTTCGAACATCGCCGTGTCACCGACCTGTCGGGTGGTGAGGCGAAACGGGTGGCGCTGGTGCGAGCACTGGCACCCGAACCGCGGGTGCTGCTGCTCGACGAACCGCTCACCGGCCTCGACGTGGATCTGCACGACCGACTGGTGGTTGAGTTGGCGCAGGTGTTGCGCAGCCTGCACATCACCGCCGTGCTAGTCACCCACGATCCGGCTGAAGCAGCAGCGGTGGCTGATCGGGTGGTGCGCCTGGACAGCCTGCAGCCCGAGACGTCGTGACCGCGTCCACGATGGCATCCACGAGGAACGCCTCGCCCACTTGTCGACTGGTGCCGCCGTCGGGTTCCCACGTGGTGTGGATACCGTCGGGCAGAGCCCACCCGGCACGATCGTCGGTGGCGAACCAGGCCGCAAGATCGATCACCCCCACGCATCCCGACGGGTGCGATGCCTGGGCGCGCACGAACTCGTTGTAGGCCTCGAACCGATCGGCGTAGGGGTAGCCAGGGTCAGCAGGCACGGTCAGCCACCACACGCTGGAGGCCGCACGACCGAGCACCGAGTCGTGGAGTAGATCGGCCTCGCTGCCCAGCCAGGCCACATAGTCGTCGCCAGGGAAGGTGCTCCACCCGCCCAGGGCTGACACCTCTCGTTGGCGAACGTCCCACGACCCGAAGTACACCAACATGGCGTCCACGGCACCCCGCTCGGCCACGGCCTCGGGGAGCCGTTGCGACCAGTCGCATTCGGGGAGGGGGACGTAGGGGGCGGCACCGACGTCGTCACGCACCCGGCCGCCGCGCCCCAGTGGACAGCCCAACCCGGTGACCACCGCACCCAGATCCACCCGGGGGTGATCGGCGGGTGTGAGGCCCAGAGCCAGCGACAACGCCTTGGAGTCGCCCACGATGCCCCACCTCACCCGAGCAGGTGGTGAGGGCACGGTGGCGGCCGGCACCGTCGTTGCCGGTGACGTCGTTGCCGGCACCGTCGTCATCGGGACCGTCGTCATCGGGACCGTCGTCATCGGGACCGTCGTAGCGGGCAAGAGTTCGTCGACACGGCGTTGCGCGTCACCCACATCGACCACCACCTGGGCGGGAGTGGGTATCGCCACGGCCACCACCACGATGACGGCGGCCGCGGGTACGCCGAGGCGCACGGCCGGCCATCGCCACCGACGCTGGCGAATGGGCGTCTCCAGCCACCGCAGCGATGCCTCGGCGACCACCAACGTGGCCACCACGGTCACCCACGGCAGCAACCAGGTGGACACACCGGCTCGCGCCAGTCCCACGAACATCGGCCAGTGCACCAAGTAGATGCCGTACGAGCGATGACCCAGCCATCGCAACGGTGCGGTGTCCACCACTCGCCCCAGTCTGGGAACCGCGGCCAGGCCGCTCACCAGCACCGTCGAGAGCACCGCCACCCACAACAGGCCACCGCGAGCGTAGGCCGGCGTCGCCAGCGACGTCGTGGCCATGACCACGCCCAACGCCACACCACAGGCCAGCGCCAACGCCCCTACGACAGCCGCCCACCACCGGCGGAGTTCGACATGGCGCCGGGTGTGAACCACGGCCGCCGCCAGGGCTCCCAGTGCCACCTCGCCGGCCCGCACGTGTGTGGCGTAGTAGGTCACGGTGGCATCGCCGGCATGAACCACGGTGGCCCCTACCGCCACCGCCAGGATTGCCATCAACCACCAACGGACACGCCGCACCCCCGCCGCCCACACCAACAACGGCAGCACCACGTACACCTGCTCCTCGATGGACAGCGACCACAGATGCAGCAACGGTGACGCCGTCGGATCCACTCCGTATCGGTCACCTCCGGCGATCTGGCGCCAGTTCGCCACCTGCGCCACGCCGCCCAGCACATCGCCGCGCAAGCGGTCGTCCCACCACCCGGCCGCCCACCACACCACGGTCACCACGCCGATGGTGGCCAGCGAGGCGGGCGCCAGTCGGCGGACGCGTCGACCCCAGAAACGCCGCAACGACCACCGACCGCCTTCGTGGTCGGTGAGCAGCAGGCGGGTGATCAGGTACCCCGACAACGTGAAGAACAGCGACACACCGAGGAACCCGGCAGGGAGCCGATGAGGCCACAGGTGGAACACCACCACCGCCACCACGGCGAGGCCCCGCACTCCGTCCAACCCGGCCAGATGGCCCATTCTCGTGTCGATCGAGCGCTCGACTTCCGCTTGTGGCTCGCTGGCGCCCCCATCTGTGGTGATGGAACTCCCCGCCACATCGCCGACCGAACTCCGTCTCCGGGCTCGTCGGCTCCACGACGCAGCGGCACGGCTGGAGGGGTCGCTGGTCATGACGGTGCATTGTCGCGCCGACGACCTCACGTGGCGGGGCGGCTTGGCCGTGGCGTGCCGCGACGAACTCCACGTCGCTCGTAGCCGCGTGACGTCGGTCGCCGCCTGCTTGCGCGCCGAGGCCGCCGACTGCCTGGGGCGCGCCACGGCCCTGGAGTCGGCACCACCATGACCTTTCTCGGCTACGACCCAGTGGCGCTCACCACCTTGGCCGACTGGCTGCGGCGAGCCAGCGACGAACTCTCGGTGCTGGCGTCAGCACCGGGAGTCGGCGACCAACCACAGCATCGACGGCCACTCATGGAGGTCATCGACACCGTGTCGCTGTGGGCACACCGGGTGCATGCCATCGCCGTGTGCGATGTCATGGAACGTCAGCATCCCGTGATGCTCGATGCCACCGCTCCACTGCTCACGCCGGTAGAGCGCGCTGTGGTGCAGCGTTGGGAGAGCGATGGTCTGGCGGTGGTGCAGATGCCCGACGCCCCGGATCTCCCAGCGTCCGCTCTGGTGGCGACGCTGCCCCCGGACCTCGCCGCAGCAGCGATGGTGACGCTGGCCGCTGATGGTGAACTGGGTGGGCTGGCGTTGGGCACTGCGGCCGTCGATGTGCTCGAGCGTTGGGCCAAGGGGCCGTGGTGGGCGACTGCGGGCGACACCCCACTCAGCGTGGCCGATCATGTACTTGCCGCCGTGGTGGGCGACACCGAGGCGCTCGCCACCCTGTGGGAACACCGGCAGTCGACCTTGGGCATCGTGCTCTACGGCCCCAACGACGCAGCACGGGTGCGGGCCGTTCTCCAGGGGTGGACACACCCGAGCGTGGTCGACGGGTCCACCGCAGCCGACCGCGTGCTGCCTCTGGTCCACTACGTGCGCTCCGTCCCCCACGCCACGGCGCCCGAGTTGACCGGGTTGAGGGACGACTTGGTGCTGAACCCCGGTTTCGGCGAGTCCCACGAGTCGAGGTGGTGGACGGTCCGTCACGCGATGGCCGATGTGGTGGCGCCGTGGCAGGTATGGATGACCACCGGTCACCAGCGGTGGGGTGGGTCGTCGGGCGACGCGGTCGACACGATGCACTGGGTACTCGAGTCGCCCGGTACGGAATCGGTCTTCGCCCAGTGGCTGGGACCGGCCCTGTCCAGCCGGGCAGAACAACTCGGCGACGACCCACTCCAACGGCGTGCCACCATCGAGCGTCTGGCGTGGTCCATCGGCGTCGTGGACGCGCTGGTGGAGCAGGCCGATCAGGCGCGTCAACGTTCCGGTGACGCCGGCTTGGACTTGCTGCGTGGTCTCGTGGCGCTGAGTGTGGGCCATGCCGCCGGCGCTGCCGCAGCCGCCGCCACAGCGGTCGTTGCACCTCCCCTGGCGGGGGTGGCGCGTACGGTGTCCTCGGGTCGGATCACCCAGGCACTCGACGACGACCACGGCTGGGAACGACGCCGTGAGCGGGCGCGACTGGCCTCGCTGGACCGACGTTCCGTGGCGGCCACGGGCCTCATGGCACTGGTGGTGGCCGACCATCGTCGCCGTGGCTGGCTGTCGCTGGATGTCCCCGCGCCCCCGCCGCCCGCCTCCCGGTCGGCGGACGATCCCGGCGCGCCCGATCCGTTGGCCGAATGGTTGGCGTTCGTGGACACCTTGGATGACGACCAGGTGCACGAGGTCGCTCGACGTGAACTGCATCAGGTGTGGAACGCCGTGACCCCGGCGGCCGAACGGGCAGCCGTGGATCGCGGCCGACTGGAGGTCAGCCGATGAGCGCACCGACGCTCAGCGCTCGATCTCGAACTCCAGGCGATACTGCGCCACCTCCAAGGGTCGGATCTCGGCCGTGACCGACAGCAGCCAACGCCCGGCATAGGGGAACTGCAGCGGCGCCGTCCAGTGATTCACACCGGCCACCGCCAGGTCCACGGCGAAAGGAGGCACATCTCGCCCCACCGGTTCCAACCTGGCCGACACGTTGCCGACGGGCTGTAGCGACCCGCCTGGGGGACTCATGACGAGGTGCAACTCGTTCACGCCCACACTGGCAGGCGTGACGGTCACCTCGGCCAGCACCCCGCTCTGCACAAGAGTGGCCGTCACCGGCTCGATGACGGCTGGCTCGGTGGGTGGCGTCGACACGAGGGCCGCCGCCAAGGCCAGGGCCACACCACCCATGGCCAACTCGGCACCGAGCAAGCGCACCTGCTGCCCGGGCGTCCGTGTCGCTGCTCGCCCCAGTGCCGCACCGAGGGCGATCACGAGGGCCACCACCGCCACTTTCACCGCGAGGAGCCGTCCCCATCGAGTGTCCAACAACTCTCCTAGCCCAGGGGCGATGAGTACCGTGGCCACGACCCCGGTGACCACGGCCAGGGGTGCGGCCGTACGGGCCAGAGGCGCCACGGCGTTCAACGCCTCACGTGCGCCGCCCTCCCACCGACGACCGCCCACCGCCAGCGTCGCGACCGCCCCCAGCCAACCGGTGACTGCGGCGAGATGCACCGCGGTCACCGCAACCGCCAGCCACGCCCACGCAGCAGTGGCGGCGTGACCGGCGACGGTATGCGTGAGTGCCAGCGCGAACCCCACGACCGTGGCTGTGGGGTGCCACGAGCGCCTCTGGCGGCCATGAGGTCCACGGGCCACCAGCCATGCCGCCACACCCAGCAGCAGTAC
>CAYMUC010000093.1:0-11283 GCA_964393535.1 uncultured Ilumatobacteraceae bacterium | reverse complement strand
CCGAGCCGTCTTTCCAGTTGGTGATTCGCGCATCACGACGCTCCCACACGACCTCGTCGTACGGATGCACGCCAGGAGTGGTGAAGTAACGGCCGATGCCGATGGCAAGGCGATCCGGTGCGATGGACATTGGGGCTCCTAGAAATCGAGAGTCGTGCGAGTAACGATCGGTGGAAGAACTGTTGACACCTGGCTTACCACTACATGTTGTGGTTCGGTGAGCACTTGACGCCAGGTACCCACAAGTAGTGGGTGGATTACACCACTGTAATTACGACCTGTCAACGTCGAACGCCGACATTGTCCGATCGGGCCATCACGGGTCGGCCGAGGTGCCGCGACGCGGGCAGGGATGCCCCACATCGGTCCATCCGAGCAGCAGTACCGCTCGGACTGCCGGACCTCCGACCATCCACGACCTCGGCACCACGGCCGACGGAGAGACGCTACGGGCGAGTGCCTGTGGGAGGGAAGTGGACAACCCTGTGAATTGACCTGAGAAACATGCACAGGCGCTGTGGACAGGTTGGCTCAACTGGGGACGAGTGCACTGACCTCGACGGGAATACCGTTCAGTACCGAGGTCCCCGAGAGTGGGTCCATGGCGTTCACCGGCGCCAGCAGATTGCTGTTCACACCGGGGCGGCGGGCGGCGACGGCCATCTGGGTACCGGGCTGAGCGTGTCCCCACCCATGGGGAAGGCTCACCACACCGGGACTCATCGCCTCAGTCACCTCCACCATCACCTCCAACGCAGTATCAGGCGTGGCCACACTCACCACATCACCCGAGACAATGCCACGCTCACCGGCATCCCGAGGGTGCATCAGCAGCGTGCACCGCTCGGCACCTTTCACGAGTACCTCGATGTTGTGCATCCATGAATTGTTGGAGCGGAGGTGGCGTCGCCCGATGAGCACCAACCCCTCCCGCGGAACCTGCACCCCGGCGAGGCGATCGAGATCGGCCATCAGTGGCTCTGGCGCCAGATCGATGCGACCCGTCGGCGTACGGAGCACTTCGGGCAGGCGCGGCTGGAGCGGCCCGAGGTCGATGCCATGCGGGTGCTCGATCAGTTGGTCGAGGGTGAGACCACCGGGACGAGCACCGAAGGCGTCTCCGTAGGGCCCGGTGCGCAGCATGGCATCGAGGAGTCGATCGGGACCTCGGCGGCCACTGGCGGCCAACTCGGTGAGCAGATCTTGGGCGTCACGACCATGCACTGGCGACGAGGCACTGCGCACGGCCGAGGCGATCACCGACTCGACCGCTGCGTCGTCGATGGCATCGATGGGATCGTGGGGCCCGCCGCCCGCTGCAATGAGAGCCAGTCTGGCGAGGATCTCCCACTCGTCGGGGTGGTCCGGGTGGCGCTGGAGCACCGGCGGGCTGTAGTTGGCGACATTCCGCACGGCGAACTGCAGTAGCAGGAGGTCGTAATGGCTGCGTTCCACCTGCGATGGCGGCGGCAGGATGACCTCGGCGTGACGGGTGGTCTCGTTCAGATACAGGTCCACGCTGACCATGAACTCGAGGTCGTCGAGCGCCTCGGACAGACGGTCGCCAGCGGGAGTGGACAGAACGGGATTTCCTGCGATGGTCACGAGCGCTCGAATTCGGCCATCCCCTGGTGTGGTGATCTCCTCGGCCAACGCGGCCACGGGGTACTCACCCATCACCTCGGGAAGCCCACCCACGCGGGTTCGGGAGCGGCCGATGGCAAAGCCACTCCCCTTCCCTGGCGTACCGCGGGTGGTGGCTCCCCCGGCAGCGGGCAGGGGGAACATGGCGCCTCCCGGACGATCGAGGTTGCCCGTCAGCACGTTCAGCACCTCGACCAACCAGGACGTGATCGTGCCGAACCCTTCACCTCCCACCCCAGAGGTGGTGGTACCCATGCGGCCGTACACGGCGGCCGAGGGTGCCGCTGCGAGTTGGCGCGCGAGGCCCTCGATGGCGCTTGCTTGGACTCCACAGAGTGGAGCCACAAACTCCGGCGTGAACCGCGACAACGCAGCCTCGAGTTCTGCGAGGCCGTCGAGATGGGCGAGCACATGGTCTCCCACATCGACCAAGCCTTCAGCGAACAAGGTGTGCGCCATCGCCGCCAGCAGCAGCCCATCGGTGCCGGGGCGAATGGGCACCCACTCGTCTGCCCCCTCGGCAGTACGGGTGCGAGCGGGGTCCACCACCACCACACGCCCTCCGCGTGCCCTGATCGACTCCAGTCGACCAGGGAAGTCAGGGGCGGTGCAGAGGCTTCCGTTGGAGGCATAGGGGTTGGCCCCCAGCATGAGCAGGAAATCGGTGCGATCGAGGTCGGGAACCGGAATGGCCGCCGGACTCCCGAACACGTAGCCGCACGCCACGTGCTTGGGCATTTGGTCCACCGTCGATGCGCTGTAGCGGTGGCGAGTGCCGAGCGCCTGGAGCAACACCCGGTTGTACGTCATGGCCGAGAGGTTGTGAGCCGAGGGGTTCCCGAGGTACACGCCCAGTGAGCCCCGTCCGTGACGAGCCACGACCTCGCCGAGGCGCCGCGCCACGTATTCCCACGCCTCGGGCCAGGTCACCGCCTCATGGCGACCGCCTCGCTTGATCATTGGGGCGCGCAGCCGATCAGGGTCCTCGTGCAGTTGACGCAGTGTGGAGCCCTTGGGGCACAGGAACCCTCGACTGAACACGTCGTCACGGTCACCCCTGATGCGCAGGATGCTGTGCTGATCATGGGTCACCTCGAGCCCACAGGTCGCCTCACACAACGGACAGGTTCGGAACGAGACATCGGTCACGTACCCATGCTGCACCATGGAGCCGAGGACGGCCAGAGAACTGGCAGGATCATCGGGTGAGACGAGTGTGGCCCGACCCGGTAGACGACCTCACGGTGGACGAGGCCGTGACCCATGAACGACCCCGACATCCATCGGGCCGTGCCTGGCTGATGCTCTGCATGGTGACGAGCCTGGACGGCTCGACCGTGGTGGATGGCCGTTCTGGAGGCTTGTCACACCCGGTGGACGCTGCTCTGCTGGGCGCGCTGAGGCGACAGGCCGACATGGTCCTCGTGGGAGCAGGGACCGTGCGTGCCGAGAGTTACGGACCGCCCAGGAGGCCCGGTCAGCGCATCGTGGTAGTGAGCCGTACGGGAGCCGTGGACTTCTCGTCGCCGCTGTTCACGTCGGGTTCCGGTCTGCTGGCACTGCCCACCGATGCACCAGAGGTTCCGGTGCCCAGCGTGCGGGCGGGAACCGGGTCCGTGGATCTGGCCGGAGTGGTGGCACAGCTGGACGCCGAGGTGATCCAAGTGGAGGGTGGCCCCTCTCTGAACGCCACCCTCGCCGCCGCAGATCTGATCGACGAACTGAACGTGACCGTGGCACCGATGCTGACCGGTGGCGACGGGCCCCGATTGACCGCCGGCGCCCCTGCGCTGACCCACCGACTTCGACTGGCCCAGTTGGCCGAACATGAGGACTACTTGTTCATGCGTTGGTTGCGGCACCGTGGTTGAGTGCCGACACCCCTAGCGATCGCTGTCGAGCAACGCCAGTTCCCGTAGGAAATCGTCGACCTGATCGAAGCCCTTGTACACACTGGCGAAGCGCAGATAGGCGACGTGGTCGAGCGCTCGCAGGCGTGTGAGCACTGCCTGGCCGACCTGCTCGCTCGAGACGGCACCGCCATCTGCGCGAATCATGTCCTCGATATCGGCGGTGAGCGACTCGATGTCATCGGTGGACACCGGTCGACCCTTCGAGGCCGCCGTCACTCCACTCATGATCTTCGAGCGATCAAAGGTTTCACTGGAGCCGTCGCGCTTGATCACCGTGAGTACCGCTGGCTCCGCTCGCAGCACGTAACGCTCGAACGTGGTGAATCGGAAACCACACTCGGGGCACGACCGCCTACGCCGAATTGCCGAAGCGTCGTCGGCGGGACGTGAATCGATGACCTTGGTGTCGTCGGACTCACACGCTGGGCATCGCATCGAAGTCAGCGTAGTGCCGACAACTGTCATGGCCTGATCTCCAGAACCTGACCAGGAACGATGCGAGCCGAGCCAGTCGACTCGACGAACCGCTGCACCACTTGGCCATGTGGTGCCACCCCCTCGAGCCGCCGAGCGATGTTCCACAAGGAGTCACCTTCGGCCACCACGTATCGCAGCACGCCGTCCTCGGTGGTGGTCCACGAACTCATGGACGCCACCGCGTCAAGAGAGCGAGCCACTGGCGCTGCGACCTGGCGATCGAGCGCGCCGGCGACCCCCACGACAACAGCCGCGGCCGTGACCAGAGCAGCGAGGCCGACCACCATGCGGCGACGCCGGTAGACGGACGGAGCGACCGCCACCCTGGGGCTGGGCGTACGCGGGGCCACGACGACCAGATGTGCACGCCGCGAGGACCACACCACTCCTGCAGGAGCACTGACGGTGTGGGTGTCGTGATGAAACGCGAGTGCCATGGCAACCTCCAGAGCAGAACAGCTGTTCGCAACTTTGCCGGAACATCTGTTCGCTGTCAACTTTTCGTTCGTTCGAATGATTCACGAACGGATGTTTGATCGCCACCTACGAACGCCTGTACGCTGCCGGCATGGCAGATGTCCAACTCACCACCCGTCAGCGAGCCATCCTCGAGTACATCGAACAGTCGGTCACCGAGCGCGGCTACCCGCCGTCGGTCCGTGAGATCGGCGAGGCCGTGGGGCTCACCTCCCCCTCCACGGTGCACAATCATCTGCGCAGCCTCCAGAAGATGGGCTATCTGCGACGCGATCCAACCAAGCCGCGCGCCATCGGCATGCGCTACGAGTCAGGGTCGGGCGCAGCTGTCGAGCGGCGACCGGCCCGCCATGTGCCTCTCGTGGGAGATGTGGCCGCAGGCACCGATGTGCTCGCACAGCAGAACATCGAAGAAGTGCTGCCCATGCCCATGGACTTCACCGGCGACGGCGAACTGTTCATGCTGAGGGTCCGGGGCGACTCGATGATCGACGCCGGCATTCTCGACGGTGACTTCGTGGTCGTCGCCCACGGCACGGAGGTCACCAACGGCGACATCGTCGTGGCGGGCATCCCCGGTGAGGAGGCGACCGTGAAGACCTACCAGCGCAAGGGCGACAACGTCACCCTCATCCCGTCGAACCCACGGCTGGATCCGATGCAGTTCCGCGCCAGCGAGGTGACCGTCTTTGGACGGGTGGTCACCGTGATGCGTCGCCTCTGAGACGTCGCTCCACCAGCGCCAAGCGATCGTCGGGTTGCACCACCGCGACGCGCAAGTTCTGCGATCCACCTGCCCCGTAGAAGTCACCCGGACTCGCCAGCGCTCCGCCCTCAGCGGCGAGGCGCTCGGCGAAGGCCCATCCGTCACCGGTGTCGAACCACAGATAGAACCCGCCGGCCGGAAGCGGAATGTCGATGCCAGACCACTCGCCGATGACCTTCGCCATGAGTTCCAATCGGCGGCGGTATCGATCCCGTTGCTCGGCCACATGGGCGTCGTCATCCAGGGCTACCACGGCCGCCGCCTGGGCCGGACCGGGGACCATCATGCCGACGTGCTTGCGAACCTCCGACAGGTACTGCACCAGGTCGGCGTCGCCTGCGTACGACGCCACACGCAGCCCAGCCAGATTCGAGCGCTTCGAGAGCGAATGGACCGCCACCACCCCCTGTGAGCCATGTTCGAGGATGGTGCGACCGGCGCCCTCCCATGTGAACTCCACGTAGCACTCATCGCTGAACACGGGAACGCCGTGCCTGCGTCCCCACTGCGCGGCGGCGCCGAGATCGTCGAGTGCGCCGGTGGGGTTACTGGGACTGTTCACCCACAGCAGCAACGCACGTCGTGCGTCGTCGGGCGAGATGGCCGACAGGTCGATGCCACCCTCGGGTGTCGCCGGCACGGGAACCGGACGACAACCGGCGAGCACTGCACCCATCTCGTAGGTGGGGTACGCCACCGCCGGATACAGCACCGTGTCGCGAGAGGGTGTGCGAAGACGCAGGTAGTGGGGTGTGGTGGCGACGAATTCCTTCGATCCCACACATGCCGCCACCTGGTGGAGCCCCAACTCCACACCGAAGCGTCGCTGGAGCCAACGCAGCAGGGCCCTGCGCAACGGCTCAGAACCGATGGACGCCGGGTAGCCCCGCTCGGCGTTCGAGTGAGACAGAGCCTCGATGACCGCCTGCGGAGGCGCATCGCAGGGCGTGCCGATGGACAAGTCCACCAGTCCACCCTCGAAGCGCGACGCCAACGGCTTCAGCCGGTCAAGTCGGTCGTAGGGGTAGGGCGGTGGGCTGAAGCCTTCGGTCATCGACGCCATGCTGCCCGGTGCGGGGGTCGTCACGCCACCACGAACTCGGCAAGGCGTCCGGTCGACGCGTCGGAGAGGCGCGCTCGCACCCGCCAGCCGTCGGGGTCCTCCCCTACCGAGACCACTTCGCCCTCGCGATGCACTGCGGCAAGCACCTCGCCTCGCTGATATGGGATGAGCAGTTCCACCACCTTGGTGATGGCGCGCAGTCGATCGGCAAGCGTGCGCAAGAAGTTGTCGATGCCCTCGCCGGTGGCGGCGCTCACTGCGACCGATCCAGGGTGGTCGTTCACGAGGTCGAGGGCCTGTTCAGGAGCGAGATCGCTCTTGTTGAACACGAGTAATTCGGGAACCCGGTCCGCATCGATCTCCTCGAGCACCACGCGTACGGCTTCGATCTGACCCTCGGGATCGACCGCCGAGGCATCCACCAGATGCACCAGATAGTCGGCCTCGGCCGCCACCTCGAGGGTGGACTTGAAGGCCTCGACCAAACCGTGGGGCAAGCGGCGCACGAATCCGACGGTGTCGGACAGCAGCACTGGCTCGCCTCCGGGCAACGACAGCCTGCGAGTGGTCGGATCGAGTGTGGCGAACAATCGGTCCTCGACCAGGGCTCCGGCCTGCGTGAGGCGGTTCAACAGCGTCGACTTACCCGCATTCGTGTAGCCGACGATGCTGACCGCCGCGAGGCCACTGCGCTGGCGACTCTTACGCTGCAACTGCCTGGTTCGGCCCAGGTCGGCCAACTCGTGTTCCAGGCGACTGATGCGCTGCTGGATGCGCCGACGGTCCACCTCGAGTTTGGTCTCGCCTCCGCCGAAGCGCGCCCCCACACCGCCACGCTGCTGGGCGAGCTTGGCACCCGAGCCACGGCGCAGCCGGGGCAGGCGGTACCGCAGCAAGGCCAGTTCGACCTGGGCCTTGCCTTCGAGTGTGTGGGCGTTCTGACCGAAGATGTCCAGGATGACCGCTGTCCGGTCGATGGCGGTTCGACCGAGCAACTTCTCCAGGTGGAACTGCTGTGCCGGCGCCAACTCGTTGTCGAAGACCACGGTGTCGGCATCGACGGCGTAACACAGGTCCCGGAGTTCCTCGGCCTTGCCCTTGCCCAGATACCAGGTGTGATCGGGACGGTCACGGCGTTGCGTGAGGCGGGCGACCTCATCGGCGCCGGCGGTGTCGATGAGCAACGCCAACTCGTCGAGGCTCTGATCGGTCTCGGCGTCGGTGTGGCCACCGAGCGTGACACCCACCAGCACGATCCGCTCTCGACGAGTGCGCTCGATGAGCGTCTCACCAAGTGCCTCCTGATACGGATTGCTCACGCGTTCACCATCACGTCGGCGACGTGCACCGACGGCCCGATGAGAGTGACGTGACCTGACTGTGGCCGGTGGAGTGCCACGCGGGCATCACCGCCATCCATGTGCACCGTCACTTCGGATGTGCTGGCGGGGACCAGTCCCCACTGGACCGCCGCCCAGGCGGTGGCGCATGCGCCTGTGCCGCACGCCATGGTGATGCCCACGCCACGCTCGTGAACGCGCATGGTGACGGCATCAGGCTCGGGGCCTGGCTCCACGACCTCGAGGTTCACCTCACTCAGTTGGGCACCCAGGCCGATCAGGTCGACCACGGCCACCTCGTCGACGCCCACCACCGTGTGGGGATTGCCCAGACTCAGGTGTGCCACCGGACGATCGGGGTGGGCGCCGACCGCCGCCCACTGCCGTGGTTCTCCCAGGGTGTGCACGGGACCCATGTCCACACTGGCCAACACGGTGTCGCCCCCTTGGGGCCGCACGATCACCTCTCGCCGACCTGCATCGGTGTCGACGGTGTAGCTCACCTCGCATGTGCGTGACTGCAGGCGATACGCCGCGTGCACCAGGCAACGGATTCCATTGCCGCTCATTTCGGCCCTGCTTCCGTCGGCGTTGTGGAGCACCATGGTGAGCGACGTCGTGGTGCTGGGATCGCCCTGCCATCCGAGCAGCAGCAGGCCGTCGGCACCCACCCCGAAGCGTCGGTCGCACCATCGGCGACTTGCTTGTGCCCAGTCCATCTCAGCATCGGCCTGGGAGACGTCGGCCACGAGGAAATCGTTGCCCAGACCGTGCAGTTTCGTGAGAGTGAGCGTCATGGTGTGACCATCTCCAGCAGCAGAGGTAGGGCCTCGGTGACGGGGTCGTCGTGGATGTCGATCCAGCGTATGCGGGGGTCGCGACGGAACCACCGCATCTGGCGGGCAGCCAACTGTCGTGTGCGGATCACGATGGCGTCGATGGCCTCGTCGAGCGTGCACCGGCCGCCGAGATGATCTGCCAACTCGCGGTAACCAACCGCCACCGCCGCCGTTCGTGACAGCGGCCTCGGATCACTCGACAGTGTCGCCACTTCCGCACACCAACCGGCCTCGATCATGGCGTGGACTCGCTGCACGATGCGCGCCTCCAGGGCCGGTCGGGCCCATCGCAAGCCCACCTGAACCACGGCTGACGGAGGGTACGAGTCGAGCCCATCACCGAAACTGCTGAAGGGTCGACCGGAACCCAGCGTGACCTCGAGGGCTCTCACCAGTCGTCGACTGTTATCGGGTTCGATCCTGGTCGCCGCTGCCGGGTCGAGACGAGCCAGTTCTTCGAACAACGACCGTGGTCCTTCGCTCTCGCCACGCTGCTCGAGATCACGGCGCAGGTCTGGCCATCGACCCGGGAGGTCCAGCCCATCGACGGCCGCTCGGAGATGGAGTCCGGTTCCTCCCACGTACAGGGTTCGGTGCCCTCGCTGCTCAATGCCTCGGCGCACCTCGGCCAGGGCGTTCTGAAAGTCGGCGACCGACCACTCCTCGTGGGGATCCACCACGTCGAGGAGGTGATGCGGGACCTCGCTGCGTTCCTCAGCGCTGGGCTTGGCCGTGCCGATGTCGAGACCGCGGTAGCACTGCATGGAATCGACCGACACGATCTCCCAGTTCGGTTGTCGACGCGCCAGGGCCATGGCCAGAGCAGACTTGCCACTGGCCGTGGGGCCGATCAGGGCCAACGAGGTGATCAGGAGACCGTCACCGGAATGCGTGTGCGGTGCGAGGGCTCGGCGACCTGCTCCAGGAAGCGTCCGAGCAGATGGTGCGGCGCTGCATCGGTGATCTCGACCATGACGTACGCACCACTGCGCACGGGATGTGTTGGCGTGAAGTGGACCAGTTTGTTCTGGCGAGTGCGGCCCGACAGCACCTGAGGGTTTCGCTTCGAGGGACCTTCCACCAGGATCTCCTCGATGCGACCGATGCGCGCTCTGTGCTTGGCGAGAGCACTGCGCTCGACCACGATGCGCAGGCGTTCGAAGCGCTCGGCGACGACAGCAGGATCGACGAACTGGTCGACGAGTTCTGCGGCCTCGGTGCCGGTACGGGGAGAGAAGATGAAGGTGTAGGCGTAGTCGTATTCGGCAGCGGCGGCCACCTCGAGCGTGCGAGCGAAATCGTCATCGGTCTCGCCGGGAAAGCCCACGATGATGTCGGTGGAGACCGCAAGATCCTCGATGGTTCGGCGGGCGTCGGCGAGACGATCCAGGTAGCGAGCACCCGTGTAACCCCGGTGCATGAGTGCCAACACTCGGTCGCTACCCGACTGGAGTGGGTAATGAAGGTGCTCGCAAGCTGCCGGTGTGGCCGCCATGGCATCGAAGGTCTCGGGGCGCATGTCTTTGGGGTGTGGACTGGTGAATCGCACCCGCCTGATGCCGGGCACTTCGCCGACGGCCCGGATCAACTCGGCGAACAGTGGACGAAGACGCGCCGAGTCGTCGCCGGCCTGACGCGCCGCCACCTGCAGGTCGCGGCCGTAACTGTTGACGTTCTGCCCCAGCAACGTGATCTCGGTAACACCCTGGCCAGCCAACTCGGTGACCTCGGCGACAATGTCGCCGAACGGGCGGCTGATCTCCCGACCGCGCACAGCGGGCACGATGCAGAAGGCACAGTGGTTGTCACACCCGATCTGGATGGTGACCCACGCGTTGTAGGACGTATCGCGCTTGGCCGGAAGCGCCGAGGGGAACAGCGCGTGATCGTCGAGGACCGCCTCGTCGAAGATCTCGGTGACAGGGCCCGAGGACTGCGCCGTGTGAAGTAACTCGGCAGCGCGGTGAACGTTGTGGGTTCCCAACACCACGTCGACCTGCGGCGCCCTCCCCCGCACAGCGTCCCGGTCTTTCTGAGCCAGGCAACCGGCTACCACGATCTGACGACCGTCACGCTCCGCTTTCCAGGTCTTCAGATGACCCAAGGTGCCATACAGCTTGTTGTCGGCATTCTCACGAATGCAGCACGTGTTCAACACCACGACATCGGCATCGGCGTCGTCGACGGCTGGTACGAGGCCGTCGGCCTCCAACAGGCCGGCGATGCGCTCGGAGTCATGCTCGTTCATCTGACATCCGAACGTGCGCACCACGTAGCGCCGCGCGCTGTCGGTAGCCGTGGGGGGTTCGACGTCGTGGCTCATCGACCCCCCACGCTACTTCGCCCTCAGTCGAGCGAGATGGGCTCGTCGAGATCGAGATCCTCGAACTCGCCGTCGGGGCCTTCGCTGGTGTCGACGTCGCCGCCGAGACCCGATGCGCGCCTCACCTTCTCGGAGATCTCGACCATGAGTTCGGGATGTGCGGTGAGGAAGCTCTTCACGTTCTCACGGCCCTGACCCAACTGCTCACCGTCGTAGGTGAACCAGGCACCCGACTTCTTGACGATGTTGAGATCGACTGCCATGTCGAGCAGCGATCCTTCCCGGCTGATGCCCTTGCCGTACATGATGTCGAACTCGGCCTGCTTGAACGGCGGGGCCACCTTGTTCTTCACCACCTTCACTCGAGTACGCGAACCGACGATCTCGGCGCCATCTTTGATGGACTCGATACGGCGGATGTCGAGACGCACCGAGGAGTAG
>CAYMUC010000092.1:8429-12004 GCA_964393535.1 uncultured Ilumatobacteraceae bacterium | reverse complement strand
GATGAACCACCTGGGCATGGATGTGGGCGAGGCCAGGCTTCCCATGGGTCCGCCTCCCGGGGGGCTCGAACAACGTGCCGCGGCCGTGTTGGCGGAACTCGACCGTTGGCGAGCCGCCTGGCCCGAGCGGCCACCGTTGCCGGAGCACCGCTGATGCCTGCTCCCGTCCGTATCGCCTTCCTCGGAGGTCTGGGCGAGATCGGCCGTAACTGCATGGTGGTGGAGCAGGACGACCGCCTGTTGCTCATCGACTGCGGGCTCATGTTTCCCGATGCCGACATGCACGGCATCGACTTGGTTCTGCCGGACTTCACCTACCTCCAGGCCAACGCCGAACGCATCGTGGGCATGGTGGCCACCCATGGACATGAGGACCATGTCGGTGGTCTGCCGTTCCTGCTTCGCACCGCCGAGTTCCCCATCTTCGGGTCTGCCGTGGCGTTGGGTATCGCACGCCATCGCATCGAGGAGGCACGCCTCGCCGATCGCACCTCGTTCAACGTGGTCGTGGACGGCGAGCGTCGCAGTATCGGCCCCTTCGACGTGGAGTTCCTGCCGGTCACGCACTCGGTGCCGCATGCCCATGGCATCGTGCTGCACACCCCTCAGGGGATCATCGTGCACAGTGGTGACTTCAAGCTGGATCTCACACCGGTCGACGGCCGCCGCACCGACCTCTCGCGCCTGGGTGCATTGGCGGCGGGTCCCGGGATCCGCCTGCTCATGTCGGACTCCACCAACGCAGAGGAACGCGGCCACTCTCCCAGTGAGTCGTCGGTGGGTGCCGTGCTTCGCCAACTGTTCCACGAACACGCCGGTCGACGCATCATCACGGCCAGTTTCGCCAGCCATATTCATCGCATCCGCCAGATCGCCGAGGCCGCTGTTGAATCGGGTCGCAAGGTGGCCACACTCGGCCTGTCCATGCGGAAGAACGTTCGTATGGCTTTCGATCTCGGCCTCATGGACCTTCCAGCGTCGTCGTTCGTGGACATCGAGGACATCGACGATCTCCCCCCGGGCCAGGTGTGCGTCATCTCCACGGGTTCCCAGGGGGAACCCATGTCGGCGTTGGGTCTGCTGGCCCGGGGCGAGAACCGGTGGGTGAAGATCGGTGAACACGACACCGTGATCCTGTCGAGCCACGCCATCCCGGGAAACGAGGGCAACGTGAACCGGGTGATCGACGGATTGCTGCGCGCCGGCGCCGATGTGGTGCACAGTGGCGTCGCCGATGTGCACGCCACCGGCCATGCCCAGGCCGACGAGCTGAAGACGTACCTCTCGATCGCTCGGCCACAGTGGTTCGTGCCTGTGCACGGGGAGTATCGACACCTCATGGCGCACGCCCGTCTCGGCGAGGCCATGGGGGTAGCGCGAGACCACATCCTGGTGTGTGAGGACGGCGACGTCATCGAGATCACCGACGACGGTGTGGCACTGGCCGGACGAGTACCGGCCGGTTATCTGTACGTCGACGGGATCGTGGGAGATGTCGGGAACGCCGTGCTGCGCGACCGTAAGGCTCTGGCCGAAGAAGGCGTGGTCGTGGTGGTGGCAACCGTCGACCTGCAGACCGGCAAGGTACTCACCGGTCCCGAGATCATCACCCGCGGCTGGGTGTATGCGCCCGAGGCCGACGATCTCTTGGACGAGGCCTGCGACCGGGTGGCGGAAGCTGTGGAAGCCTCGCTGGCCGAAGGGGTGCGCGACGTCGATGCGTTGGAACAGGTCGTGCGTCGAACCACAGGCAAGTTCGTGAACGAACGCACCAAGCGGCGGCCCATGATCGTGCCCGTGGTGATGGAGACCTAGGCACACCAGAAGGGGAATGCCCGAACGCTCGCGCGCCCACTTGGTAGCCTGCACCCATGGCGTCCACTCGGCCCTCCTCGCGCGCAAAGCCCGCCGCGAAGTCTGCTGCCAAGCCGAAAAAGGCCGCCCAGACCCCTCCCAGGGAGGCCCCCAAGGCTTCTGCGTCTGATCCATCGTCGCCCTGGATCGACGCCATCAACGCCCGACGTGAGGAACTGTTCGGCATCGCCGCCATCGCAGCCGGGTTGGTGTTGGGACTCGGGGTGTACCTCCGGTTGGCTGGACCGCTGGGACGCGCTGTCGACGACGCGTTGGGGTGGCTGGTCGGGTGGGGGCGGTTCTTCATGCCAGCGGTCCTGGTCGCAGTCGGCGTGGCTCTGGTACGCGAGGGCGTCAGCGCCCATCGGGTCCGCATGGTGCTCGGGTGGTCCATCAGTGCGGCCGGTCTGCTGGGGGTACTCCACCTCGTGCGGGGACCAGGCGATATGTCCACGTCCCTGGATGAACTGGGTCGGGCTGGTGGCTGGTGGGGTGCTGTCATCGGTGAGCCCCTGGCGTCGATCATCGGTGCGTGGGGTGCCGGCGTCGTGCTCTTCGCCCTCCTGGTGGCGGGGGTGCTCATCGCCACCGGCACCTCGCTGCTCCAAGGCGCCCGATTGGTGGCGCGTGCCTACCGCTCGCTGATCGGGCCCGTGGTGGCGGCCATGCGGTCCACCTTCGGTCGACTCTCCACGCTGTCCAGCGATGAGGCTCAGCGCTCCACCGACGGTACCGACGAGGCTGTCTACGTCGAGAACGACGCCGGAAACGGCTTCGTGCTCACCGCTGAGTCCGAGGGCAAGACTCCGGTGCTGTACGACGCCGCCGCTGATGAGTTGCCCCCAGCGCCGAAACCGGCCAAGAAGCCTCCCTCCAAGTCACCCGCCGTGACCGACTCAGCGGGGCCGGTGGAGCAGACCGAACTGGATCTCGGACCCGGCGCCAGAAAGGGCGCCTGGGTGCTCCCGCCACAACGCATGTTGGAGCGATCCAAGAACGCAGCGCTCGACATGGACGAGGTGTTCCGTCGTGGCAAGGTGTTGGAAGAGTCGCTCTCGGCTCACGGGGTCGACACCCGTCTGGTGGGCGCCACCGCCGGACCCACCGTCACCCGTTACGAACTGGAGTTGGGCTCGGGCGTAAAGGTGGCCCGGGTCACCAGCCTGCAGCGGGATATCGCCTACGCCATGGCCGCCACCGATGTGCGCATCCTGGCGCCCATCCCGGGCAAGTCGGCCATCGGCGTGGAGGTGCCCAATCAGACCCGCCAACTGGTGGCTCTGGGTGACGTCATCTACTCGCCGGAATCGAAGACGGCCACCCACCCCCTCGATGTGGCCATCGGTAAGGACATCGCTGGTCGTGGGGTGTTTCTCAACCTCGCCACTACGCCGCATCTGCTCATCGCCGGCGCCACCGGTGCCGGAAAGTCGTCGGGCATCAACTGCATCATCACGTCGCTGCTCATGCGCACCACCCCCGATCAGGTGCGCCTCATCCTCATCGACCCCAAGCAGGTGGAGATGGGGCAGTACGCGAAGTTGCCGCATCTGCTCACCCAACCCGTCACCAATCCGAAGAAGGCGGCCAATGCACTGTCGTGGGCGGTGCGTGAAATGGAACGCCGCTACGACCTCCTCATGGAAGTCGGCTTCCGCGACATCACCGGCTACAACGCGGCGTTCGACCGGGGTGAATTGTCGTCACCGCCAGCATCCGAA
>CAYMUC010000092.1:0-8419 GCA_964393535.1 uncultured Ilumatobacteraceae bacterium | reverse complement strand
CCTACATCGTGGTGGTGGTCGACGAGTTGAACGACCTCATGATGGTGGCGGCCCGCGACGTGGAAGAGAGCATCACCCGCATTGCCCAGAAGGCGCGCGCTGTGGGTATCCACCTCATCGTGGCCACGCAGCGACCCAGCGTGAACGTCATCACCGGCGTCATCAAGGCCAACGTCCCGGCCCGTATGGCGTTTGCCGTGTCCAGCCTCACCGACAGCCGCGTCATCCTCGACCAACCCGGTGCCGAGAAACTGGTGGGCAAGGGTGACATGTTGTTGCTGCCAGGCAATACCTCGGTTGCGCAGCGAATTCAGGGTGCCTGGGTGGGCGAGGACGAGGTGCGCAATGTCGTGGCGCACTGGCGCCGCCAAGCCCCCGAGGTGTCGTACGTCTCGGGTGTCGACAGCGATGGCCCCGTCCCCACCGACAGCGGTGGTGGCGGTGGCTACACGGGGTCGTCGGGCGACGATGACGATGACGAAGCCCTCATGCGTCAGGCCATGGAACTGGTGGTCCGCAGCCAGTTGGGGTCCACATCCATGCTGCAGCGAAAGCTGAAGGTGGGCTTCGCTCGGGCGGGGCGCATCATGGATCTGCTTGAACAACGTGGCGTGGTGGGGCCCAGCGAAGGCTCCAAGGCACGGGCTGTCCTCATGACCGTGGAAGAGTTGGAGTTGTTGCTGGAACGAGGGGGATGACCGGTATGGATCCGTACGCGTCACTGGTGCTCGAGGAGGTGACCGGCGGACTGCGGTTTCCCGAAGGACCCGTGGCGTTGCCCGACGGGAGCATCGCCCTGGTGGAGATGTTCGGCCCTCGGGTCACCAAGGTGTGGCCCGACGGCCGCACCGAGATCATCGCCGAGGTCCCCGGAGGCCCCAACGGTGCCGCACTCGGACCCGATGGTGCCTTGTATCTGTGCAACAACGGGGGTTGCTTCACGCCGGTGGAGGTGGGTCCACTCATGGTGCCGGGTCCCTTCGACCCCGGTCGCTACCTGGGTGGCCGCATTCAGCGTCTCGACCTGAGCACCGGTGAACTGGTGGACCTGTACACGCACTGCGACGGCCGACCTCTACGGGCACCCAACGACTTGGTGTTCGACGCCCATGGCGGCTTCTACTTCACCGACCATGGCATTCGCGACCATGCTGCTCGCACCAGCGATCTGACGGCGGTGTATTACGCCAAGGCCGACGGCTCGCTCATCCGAGAGGTGGTGTTCCCCGTCGAGGCGCCCAACGGGGTGGGTCTCTCGCCCAACGGCACGACGCTGTACTGGGCCGAAACCCACAGTGGACGGGTGTTCCGCCGCCACCTCGCCGAACCTGGTGTGGTGGTGCCGGTATCGCCAGGCGACACCTCCGTGGTGTTGTGCGGGTTGCCCGGCTACCAACTCTTCGACTCCCTGGCGGTCGACTCGGCGGGCAACGTGTGTGTGGCGACACTGGTGAACGGGGGCATCACCGTCATCGCTCCCGATGGCACCGCCTCGGGGTTCGTCCCGGTGGACGATCGCATCACCACCAACATCTGCTTCGCGGGCCCCGACCTCACCACCGCTTACATCACCGGTGGTAGCACCGGCCGACTGTTGCGCACCACGGCCGCCACGCCGTGGCCACAGGCCGGTCTGGCACCGCCACCCCCGCAGTAGCATCGTCGTTCGTGTCGGGTCGCTTCTACGTCGAGACTTTGGGCTGCCCCAAGAACCAGGTCGATTCCGACAAGATCATCGGCACGCTGTTGGCGCAGGGCATGGCGCCCACCGAGGAAGCCAGTGACGCCGACCTGGTGGTAGTGAACACCTGCGCCTTCATCGACGAGGCCCGTCGCGAGTCCATCGACACGGTGCTGGCGCTGGCCGATCAACGCCGAGAGGGTGCCCGTTTGGTGGTCACCGGTTGCATGGCCGAGCGTTATGGCGACGAGTTGGCCGAGGCGTTGCCCGAGGTGGATCAGGTGGCCGGGTTCGGTGTGGCTATTCCCGCGGTGGCGTCGGCGGGGCGTCGACTCATTCCGGTCACCTCCCAGCCACTGCCCGAGCTGGATCTGTTGAACCTGCCCCGACCTCCGGCGACGGCACCGTGGGCATACGTGAAGATCGCCGAGGGCTGCGATCGCTCGTGCGGATTCTGCGCCATCCCGTCGTTCCGTGGGCCCCAGCGCAGCCGTGATGTGGCCTCCATTCTCACCGAGATCGACCAGTTGGGTGCCCGTGAGATCGTGCTCGTCGCTCAGGACCTGGCCAGCTACGGCAAGGATCGCCCCGAAGAGTTGGGCGCCGGGTCCATCGTGGGGTTGGTGCGAGCGGTTGCCGAACGCGCCGACTGGGTGCGGTTGCTGTACCTGTACCCCAGCGATCTCAGCGACGAACTCATCGACGCCATGCTCGACAGTGGCGTGCCCTATTTCGATCTGTCGCTGCAGCACGTGTCGAAGCCGTTGTTGCGCCGTATGCGGCGCTGGGGTGATGGCGAGCGGTTCCTGCGACGTATCGCAGACATCAGGCGGCGAGAGCCTGGGGCTGCGTTCCGCTCGAACTTCATCGTGGGCTACCCGGGCGAGACCGAGGAAGACCACGACCAGTTGTTGGCGTTCGTGGAGCAGGCCGAGTTGGACTGGTGCGGGTTCTTCGCCTACTCGCCCGAGGAGGGCACCTACGCCGCTGATCTCGACGGTCGGGTGCCCGAGGGGCTCATGGCCGAGCGTCTGGGGGAGTTGCGCGAACTGCAGGACGCCATCACCGCCCGACGGCGCGACGATCTCATCGGTGCTCAGACCATGGTGTTGGTCGACGAAGTCGGTGTGGCGCGCAGCGTGCGGGAAGCCCCCGAGATCGACGGCGTGATCGAAGTGCCCGACACCCTGGCCGTCGGGGAGTTCCACCTTGTCACCATCGTGGATGCGCAAGGCCCCGATCTGGTGGCAAGGGCCGAGGTCGCGGTGTCGTGACGGTCGATCCCGGCGCCATCGCCACATGGGCCAATGCCGTCACGGTGGCGCGACTGCTGGTGTCGCCTCTGCTTTTCACCATCATTCCCAACGACCAGGGCGGGGCGTGGGCGGCGTTGGCGTTGTGGTTCGTGTTGTGCGCCAGTGATGGCATCGATGGGTATCTGGCCCGGCGTCACGGCACCACCCGTTCGGGTGCGTTCCTCGATCCACTCGCCGACAAGGTGCTGGTCCTCGGAGCCATGTTCACACTCGTCAGTCGGTCCGTGTTCGGCATCGTCCCCGTCATGATCATCGCTGTACGCGAGGTCGGAATCAGCGTGTACCGGGTGGTCGCAGGCGCCAAGGGCGTCAGTGTCCCCGCCACCAAGATCGCCAAGTTGAAGACGCTCACGCAGCAGTTGGCGGTGGGGTTCGCGTTGGCGCCAGTGACCGCACTGGACGCGACGTGGACGTGGACGGTGCTGCTGTGGGTGTCGGTGGTGCTGACGGTGATCAGCGGTGTTCATTACCTGTGGTACGCCCGGGCGTCCACATTGGAGGTGCGCGGTGCGGTGTGATGTGGTGGCAGTGGGAACGGAGCTGCTGTTGGGGCAGATCGTCGACACCAACAGTTCGTGGATCGGCGAGCAACTCGCCGCGCACGGCATCGACTCACTCCTTCAGGTGAAGGTGGGCGACAACCTCGACCGCATCGTGGCCACCCTGCAGCGGGTGCAGGCCGAGGCCGATGCGGTGATCGTGTGCGGTGGGTTGGGGCCCACCCACGACGACCTGACCCGCGACGCCATCGCCAAGGTGATGGGGGTGGCGTTGGTGCAAGACGACGACGTCGCCGATGTGATCCTCGAGATGTTCGCCTCCCGGGGTCGCCGCATGCCCGCCAACAACCTGCGCCAGGCCCAGGTGCCCGTCGGAGCGACCATCATCCCGCAGACCCGGGGAACCGCTCCAGGACTGATCTGCCCCGTGGGCGACAAGGTCATCTACGCGGTGCCCGGGGTCCCACACGAAATGCAGGACATGCTGCACCGGGCTGTGCTGCCCGACCTGGGGCGACGCAGTGGCGACACTTCGGTGATCGTGAGCCGGGTGCTGCGCACGTGGGGTGATAGCGAAAGCGGCCTCAACGAACGACTCGACCCCATCATCAGTCGTCTCGACGAAGCAGGCAACCCCACCCTGGCCTTTCTGGCCAGCGGTTGGGAAGGGTTGAAGGTGCGCCTCACCGCCAAGGCCGCTGACGAGGGTGCCGCCCGCATGCTGCTGGCCGACTGGGAGCGTGAGATTCGGGACGAACTGGGTGAGATCGTGTTCGGGTTCGACGACGACACCATGGAGTCCGTGGTGCTGGACCTGCTGCGTGGGCGTGGTCAGACGCTGGCGTTGGCCGAAAGCGTCACGGGTGGTCTGGTGTCGGCGCGGCTCACGGCCGTGCCCGGTTGCAGCGATGTCCTGCGGGGTTGCGTCGTCTCGTATGCCAGCGAGGTGAAGTTCGATGTGCTCGGCGTTCCCGAGGGTCCGGTGGTCACCGAGGACGCGGCAGCTGCTATGGCTCGTGGTGCCAGGCGCACGCTGGGAGCCGATGTGGGACTGGCCTTGACGGGTGTGGCCGGTCCCGACGAGCAGGACGGTCGCCCCGTCGGCACCTTGTGCATCGGGATCGCGGTGGGGGAGCGCACCGTCACCACGACCCTGCGACTCCCCGGTCAGCGCGATCAGATGCGCCAGTACTCGGTCATCTCGGCGTTGGATCTGCTCCGGCGCACGCTGCTTGCAGGGTCGTGACGAAACTCGCTCGCTGCTTCGTCGGGGTGTGGCCCAGTGACGAGGTGGTCGAGGTTCTGGCGCAACGAGCTCGGCCCGATCATCCGGGGGTGCGTTGGGTTCCACCCGAGCAGTGGCATGTGACGCTGGCGTTCCTGGGCAACGCCGACCCCGAACTGGTGGTCCATGCCTTGAGTGGCCTGGACCATCCGACGGTGACGGCGGTGGTGGGTACCCGGGTGGGACGTCTGGGCAGGGGAGTACTGATGGCACCGGTGAGTGGATGTGAGTCGCTGGCGGTCGCGGTACGGGGCTGCGTCGAGGGCGTCGGGTCGTGGCGCGAGACGCAGGCGTTCCTGGGGCACCTGACGCTGGCCCGTTTGAAGGACGTGGCTGCCTGTCCATGGGCGACACCGTTGGAGGCGCCTTTGTCGTGGACCGTGAACGAAGTCTCGGTCGTGGTGAGTGAGTTGACGCCGTCGGGTTCCCGCTACACGACCGTGGCCGGCGTACGGCTCGTCGGCTGACGGCGAAGGTGACCGGTACCATGATGCGGTCAAGCCTCCGTAGCTCAGTTGGATAGAGCAGCGGCCTTCTAATCCGCAGCGCGCACGTTCGAGTCGTGCCGGGGTCGCCCAGGTCACAGCGCAAAAATGTCATCTACCAGGTGCTATGCGGCCACGTGCTTTGCTGGAGCTGCTCCGCCACTTCGTGAGGAGCCAATCGGAGTCAGCGTGGGGCGTGCCCGAAGCTGGGTAGCTGTATGTACCCGGTCCATTGCGTTTGTTGTGTTGAGCAGTACGTTGCCGGCATGCCTGCGGCTGCGCCCGATTCGTTGACGGTGCTGAACGCCGATGAGCGGTTGACCACGGGGGAAGCGGCGAAGTTGTTGAGTTGCTCGCGCCAGCATGTGGTGGACATGTGTGTGGAGGGGTTGCTGTCGTTCACGTGGGCTGGTCGTCATCGGCGTGTGCTGCGTCGTGATGTAGAGGCGGTGCGGCGAGGTTCAGATGAACTGAGTCGGTCGCAGCGTCGCAGTCTGTGGTTGGCGCATGTTGTAGCGGGCAAGCTGTTACTTGATCCCTACCGGTACGCGGGGGAGGCTCGGCTGCAGTTGGAGCGAATGCGTCTATCGGCGAGGGGTCGGGCTCTCGCCTGGTTGGATGACTGGGGCCGCCTGCTTGATGGTCCGGTGGATCAGTTGGTGGCGCGTATGACTGAGCGCTCGTTGCGCGGTTGCGACCTGCGTCAGAACTCGCCGTTCGCGCATGTGCTGTCGTCGGGGGAACGTGCCGCGGCGCTGGCGGCGTTCGTGCGTCACGATGCGCAACAGAGCAACGGGTGAATCGCGAACAGTTGGCACAAGTGTTGCGCGCGGCGGCCAGGATTACCGATGGCGCCGAGATCATCGTGATCGGCAGCCAAGCAATATTGGGGAGCTATGACGCCGACCACCTTCTGTTCGGGTGACGTTGTCGATCGAGGCGGACTTGGCGTTTCGTTACGATCCCGAGGAAACCAAGTCCGACAAGGTCGACGGTGCCATTGGTGAGTTGTCGGCGTTCCATGACACGTTTGGCTACTGCGGACAGGGAGTGTCGGTGGCGACAGCGATACGCCCGATGGTTGGCGCGAGCGCTTGGTGCGGTTCGATCGCGAGGACGCTGCGCCTGCCGTGGCATGGTGTTTGTAGAGTCACGATCTCGTGGTGTCCAAACTGGTTGCTGGCCGTCAGCAGGATGTCGAGTTCGCCGAGGCACTGCTAGGCGTCGGCCTCGTCGACGTTGTTCTGCTCGAGCAGTGCGCGCCGATGCGTTCGTCGCGTCGGCATGCCACCCGGGGCGATGTGAGGTTGCGGGGCACCTGCCGTGGGAGCAGGTGATGCGGCCGTTTCAAAGGTGCTTGGACGGGCTGCGGATTTTCCTTGTAGGCCTCGAGAAATTATTCCTCTGAACAGGATATTTGTAGCGGACTGGGCGAGCGAGAGAAGCGGCCTTCTCATCCGCAACGACCACGTTCGAACCGTGCCGGAAGTGCCCAGTTCAGCGGGAGCAGATGTGCCAGTTCTCGGTCATCTCGTCGCTGGAGTTGCGGCGCCAGGGCGTTGATCGCCGAGTCGTGACCTCGCGGATCCCGACCACGGGCCGGGCGCTCGCTTCTTCCTCTGTCTGCGTCGAACTCGCAGCGTGTTGGGGGTCTGTTGACCTCCGCTCTGCTGAGAGGTGGACCGCTTGGCGCCGTATGCCCTGATTGCTGGCATCGACCAAGCCTCCGTAGCTCACATGGATAGCGCAGCGGCCTTCTCATCCGCAGCGAACGTTCGAGTCGTGCCGAAGGTGCCCAAGTCAGGAGCGCAGAACGGGCTTTTCATGACGCCACCCGACGGGTGTGCGCCCACTGTCAATTCTTATCTCTTATGGCGGTAACCTCGCCGCTTTAACCCTGGCCGCTCCGGCTAACCGCCTTGATGACGGGGTTCGTCTCCAAAGGGTTGACCTTGTCCGTCTCAACGTTTGTGCCCATCGGTCGATCTTTTCGCCATCTTTTGTTGTTGCCCGCCATCTTCGCCCTGGGCGCCGTGGCTGTTCTGGGCACAGCGTTGGTGTCGGCCGACGCCAACGCGAACATGGTGAGTGCCCTCCAAGCCCAACTGTCCACCGCCGAATTCGATACCAGCGGCGGTGGTGTTGTTGCGCCGTCCACGTTTGGTGATTTGGATGTTGGTGTTCGTGAGGGGATTGTCGCGGCGATGCGGGTTGCTCGCCCTGGTGTTGGTGGGTCGTTGGTGTTGGAGGACCGTGTCGAGCGCATTGTTGCCACGGTCGATGCGACGGGAACAGTGGTTGAGGGTCGTGATGGGGCCCGGGTGGGTTTTAGTGGGGCGCGGTTAGGTCGCGATGGTGAGTTGGTGGAGCTTCGTGGTGGGGTTCCTGTTGGTGTTGATACGCCAACGGTGTCGTTGGATCGCACTGCTAGTGGGGTAGCAGTGCGGGAGTGGTGGCGTCAGGGGGGTTTGGGTATTGAGCAGGGTGTTACGGTGGGGTCGCGTCCTGGGGGGACGGGGTTGTTGCGTGTGCAGCAAACAATGTCGAGTTCGTTGACGGCTGAGGTTGTTGATGGTGGGTTGGGGTTGCGGTTTGTTGATGGTGGTGGTGGTGAGCGGTTGCGGTTTGGTGGTTTGGTGGCGTTTGATGCGGTGGGTCGTGATTTGGTGGCGGTGATGGTTGTTGATGGGGATGATCTGAGTTTTGTGGTGGATGATCGGGATGCGGTGTTTCCTGTGGTGATCGATCCGGTGTGGTCTCAGCAGGTGTATTTGAAAGCGACGAACACCGGCGCCGGCGACCGGTTCGGTTTCTCGGTAGCGGTGTCGGGTGACACGGTGGTGGTGGGCGCCATCCAAGAGGCCAGCAACGCCACGGGGGTGGACGGTGACCAGGCCAATCACACGTTGCGCTTTGCTGGTGCGGCGTATGTGTTTGTTCGTGCGGGTGGGGTCTGGGTGCAGCAGGCGTATCTGAAAGCCTCGAACACCGACGACAGCGACTATTTCGGTACCTCGGTGGCGGTGTCGGGTGACACGGTGGTGGTGGGAGTCCCCGCTGAGTCCAGCAACGCCACAGGTGTAAACGGCGATCAGGCCAGTAATGCTTCGGTCGCTGCTGGTGCGGCGTATGTGTTCACCCGTACGGGTGGG
>CAYMUC010000091.1:0-12116 GCA_964393535.1 uncultured Ilumatobacteraceae bacterium | reverse complement strand
GAAGCGGCGACCGCCCTTGACGACCTTGGCCACGCGGTTGATGGTGATGACCCGCGACTCGCGCAGTCCACCGCTCTCGGCACCTGTCGACGGGTTGTTCGAGTAACTCATCAGAACTCCAGACCGGCTTCGCGGGCGGCTTCGGCGACCGCAGCGACTCGACCGTGATAGAGGAAACCGCCGCGGTCGAACACCACAGCAGTAATACCTACAGCCTTGGCACGCTGCGCCAGGAGCGTTCCGAGACGGCGGGCCGCCTCGACGGTGGCGCCCGAGCCGAGGGCGCGCTGCTCGGCCTCGGTCGACGACGCTGCCGCCAGGGTGCGGCCTTCCTCGTCGTCGATCAGTTGCAGCGTGAGATGCTTGTTGGAACGGAACACCGCGAGGCGCGGACGCTCGGCAGTGCCGTGGATCTTCTTGCGCACTCGGCGATGCCGCCGAATCCGGGCCTCACGGCGCTCATGGGAGATGCTGGACATGATCGGGCTCCGAGATCACTTCTTGCCGGTCTTGCCGGCTTTGCGGAGGATGCGCTCACCCTGGTACCGCACACCCTTGCCCTTGTAGGGCTCGGGTTTGCGTACGGACCGGATGTTGGCGGCCACTTGGCCCACCAGTTCTTTGTCGATACCGCGCACGATGACACGAGTGGGGACCGGCACTTCGAAGGTGATGCCCTCGGGAGCTTCGATCTCGACAGGGTGCGAGAAACCGAGAGCCAGCTTCAGGCGGCTCGGACTCTGGGCTTCGGCGCGGTAGCCCACGCCCACGATCTCCAGTTCCTTGGCGAAGCCTTCGGTCACGCCCTGCACCATGTTGCTCACGAGCGTGCGGGTGAGACCGTGCAACGAACGACTCTCGCTGAGATCGTCGGGGCGCTCGACCAGGATCTGCCCGTCATCGAGACGAAGCGTGATGGCACCAGGCAGATCACGGCTCAGGGTTCCTTTCGGCCCCTTCACCACGACCGTACGGTCGCTGACGCTCACATCGACACCACCAGGTACGGAGATGGGAGCTTTACCGATTCGGGACATGTCAGACCTCCGTCGTCACCAGACGTAGCAGAGGACTTCGCCGCCCACGTTGCGCTGACGCGCCTCGCGGTCGGTCATGAGCCCCTGACTCGTGGACAGCACGGCAACACCCAGTCCCCCGAGCACGCGGGGAACCGAGGACGCCTTCGAATAGACGCGCAGGCCAGGCTTGGACACTCGACGCAGACCCGAGATGGTGCGGTGACGCTCCGGCGAGTACTTCATCGAGATCGTCAACACCTCGCCAGGCCCCTTGGTGGAGGGCGCCACGGCGTAGCCGGAGATGTAGCCCTCCTGCTCGAGGATCTTGGCGAGTGCCAGCTTCTGGCGCGAGCACGGCATGGCGACCTGGTCGTGCATCGCCACGTTGGCGTTGCGGATCCGGGTCAGCATGTCGGCGATGGGATCGGTCATCATGGCGGCGTCACCAACTCGACTTCGTCAGGCCGGGGATCTCACCGGCGTGGGCCAGCTCGCGCAGACACACTCGGCACAATCCGAACTTGCGGTACACCGAACGAGCCCGGCCGCAGCGGCGACAACGGGTGTAGGCGCGCACCTTGAACTTGGGCTTGCGCTCAGACTTGATGATCAATGACTTCTTGGCCACGTCGGTCGTCCTCGCTCACTTCTTCTTCTTCTTGGCCTGCGGCTTCGCCGCGGCCTTGCCACCACGCACCGGGCCGCGACGACGCACCTTACGGGGAGCCGACGAGCCGTCGTTCTTGAAGGGGAAGCCGAAGGCTTCCAGCAGTGCCTTGCCATGGGCATCGGTCTCGGCCGTCGTCACGATGGTGATGTCCATGCCGCGAGGAGTGTCGACCTTGTCGTACTCGATCTCGGGGAAGACGGTCTGATCGGCAAGACCGAACGTGTAGTTACCCCGACCGTCCCACGACCAAGCCGGCAACCCACGGAAGTCGCGAATACGAGGAATCGCCACGGCGATCACTCGATCGAGGAACTCCCACATGCGGTCTCCACGCAGAGTCACCTTGGCACCGATGGCCTGGCCCTCTCGCAACTTGAAGCCGGCGATGGACTTCTTGGCCTTCGTGATCACAGGCTTCTGGCCCGTGATCGCAGTGAGTTCGGCGACGGCGACTTCGAGTTGCGACGGCTGCTGCGTTGCACGACCGACGCCCATGTTCACGACGATCTTGTCGAACTTCGGAACCTGCATCACATTGGGCAGCCCAAGTTGCTGTTGCAGCGACGCACGCACCTCGGCGTCGTACCGAGTACGCAACCGGGGCACGGTGCGAGTTGCCTCTACCGCGGTCATCAGATCACCTCGCCAGATCGCTTGGCGATGCGCACCTTGGTGCCATCGTCCAAGATGCGGTAGCCCACCCGCGTGGGCTCGCCCTTGTGGACCAACATCACATTCGACGCATCCATAGGCATGTCCTTGTCGATGATGCCGCCGGGAGTGTTGGCCTTGGTGGGCTTCTGGTGCTTCTTGGCGATGTTCACACCCGCCACGATCACCTTGTTCTCCTTGGGCAGCACGCGGATGATCTCACCCTCGGCGCCCTTGTCCTTGCCCGTCATCACCTTGACGACATCGCCTTTACGCAACTTCATGATCACAGCACCTCCGGCGCCAGCGACACGATTCGCATGAACCGCTTGTCGCGCAACTCTCGTCCCACGGGCCCGAAGATGCGGGTGCCACGAGGAGTCAGATCGTCCTTGATCAGCACCGCCGCATTCTCGTCGAAGCGGATGTAGCTACCGTCGGGTCGACGCTTTTCTTTCTTGGTGCGCACGACGACACACTTCACGACGTCGCCCTTCTTGACACCGGCGCCAGGAATGGCATCCTTGACGGTGGCGATGAAGATGTCACCGATCGAGGCGTAGCGACGGCGCGTGCCGCCGAGCACCTTGATCACGAGTACCTCTTTGGCGCCACTGTTGTCGGCGACGCGCAGTCGGCTCTCCTGCTGGATCATCGGGCCCTCTCCACGATCTCGACCACGCGCCAACGCTTGGTCTTGGACAACGGACGGGTCTCCATCACGCGCACCTTGTCGCCCACCTGGACGTCGTTGGCTTCGTCGTGGGCGTACAACTTCTTGGTACGCAACACGAACTTCGCATACTTGGGGTGGCGCACCCGTTCCACCACCGCCACCACGGCGGTCTGGTTCATCTTGTTCGACACCACGACGCCCTCGCGCACCTTGCGGGCGGCTCGGTCAGTGGTCTTCGTCGTCTCAGACATAGTGCTTCGTCTCTCAGCTCGTGGCTGCGGCTTCGGCCGCAGCGATCTCGCGGGCCCTGATCATCGTGTTGATGCGGGCGATCTGACGACGGACCTGACGCAACTCGGACGTGTTGTCGAGTTGGCCGGTGGCGTTGCGGAAGCGCAAGTTCAGCGCCTCCTGCTTGGTGGCACGCAACTCCTCCACCAGGGCAGCAAGGTCCATCTCTTTCAATTCAGCAGCGTTACCAGCCATCTCAGATCGTCTCCTCACGTGAGATCACACGGGCCTTGATGGGCAGCTTCTGCACCGCTCGCTCCATGGCGGCCTTGGCCTGCTCGGGGTTGGGGAACGACAGCTCGAACAAGATGCGGCCAGGCTTGACCACAGCCACCCAGAACTCGGGGTTGCCCTTGCCCGACCCCATTCGAGTCTCGGCGGGCTTCTTGGTCACGGGCTTGTCGGGGAAGACGTTGATCCACACTTTGCCGCCACGCTTGATGTGACGGGTCATGGCGATACGTGCGGCCTCGATCTGACGAGCAGTCAGCCAACCCGGCTCGAGCGCCTGGATGCCGTACTCGCCGAACGCCAAGGAAGCGGCGCCCTTGGTGAGGCCTTTGGTACGGCCACGATGTTGCTTACGGTGCTTGACCTTACGGGGCATCAACATGGTGGATCAGTCCTCGTTCGCACGGAAGTGCGGGGTCTCGGAGCTCTCGTGGAGGCGACGTTCGATGTCTTCCTCCTCGGCCAGCAAACGCTCGAGCTCGGGATCGGCCTCCTTGAGCAGAGGTGCCGCAACGTCGAGTTCGACCTCGGTCTCGGGACCACGACGGCCACTGGAGGACACGACCTTGCGAGGGGTCGCCTGTCCCGACGTCTCTCCCACGGCCATGGCCGCCTCGCGGGAGATCTTGTCCTCGTTACGGGAGCGGTAAGGCTGCTCACCACGGTAGAGCCACACCTTCACGCCAACTCGCCCGCTCGTGGTCCGAGCCTCGCGGAAGCCGTAGTCGATGTCGGCGCGCAGGGTGTGCAGCGGCACACGGCCTTCGCGGTACCACTCGGTGCGGCTCATCTCGGCGCCACCGAGACGACCGGAGCACTGCACGCGGATGCCCTGGGCGCCCGCCTTCTGTGCGTTCTGGACGGCTCGCTTCATGGCACGACGGAAGGCGATTCGGTTCACCAACTGGTCGGCGACACCTTGGGCGATGAGCGCTGCGTCCAGTTCCGGTTGCTTGATCTCCACGATGTTCAACTGCACACGCGGATTGCCGGTGATCTTGGTCAGTCCGGCGCGCAACTCGTCGGCCTTGGCGCCACGACGACCGATGACGATGCCAGGACGAGCGGTGTGAACGTCGACGCGCAACTTGTCGCGGGTCCGCTCGATCTCGATGCGACTGATTGCTGCATCGGGAAGCGCCGTCATGACGAAGTCCCGGATCTTCCAGTCCTCGGTGAGGTAGTCGCGGTACTCGCGCTCACTGAACCAGCGACTCTTCCAGTCGGTGGTGACACCGAGGCGGAAGCCGTAGGGATTGACTTTCTGGCCCATGGATCAGACCTCGTCCTTCTTCACGTCCGTCTGCTCATCGGCAGCGACCTCGTCCACAGCAACCTCTTCGACTGCAGCCTCTTCCACTGCGACCTGGTCCTCTTCGACCTGCTCGATCGCGTCCGCTGCGACCTCGTCGATCTCGGCATCCTGGGACGCCACGGTCTCAGCACCGCCGGTGGAGCGCTGGGCAGCGCGCTGACGGCTCCGCTCCACACGGGCCCGCCGATCGCTCATGGCCCCTCCCCGACCCGTACGGGCCGAGCGGGCTTCCACGATGGCGATGCGCTCGTCGCTCATACGAGCCACGATGACCGTGATATGGCATGTCCGCTTGTTGATGCGGCCGGCGCGCCCCCGAGCTCGGGGAAGGAACCGCTTCAGCGTGGGACCTTCATCGGCGAAGCAGGCCAGCACGAACAACTCGTCGGCATCCTGGTCGGCGTTGTTCACAGCGTTGGCCACTGCAGAGGCCAGCACCTTGCGGACCACGCGAGCAGCCTCTCGCTCGGTGAGCTGCAGTACCTGATCCGCTTCACGCACAGGGAGACCACGCACGAGGTCGAGGACCACGCGGGCCTTGGAGGCCGACATGCGCACATAGCGAGCAGATGCGCGGGTACCGGGACGCTCGCCCGCCACACGCGATCCTTCGTTCAACTTGGGACCAGTCATCAGCGGCGACCCTTCGCACCCTTTTCCTGGCCGGCGTGGAACTTGAAGGTCCGCGTCGGCGAGAACTCACCCAGTTTGTGACCCACCATGGACTCGGTGACGTACACGGGAACATGCTTACGGCCGTCATGGACGGCGATCGTGTGGCCGACCATGTCGGTGCTGCGACGAGACCAGGTCTTGACGACCTTCTTCTCGTTGGCGGCGTTGAGGGCATCGATCTTCTTGAGCAGGTGCTCGTCGACGAAGGGGCCCTTCTTGAGGCTGCGTGACATCTCGTAATCCTCCGATTACCGGCGGCCCTTGCCTGTGCGGCGACGGCGAACGATGAGGGACTGCGACGGCTTGTTGGTGTCGCGGGTACGGCCTTCGGGCTTGCCCCAGGGCGACACGGCTGGGCGGCCACCCGAGGTCTTGCCCTCACCGCCGCCCAAGGGGTGGTCGACGGGGTTCATGGCCACACCACGGGTCTGGGGGCGGACGCCCTTCCAGCGGTTACGGCCGGCTTTACCGATCTTGATGAGCTCGTGCTCGGCGTTGCCGACCTCGCCCACGGTGGCGCGGCAGTCGATCAACACTCGCCGCATCTCGGTGGAGGGCAGACGCACGGTGGCGTAGTCGCCTTCCTTGGCGACCAACTGCACGGCCATGCCGGCCGAGCGTGCCATCTTGCCACCCTGGCCGGGGCGAAGTTCCACGTTGTGCACGGTGGTACCCACGGGGATGTAGCGCAAGGGAAGCGCATTGCCGGGCTTGATGTCGGCGCCCTGGCCACTCGACACCGTGTCACCCACCTTGAGGCCACGCGGGGCGAGGATGTAGGCCTTGGTGCCATCGGCGTAGTGCAGAAGCGCAATCCGGCAGGTGCGATTCGGGTCGTACTCGACGGCGGCGACCTTGGCCGGCACCCCGTCCTTGACGCGCTTGAAGTCGACCATGCGGTACTGGCGCTTGTGGCCACCGCCGCGGTGGCGGGCCGTCTTGCGGCCATAGGCATTGCGTCCACCGGTGCGAGACCGGGTGGCCAACAGGGACTTCTCGGGAGTCGACTTCGTGATGTCGGAGAAGTCCGACACGGTCTGGAAGCGACGACCGGGGCTGGTGGGCTTGCGCTTGCGGATAGCCATCAGAGGTCTCCGTCTCAGTTCTGAAACAGCGGGATCTCGTCGCCCGGCACCAACGTGACCAGCGCACGCTTGGTGTCGGGGCGGTGCCCGATGCGATTGGATTTACGACCGCGCTTGGCTTTGCCCTTGCGGTTCAACGTGTTGACCTTGACCACCTTCACACCCCAGATCTGCTCGACGGCGTCGTGGATCTCGGGCTTCGAGGCGCTGGGGTGCACCTTGAAGGTGTAGACGCCCTGCTCGATGAGGGCGTAGCTCTTCTCTGACACCACCGGTTCGATGATGACGTCGCGGGGGTCTTTCATGCGGCACCGCCCTGGTTGGCTGCCACGCCCGTCGAGGGCAGGCTTGCGTTGGTGAACAGGATCCACTCGTTGCACAGGACGTCGTAGGCGTTCAACTCGCCGACTTCGATCAATTGCACCTGAGGAAGATTCCGGAAACTGCGAATGGCGTCGATCTCGTCACGACGCACCACCACGAGCACCCGGCCCTCGCATCCCAGCGAAGCCAACAGTGCGTTGGCCGCCTTGGTGGACGGGCCGTCGAAGTTCCATTGGTCCAGCACCACGACCTTGCCCTCGGCCAGACGATCCGACAGCGCAGAGTGCAAAGCCAGGCGAACCATCTTCTTCGGAGTCTTCTGGGCGTAACTGCGAGGCTTGGGACCGAGCGCAATACCACCGCCCGAGAAGTGCGGCGCACGTGTGGAACCCTGTCGGGCGTTGCCCGTGCCCTTCTGCTTGTAGGGCTTCTTGCCACCGCCGGACACCTCGGCACGGGTCTTGGTGCTCTGGGTTCCGGCCCGGCGGCGTGCCAACTGGGCAGTGACCACCTGGTGCATCACGGGGACATTCGGCTGGATGCCGAACACCGAATCATCGAGCTGCACCGTTCCGGCGTCGGCTCCGGCAGCGTTCTTCATCATCAACACGGCCATGATCAGCTTCCCTTCACTGCGTTGCGCACGATCACCACGCCGCCGTTGGGGCCGGGAACCGAACCCTTCACGAGCAGAAGACCCCGCTCGGCATCGGCTTGCACCACTTCGAGGTTCAGCGTGGTCACCTGTTCGTTGCCCATGTGACCAGCCATGCGCAGGCCCTTGAACACACGACCGGGGAACGAACACGATCCGATGGAGCCCGGCGCACGGTGCTTCTTGTGGTTACCGTGCGAGGCACCCTGGCCGCTGAAATTGTGGCGCTTCATGGTGCCGGCAAAACCCTTGCCGCGACTGACAGCGGTGACGTCGACTCGCTCGCCGGCAGCGAGCACGTCGACGGCGATCTCCTGGCCTACGGCGAAGCCATCGACGGAGTCGAGCCGGAGTTCCACAAGACGGCGTCCGGGAGCAACGCCTGCTTTGGCGAAGTGCCCAGCCTCGGGACGATTCAGTTTCTTCGGGTCCTTGGTGCCGTAGGTGACCTGCACGGCACTGTAGCCGTCGCGGTCACCGGTCTTGACCTGCACCACCCGGGCCGGCTCGACGCGCAGCACGGTGACCGGGATGACGCGGTTGTCGTCGCCCCACACCTGTGTCATGCCGACCTTCTCGCCGACGATCGCTTTTTGTGCCATGGCGGCAGCCTCTTCCTCGGGACCCGGTTGCCCGGGTCGGTTCTGTCCTGGTTCAGACCACGATCAGATGGCCTGTCACGCGAATGCTCCGCACAGCATGTGCTGGCGGAGCATCGATCTCGGTTGGTGCCGGGAGGTCCCCACCTGAGTGGGCGCAACCGGACGTCGATTTCTGCTCGGACTCGGCCGGCGGACCGGCTCTGCCCCGCATCGGGTACAGACCCGACACGCACGAGGAGGAGATGCTAGCGGCCGTTTGTTCCAACACCAAGCCCGGCCCCATCAGCAAGGGGTTCGAGGCCGACGAACAGGCGTTGGACGAGCGCCGACCACGAAGCGGAGTCGGGAGAAAGGGGATCGGCGAGATCGGCCAGCACGAGTCCGAAGGCAGGGAGCTCCAGCGCAAGTGCCACAGCACGCGCGTCGAGTGCTGGGTCGATGATGCGGCGCGACTGCGCCTCTCGCACCACCGCGATCCAGTGTTCGGTGATCTGGCGTTGAGTGTCACGCAGTGCGTCGTGCAGTGCTGGATACCGGTCTGCCGCCGCAAGGGCTCGCACTCGGAGCCAACGTGAACGACGCGCCTCGGGATGGTCGGCACCCGTGAGGAGATCGTCGATCCCTGCTGCGAGTTCGGCGTCGGACAACGTCGGATCGGCCAGAGACGCCAACTGGCGCAACTGGCGTGCGACGAGACTGCGGAACCAGTCGAGGTGAACGGCGACGATGAGTTCCTCGCGGTTGGCGAAGTTCGAGTAGACGGCTCCGGTGGTGAGACCAGCCCTCTCCACGACCTGAGCGAGCGTCAGGTGTTCCTCACCGACCATGGTGATCACCTCACGAGCCGCAGCCAGCAAGCGCTCACGAACGGTCTGCGGCCGCCCCTCGTCCGGTGATGACATCGCAAAGAAGTTATCAGGCGACTTTGGCGCGCCCCTCAGGGGAAGCGATGTCGAAGCCAGTCCACGACGAGGTCCATCACCTGCGAGCGGTGACCTTCGAGGTAGTGAGGCGCACGCTCGATCTCCACGTACGTGCTGTCGGGTGCGGCCGAGGCCGCTGCGATCTCTCGGGCCTGATGGAGACGTATCTCGGTGTCGGCTGTGGGGTGTACCAAGAGAGTAGGCAGGGACACCTTCTCGATGGTGTCGACCAGACGCGCTGGACTGGACAACCCCGACCAGGTGCTCAGCCAACCCCGTGCAGTCATGGTGCGTGCCAGACCTCCCCTGCCGTAGTTGGCTTCGAAGGGATCGGGAAAGGCGAACAGACTGCCCATCGGACGGTCATCGGGATCGATCGACAAGTCGAGATAGGCCGGATCGGCCAGCGTTCGGTAGATGGTGAGGTACCGGGCGTGTACTCGACGGGCACGCAGGGCGCGCCACAGACCAGGGTGTTCGACGCGATCGACTCCCGCGAGCAGTGCAGAGGCTTCGCCAGACTCGTCGATGCTCCGCCGAGCGAGTGCGTCGAGGCGAGCCACACGGTCACGCTGGGCTGCCCGATACCGAGCCACGAAATCTGGGCTGTAGGTGCAGGGCTGCGGCCAAGGCCTCCAACCGTTGTCGGGGTGGTACATGTCGAGTTCGGACACCGTCGCAAACGGATCGGCCTCGTCGGCGACGGAAGGGTCGATGACCTGAAGCATGAACACCCCCTCCCCCGGGTGAGCTGCCAGTCCCACGAAGCCGTCACCGATCCCCGTCAGCGTGTGAGCCAACGCCATGAGCGACCCTCCGCCGGAGTTACCGAGCAGCACCACGGCCTCGGCGCCCCTCTGACGAATCCAACGGTGGGCCGCCTCCACGTCGACCGCGCAGGCCTCATGGAGGCAGTCGGTGTCGTTGTTGAGATAGCGGGTGGCGAATCCCAACACGGCGTAGCCAGCCGCTGCGAGCAGTGGACAGGCGTAGTGAACCGAAAAGTCACCACGGGGATGCGTGAGGATGACGGCCGTGGACCATGAGCGCCCGCCAGGTGGGAGCCACAGCAAGCCCCTGACCACGGCACCGTCGTCGGTGACGATCCTCACCGATTCTCGGGGGATCGTCACACCGGGATCGTCCTCGGCCAAGGGCCAGAACCCGAGCCCGAAGGGCCGTTGGGCTCCGAGATGAGCGTCGAGGGGCACCATGGCGCGAACCCTAGTCAGCGCTCGAGCGACCTCGACTCAACCTGGCCGGCGCTCCAGCAGCGCCACCAGGCTCAACGGCGATCCGCCCCGTCGAACCTCGAGCGTGATGGCGGCTCCGGGGCCGCGGTCGCGCACTGCAGCGATGAGCCCGGCCCGGCCATCGATGGGTGCCCCATCGAAACTGACCACGATGTCGCCAGCCTGCAGTCCTGCCCGCCCGGCGGGTGAGTCGGGCTGCACCTCGGTGATCACCGCGCCCTGCCCACCATCGGTTCGGTCACCCAACCCCACGCCGAGGTAACCCTCCTCACGCGGTTGGCCGGCCGCCGACTGTCGCAGTTGATCGAGCACCCTGAGCACCTCGCCCACACCGATGGCGAAGGAGATGCTGTTGGCGGCGGTCATCGAGTCACTTCGGGCCACCGCTGTGTTGATGCCGACCACCTGGCCCGCGGCATTGACCAGCGGTCCGCCCGAGTTCCCCGAGGAGATCGGTGCATCGGTCTGAACCAGTCGATCGAGCGCCCCCAGGTCGGTGATGATGGTGCGGTCGAGCGCCGAGACGATGCCCGACGTCACCGACGGTCCACCGTCGAGGCCGAGGGCGTACCCGATGGCCACGACCTCCATGCCCACCCGTAGCGAGGCCGGGTCGGCAAAGGTCGCCGGCGTCAGGCCTTGGGCGTCGATCTTCACCAAGGCGAGATCGTTCCCCGCATCGCTGGCAAGAACTCGGGCCTCACGCGGTTCGGTCTCACCCAACAGGCGCACACGCACCGTGCGTCCTTGCTCGACCACGTGGGCATTGGTGAGCATCTCCCCGTCAGCGCTGATGATGACACCGGTACCTGTGCCCATGCCCATGCCGGTATCGACCGACAAGGTCACCACGCTGTCCTGTACTGCTGCGAGGACTCCTGGCACGTCGAGCGATCGGTCTAATCCTGGGATCTCCCCAATGCTCGTAGGTGCTGCAGTCACGATAGGTGAAGGCCTCGGCGTCACTGTCGGTGCGGGCTCGTCGGCCAACCACGCACCCACGGCTCCACCGGTCGCGCCGGCGACGAGGCCTGCCACGACCACCGCTGCCACCAGTCCACGGCGGCGCGGGGGCATGGGCGATGCCATCGAGGGAGGCGGCGGGGGCGGCAGCAACTGCTCGTATCCCAGATACGGCGTCCCGATCTTGGGGCCAGGAGGCGGAAATGGAGTACCCATGCGCTCTGTCTAGCCCCTTCCCTCGCCGATCGTGACCTCGTTCAGGTAGGAGGTCGGTGAGAATTCGAGGTGACAACGCAAAGAGGGACGGCCCAAGCCGTCCCTCCTGCACATCACTCGACCTGATTGCTGTTCAGGCCGACTGGATCTTGATCTCGATGTCCACGCCGGCCGGCAGCTCGATGCGCTGCAGGCTGTCGATGGTCTTGGCGTTCGGGTCGACGATGTCGATGAGGCGCTTGTGCATCCGCATCTCGAAGTGCTCCCGAGAGTCCTTGTCCACGTGCGGACCGCGAATCACCGTGTAGCGGTGCTTGTCGGTCGGGAGCGGGATCGGACCCCGAACGGTGGCGTCGGTGCGGTTGACCGTCTCGACGATCTTGCGGGTCGACTGGTCGATGATCTCGTGATCGAACGCCTTCAACCGGATGCGGATGCTCTGTGCCATGTCAGTCTGCTCTCTGATCGTTCCGGTCGGTCACTTGAGGATCTTGGTGACCCGGCCCGCACCAACGGTCCGCCCACCCTCACGGATCGCGAAACGCAGACCCTCATCCATCGCGATCG
>CAYMUC010000090.1:0-12333 GCA_964393535.1 uncultured Ilumatobacteraceae bacterium | reverse complement strand
TACGAACCCCACCAGTTGCACCGAGTGGTCGTGGTCCCGCATGTGCAGAGGGGTCATGGTCATCACCGCCACCATGACCACCTGCGACACCACCATGGATGTGAGCGCCAGGCGTGCATCGGGTCGCGCCGCCACCAATCGGAGGGAGCCCACCAGGTCGACCTTCTGTTTGGGTGCACCCTCGCGACGTACGCCACCGGCCACCACCAGCGGGTCAGGACGCAGACGCCACAGCGTGATGCCGGCAGCGGCGGCAAAGAAGACGATGGAGAACAGGTATGGCCCTGCCAACTCGTCGAGACCCAGACCACGCCCCACAGCGCCCCCGGCTCCCACCATCACGGGGCCGGCAACGGCACCGAACGTCGACATGAACACGAGCCGGCTGATGGCCCGCGCGCGCTCGTCGGGTGCCGCCAGGTCGGCTGCCGCGTATCGGGTGAGCAGGTTCGACGCTTGACCAGCACCCAACAAGATGCTGCCCAACACCAGCAGGGGGAACATCCGCTGCTGGGCGGCGATCACGGCGATCACTGCACCGAACACGGCGATGCCGTAGCCGGTCGCCAGACCGGGTCGACGCCCTCGCTCGGCCATGAGGCGGGCAAGTTGAGCCGCCCCCACCGCCGAGCCGATGGTGAGCGACGCCGTGGACAGCCCGGCGAACGTGTCACCGTCCAACAGATCCTTGGCGATGAGACCACCCACCGTGATACCCGAGGTGAGCCCGGCCGAGCCGAGCACCTGGCTGATCGACAGCGTGACGAGCGTGCGGCGCTGCAGGGCCTCGTGCACGGCGATCAGCTGGCGGTGACTTGCGACATGTCCAGTTCTCGCACCTGACGCAACAGGTCGTCGAGGACATGCTTGGGAAGGGCACCGGCCTGTGAGAACACCAGGTGACGGTCGCGGAAGATCATCAGCGTGGGGATGGACGAGATGCGGGCTGCGCCGGCCAACTCCTGCTCGGCCTCGGTGTCCACCTTGCCGAACACCACATCGGGGTTCTCCTTGGCGGCCTCTTCGAAGATGGGAGCGAACATGCGGCAGGGTCCGCACCACGACGCCCACCAGTCGACCAGCACGATGCCGTCTCGGTCGATGGTGGTGTTGAAGTTGTCTTTGGTCAGGGTCACGGTGGCGGAATCGGAAGCCATAGGCTCACTGTAACCCAGATACCCCCCTAGGTATTCCATTCCGCCCAGTGGTCACACAGCGAAGTACGTCGAACGCACCCGGGGCCGGTCGTCGTCCACGGCCACCACACCCTCGTGCACGAGCTTCACCAGGTGAGCCAGCACACTGCGCGAGGCCGCCCGGTGGAGCTTCGTGTCGACCTGCGCGTACAGCACCGCCACCATGTCGGCGATGTTCGTGACACCGGCCCTCACCTGGGCCAACACCTGCGCCTCACGTTCGAGCCGATGCGCCAGGTACGCCTCGAGGAACGGCTCGGGTTGGGTGATCGGACTGCCATGAGTGGGCCACAGCACCTCGTCACGACGACCCTGCACCGTACGCAACGACTGGATGTAGTCGGCCATGTCGCCATCGGGTGGCGAGACCACCGTGGTGCTCCACCCCATGATGTGATCACCGCTGAACAGTGCTCGCTGCTCGTGCCACGCCACACACAGATGGTTCGACGTGTGACCCGGTGTGGCCACCGCCTGCAGGGTCCAGCCCGGACCGCTGGCGAACACCTCACCGTCGGTCACCGCCAGCTGAGGGGCAAAAGCGGTGTCGACCGACTCCTTGGGTTCGTGCGACTCATCGGGCACGTCCTCGATCACGTCGTCGGGATCGTCGCTCACCTCTCCGTGGGGACCCAGCGCATAGGTGGGCGCACCGGTCTCGGCGGCCAACCAGGCCGACAGTGGGGAATGATCGGCGTGGCAGTGCGTCACCACGATGGCTCGGACTCGCTCGCCCTTCAGTGCTGCCGCCAGCGCATCCCGGTGGGTCGAGAGGTCGGGGCCAGGATCGATCACTGCCACCTCACCTCGACCGATCACGTAGGTCCCCGTGCCACGGTACGTGAACTTGGAAGGGTTCTCGGCCAGGACCCGCCGTAGATCGGCAGCCACTGGAACGGCCACGCCGTATTGCGGTTCGTCGAGCGGCGGGACGAAAGGGATGCCACCACTCATGACGCCGTGTCCTCGGCGGATCGGCGACCCCGACGCTTGCGAGGAACGGCTGGCGTCCGCGGCTCCTCGAGTGCGGTGAGATGGCTCTCGATCACAGCGTGGCGCACACCAGTGGCGGCAGCAATGGCAGTCACCATGGCGGCTGCCGGCAGGGCCAGCACGGCGCCGACCGGTCCCAACAACGCTGCACCCGCCAGAGCCGACCCGAAGGCGATGGCTGGGTGGAGTTCCATGGTCCGTGCGGTGATGCGAGGCGAGACCAGGTAGTTCTCGATCTGCTGGTACACCACGATGAAACCGATGACCAGCAGGGCCTTGGCGGGTCGGTCGATGAAGGTGAGCAGCAGGGGCAGAACACCAGCGAGATACGTGCCGATGACCGGAAGGAACTGCGAGACCAACCCCACCCATAGCGCCATGGCCACCGGTGCCGGAGTCCCGATGGCCTGAAAGGCGATCCAATGGAAGAACGCCGAGATGAGCGCGAGCAGTGCCCGCGACGACAAGAAGCCGCCGGTCTTGGCGATGGCCAGTTCCCACACGTCCAGCACGCGTTGCTGGCGGTCTGGGCGCAGGCGACTGCACACCGATCGGCGCAGTCGCGGCCCGTCGGCCACGAAGTAGAAGGTGAACAACAACACGGTGAACACCTGCAACAAGAACCCCAGGGCCGCCACCGACAGTCGCACCACACGGTCCTGCTGGTTACGAATGAACTCCTGGACCGGGCCGTCGGGATCACCGATGGAATCGTTCACGCTCTGGGGATCGATGTTGGTGCCGAAGGTGTCGTTCAGGAAGTCGACCGTACGGTTCACATAGATCTCGGAGTTCTGCAGCAGATCTGCCACCTGGGTGCCCACCATGGTGCCGATGGCTCCCACGAACACCAGGCTCGCCACCAGTACGCCCAACAGGATCGACAACGTCGCCCGGCCGCGACGCCAGCCTCGCCGCACCAACCGATCCACGCCCGGCTCGATGGCCAGGGCGAGGAACAGCGAGACCAGGACCACGAGCAGCAGTTCACGGACGCGGTCGAAGCCGTACTTGATCAACAACATGCCCAGGTAGCCGGCCCAGAACAACACCACGGCCCGGCCGATCCAACGCGGCATACGACTGCCCGGGTCGCTGGGTTGGGCGCCGTTCTCGGTCATGGGCGGAGCGTAGTGACCAGGGGTGTCGAAGAGGAGTGATGCTATGATGCTTCTGTGCGAACCACCTTGACGCTCGATGAAGATGTCGCGCAGAGCATCAAAGAGGTCATGCGTCAACGTGGAAGTGGTTTCAAAGAGACGGTGAACGAACTGCTTCGTCGGGGTCTTCATGACGAACGTTCTCCGCTGGAGTACGACCCTCCGCTGTTCTCATCGCCCGTACTGCCGGGAGTCGACCTCGACAAGGCTCTGCACCTGGCGTCACAACTCGACGACGAGGAACTGCTCAGGAAACTCGAGTTGCGCAAGTGAGGATCGTCGACGTCAACGTGTTGATCTACGCCACCAATGAGGCGACCCACCACCATGCGTTGGCCAAGACATGGCTCGATGACGCAATGCTCGGCTGGCGAACCGTCGGCCTACCGACCATGGTCACGGTCGCCTATGTCCGCCTCGTGACCAATCCGCGGGTCATGGCACAACCACTGCCCATCGCTCGCGCCACGGCAGCGGTCGACACGTGGCTCCAACGCCCCAACGTGGCGGTGCCTCAACCGACATCACGCCACTATGCGGTCATGACCGAGTTGCTCGAGGTCACGGGCGTGGGAGGCAACCTGGTGAGTGACGCGCATCTGGCGGCACTTGCCCTGGAACACGGCGCCGAGTTGTGGAGTTTCGACAACGACTTCGACCGGTTCCCCGGGCTCACGTGGCATCGCCCTGGCTCCGACAGGTGAGTTGGCGTCCGCGGTGCGAGACTGACGCCGTGGAGTCCATCGAGCGAGTGCGAACCGCCCTGGGCGAAGCTGTCCGGTCGCGCATCACCGGCGCGGATCGCGAGCAGAGGGCACACGAGTTGTTCGAGGCTGGTGGCCCACGGTGGTTCGCCGACGATCGTCCGGTTCGCCTCGTCCACAGTGACGCGAGCATGTTCATCGGCGGATTGTCGGCGCTGCTGCTGCAGACTCTGCATCCCCTGGCCATGACCGGCGTGGCCCGCCACAGCGACTATCGCCACGATCCGTGGGGACGCCTGCAACGCACCGCCGACTTTCTGGCCGCCACCACATTCGGCCCTGCGGCGCAGGCAGAGGCGGCCATCGCTCGGGTGCGCGCTGTGCATCAGCACGTGCAAGGCATCGCGGCCGACGGTCGACCGTATGCCGCCAACGATCCACATCTCCTGCGCTGGGTGCACCTTGCCGAAGTGCGGAGTTTCCTCGCCGCTCACACACGGTTCGGCAGTGTCAGCTTGTCGCCCGAACAGCGCGATGGGTACGTGGCCGACATGGCCCGCATCGCGTCGGCCTTAGGGGTACCCGCCCCACCCCGCAGCCAACGGGCGCTCGATGATCAGTTGCGTTCGTTCCGACCCGAGTTGCATGCCACCGCCGAGGCCCATGAAGCCGTGCGATTCCTGTTGTGGGACCCGCCACTGGAGGCAGTGGCACGACCCGTGTACGGGGTGTTGGCCGCCGCTGCGGTGTCGTTACTGCCGGGATGGGCCCGGCGACCCCTGCGGCTGTTCGCGCCGCCACTGCTGGAACGGGTGACGGTTCAGCCGGCGGGGCTGGCCTTGACTCGGCTCCTGGCGTGGGCCGCACCAGCACCGCCGAACCGCGACGACGATCGGCGTTCGGCGCGGTCCACCAGCGCGTCGTAGAGGGCCTGTTGATGCGGATCGCGTTCAGCAGTGTCTTCCGGATGCCACTGCACACCCAACAGCCACATGGAGTCCCGGTGATACTCCAGGGCCTCGGTGAGCCCGTCGGGTGACCGACCCACCACCTCGAGGCCCTCACCCACCCGGTCGATGCCCTGGTGGTGAAACGACGCCCCCGTGATGTCGGTGGCACGCATGGCACCGGCCACCCGCGAGTCGGCCTCGAGGTTCACGCCGTGCAGCACACCGTCCTGACCGGCGGGGAACTTGGTGGGGGCGTGGTCCACATGACCGGGTACGTCGGGCAGATGCGGGATGAGGGTTCCACCCAGCGCCACGTTCACCACTTGGATGCCCCGGCAGATCGCGAGTGTGGGGATCTCCACCTCGATGGCCGCCCGAACCATGTGGATCTCGAAGCGGTCCTGTTCGGGGTGCACGCCGTAGATGCTGGGGTGCGGTTCACCGCCGTAGCTGGCAGGATCGACATCGGCGCCACCGAGCAGCAGCAGGCCATCGAACCGGTCGAGCAGCGCACACGCCTCGTCGTGGGTGACCGTGCGGGGAGCCACCACCACCGGTTCGCCACCTCCTCGCTGCACCGAGGTGAGGTACCGGAAACCGGCGAACGCCACCGAATCACGCGACAGACGGCCAGGCGCTCCATGGCGTCCGATGACGGCGATCAGGGGGCCCGTCGACACGGCGACACGTTACCGGGCGGCAGTGGCCAGGTCCCGTGCCAACTCACCGCGCAACGTGACGCTGAGCCGTTCCAGACCCAGCCAGGCGGCCATGTCCGACAATTCGGCATGCAGTGGCTCCACCACCTCTGCCGTTGCCGGTGCCTCGGGTTCTCGGTGAGCCAACAGCACTTTCAGGACGCCAGCTGCGCGGTCGGCCTTGAGGTCGAGGCGGGCCACAAGTCGATCCCCCAACAGGAACGGCATGACGTAGTAGCCGAAACGCCGTTGCGGGGCGGGGACGTAGATCTCCACCCGATAGCTCATGTCGAAGACACGCTCCACTCGAGGACGGTGCCAGATCAGGGAGTCGAAGGGGGCCAGCAACGCCCGCGCCTTGGTGGCCCGTGGTGTCGGAGCCTCCGGGTCGAGGAACGCAGGTTCGCGCCAGCCCTCTACCTCAGCTCGCAGCAACTTCTTGCGCTTCACCAGCGTGTCCAACAGTGGTCGACAGGCGGTCACTTTCAGACGGAAGTAATCGGCCAGATCCTCAGCGGTGGCCACCCCCATGGCGCGCGCTGCCACCAGGAGCAATTCGCTCTGCGCTGCCTCGACCGACGGTGTACGCGCTGCCAGTACCTCCGGTGGTAGGGCCCTTTCGGTGAGGTCGTAGACCCGAGTGAAGTCCGCACGACGCCGCGCGGTGACTTCCCCTGTCCAGAACAAGTACTCCAGCACCGCCTTGGTGTCGTCCCAGTCCCACCATGCGCCCTTGGGTCGTTGGCGCGGCCGCAGAAGTTCGGCCAACTCTCCAGCCGTGGACGCACCACGATCGGTGATGGCCTCGCGCACGGTGGTCACGAAACGGGGGTCCTGCTTGGCCACCTTCACCACGCTCGACCAAGCCTCGCCCCGTTGCGCTGCCTCCATGCGCCATCGCAGCAATGGGTGCAAGGACAGGGGCAGGTGTGACGCTTCGTGGCCCCAGTACTCGAAGGTGTCTCCGGCGCGAGCGGCATCGTCGAGCAGCGTCGAGCGGTGCGGCCCCAACCGGGCATGGACGACCAAGTCGTGGTTACGAGCCACCACATTCACGGCATCGATCTGCATTACACCCACCGTCGCCAGGACATCGCGCAGATGCCGCGGCGCCACGGTGTCGCTTGGCCGCGCCTTGGCCAGCCCCTGGGCGCGTACTGCCAGACGTCGCGCCTCGACACGAGTCAGTTGTACGGGCCCAGGGGGCATGGCTGGTGGGAACTCAGTCGGCGACGCTGATGGTGACCTTGTCGATCACCACAGGGGTGACCGGGCGGTCGCCGGGGCCGGTGGGGACCCGCTGCATGGCGTCCACCACATCCAGGCCCTTCACGACCTGGCCGAACAGCGAATACGCCGGTGGCAGGCGGGTGCCATCGGGACCGCTGATGAGGAAGAACTGTGACCCGTTGGTGTTCGGACCGGCGTTGGCCATGGCCAACGAGCCGATCTGGTATTGGCCGGGCCGGGGCAGTTCGTCCTCGAAGCGGTAACCGGGTCCACCGGTGCCCGTGCCCTTGGGGTCACCGCCCTGGCACACGAACCCGTTGATGATGCGGTGGAACGTGACCCCGTCGTAGTAGTGGTGCAACGCCAGGAAGACAAAGTTGTTCACCGTCTTGGGTGCCCGCACGGCATCGAGCGCGATCGCGAGGTCCCCCATGGAGGTGACCATGGTGGCCGTGTACCGCTTCGTCGGGTCGATACCCATCTCGGGCGGCGAGTCGAAGTGCTGCTGGACCGGTGCGGACCCGTCGAAGGGTGGGAAGGGGGTAGGCATGGGCTTGGACCCTATCGTCCCTGCAACGAGGCATAGTTGGCCAGCAGACCATTGGCCTTGGACGCCGCGTCGGCAAGGGCTTCAGCCGGGTCGGTGCCCTGGAACACCGCCGCCAGTGCCTGAGAGGTGAGCGTCCGGATCTCGCGTTGCGGACCCAGCAACGGCCCCACGTTCCACGGTTCGTTCGGCGTGTTCAGCAGGTTGTCGTACGCCACTCGGAAGCGGGGGTCATCGGCGTAGGTGGTGGCCAAGGGCTCCACCGTGACGGCCCCCTCGTTCACGGGGACATAGCCGGTGCTGGCCGCCCAATCGGACTGCACCGCGGCGCTCACGAGATAGGAGATGTAGTCCCATGCTGCTGCCGTCTTGGCGTCGCCGCGATCGGCGACGATCCACAGCGACGCACCACCCAGCAACACCGCCTCACTGCCGTTCGGGCCGGGCATGTGCCCCACGGTCATGTCATCGGCTCCGAGGCCCGGAGCCAGTCCGCCCCCAAGAGCGGCCAGCACGGTGCCCAGTGCCGCCGACGTACCGATGGTCATGGCAGCGCGCTCCACGGGATCGGCCATCTTGAGGAAGTTGTCCTGACCCGAAGCGTTGTCGCCCACGTTCACGGCCCAACCCTGGTTCACCATGTCCTGGAGGAAGGTGTACAACTCCACGCCGGTGGCGTCGTCGAACAGCACCTCGGTGGCCGGGGCCGTGCGGCCATTGTCCTGGTCGGCATAGAACGCACCCGCCTTGGCGAACCACTGCTCGATGAACCAACCACCACCCGAGTCGAAGTTGGTGTCGACCGCCAACCCGTAGGCGGCGGCGCCCGACTCGACGATCGCCTTCGCAGCAGCCTCGAGTTCCTCGAGGCTGGAAGGCGGATCCGCGGGGTCGAGGCCCGCGGCGGCGAAGGCAACCTCGTTCACGTACAGGATGGGGTTGGACACGTTGAAGGGCATGGACCACTGCACACCCTCGGTGCTGTAGGCCTCGAGGGTGGCGGGCAGCAGGGTCGTGGCGTCGTAGTCGGCGGCCAGCATGCAAGCCTCCACAGGGACGAACGACTCGCTGTCTCGAAGCACCTGCACCGCGTATTCGGGTGCCTGCACCAGGTCGGGTCGGGAGTTGGGGCCCGACTGCAGGTACTTGTCGAGCACGTCTTCGTACCCGCCCTGGTTCTGCAGAACCACGCGCACGCGGTCCTGCGAGGCGTTGTAGCCCTCGGTGATGCGGGTGAGCGCCGCTTCCAGGTCGGCGGTCATGCCGTGCCAGAAGGTCAACTCCACCGGGCCATCGGCCGTCGCCAAGGCCTCCACCGGGCAACCCGGTAGATCGTCGAGCGGCGTGGCCACCGTGGTCGACGGTGCCACCGTGGTGGTGGTCTCGCCGGGTTGTGTGGCCGGCACCGTGGTGGGCGCAGCCGTGGTGTTGCCGGCGTCTTGTAACGAGCCGCCGCCGCCACAGGCGGCGACCAACGCAGCAGCGGTGAGGGTGGCGAATGCCACCTGGGGGGTCCGGCGGCGCATCAGCCCTTCACCGCCCCAGCGGTGAGGCCCCGCACCAACTGGCGCTGAAAAACGACCAGTACGGCCACGATGGGGAGAGCGGCGATGATGGTGCCAGCGATGGGCACGTTGAAGCGCTCGATGTCGGGCACGCTCGAGTTGAGCAGGCGAAGTCCGGTCTGCACGGTGTTCATATCCTCCTGAGTGGTGATCAAGTTGGGCCACAAGTACTGGTTCCAGGTGCCCAGGAATGCCAGCAGTCCAAGAGCACCCAGCGACGGCCGCACCAATGGCAGCGCCACATGGCGTAGAAAGCCGAGGTGTCCCAGACCGTCCATCTCGGCGGCCTCGCGCAACTCGGCGGGGATCTGCCGAAATACCTGCCGCAGCAAGAACGTGCCGAAGGCAGTGGCGAGGAACGGCACGGTGAGCCCCTGGAAACTGTTGAGCCATCCGAGTGAATCGATGGTGCGACGGTTGACCACGAGAGTGCTTTCCAGAGGTACCAGAAGGGTGGCCAGAAACGCCACGAACAGCGCATTTCGGAACGGGAACCTCAAGAACGTGAAGGCGTAGGCCGACAGCACCGAGGTGACCACCTGAGCTGCCGTCACGATGACGGCCACTACCGCAGAATTCACCAGGTAGCGACCCATACGGCCCTGGGTCCAGGCATCACCGAACACGTCGAACGTGATGGGCCCCGGCACGAAGGGTCGGTTGAGCACCTGGCTACCGGGCTTCAACGCCGCCACCAACGTGGCGTAGATGGGCAACAGCACCACCACGGCAAGACCGATGAGCAGCGCGTAGCGACCCGCCGTGCGCAACAGGCGGTGACGGCTCAGGTAGAGGGGATCGTCGTAGCGCTCACGCTCCACGGTGGATCCTCCGCTCCAATCCGCGCAACTGCACCAACGACACCACCAGCAACACGAGGAACAGCAGCACCGCCACCGCCGATTGCAGCCCGGCATCGTTGCGTGCGATGGATGATCGGCCGTAGATGAGGTAGGTGAGTGTGGTGGTACTGGCCTGCGGCTGCGGCCCACCACTGGTCAGCAGGTCGATCTCGCCGTAGGCCTGGAACGCACGGCTCACCAGCACGATGCTCACGAACACCAAGGTGGGGGCCAACAAGGGCAGGGTCACGTGGACGAACCGCCGCCACGGTCCAGCACCGTCGATCACCGAACTCTCCATCAGTTCACGCGGAATGCTCTGCAGGCCAGCGGTGACCACGATGAAGGTGAACCCGAGATTTGCCCACACACTGGACAGGGCGACCGCCGACAGTGCCGTGCCCGGATCGTTCAACAGACCGGGTGTCTTCACCACGGGGAACCAACTGTTGATCCACCCGACGTTGGCGAGCGCACCTCGCGACGGCTGCAGGAGAAACAACCACATCAGCGAGGCCACGGCGACCGAGGTGGCGATGGTGCTGGAAAACACGGTGCGAAAGATGCCCATTCCCCGCAGGTGGCGATCCGCCAGGACGGCGAGGCCCAGGCCCAGTGCCACCCCGAGCGGAACGGTCAACAGCACGAACTTGAGGGTGACCCATAAGGCGTGGGTGAACTCGCCACTGGTGGCCACGTCGAGATATTGGCGCCAACCGGTGGTACGACAACGAACAGCCTGAGCATCACAACGCTGCCGTCCCAACCACACCGCTCGACCCAACGGGTACACCACGAAAGTGCCCAGAATCACGGCCGACGGCGCAAGGAACAACGCCGCCAACGCCACGTCGCTACGGCGACGGTTCATGTCGAATCCCCGTCGCCGATCCGTCGTCCGGTGACTCCGTCGAACCGATGCCTATGAGCGAGATCGGCGTCCAGGCACACCTCATCGCCGAGGTCAACCGCGTCATCGGTTTCAACATCATGCCGCACCAACACCCGTTCGCCTGTGGGCAACTGACACGTGACGATGACGTCGTGACCCAGTCGCTCGATGAGGACGACCGTGGCACGTACTGGTCCGTCGGCGACCAAGCGCAACCGCTCGGGTCGAACCCCCACGCGGTGCCCACCCGGTTCGAACGCCCCCACCGGGAACACGTTCATGGGCGGCGTGCCCACGAACTCGGCCACGAAGACGGTGGCTGGCCGGTGGTAGACGTCATGCGGGGTGCCCACCTGCTGCACCACGCCCTGCGACATGACAGCCACCCGGGTTCCCATGGTCATGGCCTCGACCTGATCATGCGTGACGTAGATGAAGGTGGCGTCGAGACGGCGATGCAGCGCCACCAACTCGGCTCGCGTCTCGGCTCGTAACTTGGCGTCCAGGTTCGACAACGGCTCGTCCATACAGAACACCGCCGGTTGACGCACGATGGCACGAGCAAGCGCCACGCGTTGTCGCTGCCCACCCGACAACGCAGCCGGTTTCCGGTCCAGCAAGTCGCTGAGACCCAGTGCCGACGCCGCCTGCTTGGTCCGCTCGTCTCGCTCGGCTTTGGGCACATTGCGCACCTTGAGAGGGAACTCGATATTGGCGTACACCGACTTGTGCGGATACAGCGCGTAACTCTGGAACACCATGGCCACATCGCGTTCCTTGGCGGCCACGTCGTCCATCCGCCGGTCCCCGATCCACACGTGCCCCGTGGTGGGATGCTCCAAGCCTGCGATGAGGCGCAACAAGGTGGACTTTCCGCAACCTGACGGACCCAGCAGCACCATGAACTCGCGATCGTCGACCGCAAGATCGACGCCGTTCACGGCCACCACCTCGCCGAAGCGTTTGGTCACCTGCTCCCACCGCACGTTGGCCACGGCGCCACACTAGGACGAGGGTGTGGCGCACACGTTGCCGTCGGGTGGACTTCGGGTGTCACCGGTACGCTGCCGCCATGGAGCACGACGAGTCGCCCACCGACGATGCGACGGCGTTGGACCTCGACGCTCTCGAGGCCGAACTCGCTGCCGTGGAGGCCAGCCTGGAGCGTCTGGACGCTGGCACCTACGGCGCGTGCGAGGTGACCGGCGCCCCGTTGCCCGACGAGTTGCTGGAAGCCGATCCCACGGCCCGGCGTCTGCCACACGTTGCTGCACCGTGACCTGACCCGCCGACTGCGCCGGTCAGCACGCCTGTGGCGGCTCACCCTGCGCAACGCCCTGCGCTACCTACGACATCGGCTCATGGGCCGAGGGGCCGACGAGGAGCGCCGGGCCCGTCTCGACGAGCAGTTCGCCGTGCGCACCGCACAAGACGTAGCCCGTGAAGTGGGCCAGATGCGGGGCGTCATCATGAAGGCCGGGCAGATGGCCAGCGTGCTGGCAGAAGGACTGCCAGACGAAGCCCGGGCAGCCTTGTCCACCCTGCAGGCCGATGCC
>CAYMUC010000089.1:0-12494 GCA_964393535.1 uncultured Ilumatobacteraceae bacterium | reverse complement strand
AGAGGCCGTCGCCGGGTCAGGCTGATGCCGACGAGGCTCATGGCCGCAGCGCCGAGAACCAGCCACAACGACGCACCGGTGCCCGTGGAGGGAAGCCTCGGGTCGAGCTCCTGCGGCAAGGCTGCGGTGCGGACGATCACGCCGAGGTTGGCGCTGCGGTCCACGCCGTCGAAGCTGATGCCGTTCACCTGCAGGGTGTGCTGGCCTGGGGCGATCCCGACCAACGGCACGGTGCCGCGGAACGTGCCGTCGGCCTGCACGTCGAGGGGGCCGAGGTAGGTGGGTTCGGAGAACAGCCACACATGCACGACGGTGCCGGGCATGAACCCGAAACCGCCCACCTGAGCGAGACCGTTCTCCTCCAGCTCGATCACCTCGCGTCCCGTGGCGTTGCGCTGCACCTCACAGCCGCCGCCAGTGCAGTCGCCCGCCAAGCGCAACTCGAAGTCCTGGCCGCGCAGCACCAAGGACCCGTCGGTGTCGATGAGGCGCTCCACGGCCGTGGGTTCGCCGTCCTCGGTCACGACCGAGTCACCGGGCGGCACGGTGGGTGCAGCGCCATCGGGTTGCAGCACGGGAGCCGGAACTGTGGTGGTGGTCGTGGGGGCCACGGTGGTCGTGGTGGTGGGTGCCGGCGTGGTCGGCGGTGTCGTGGTCGACACCGGCGTTGTCACGAGGGGTGCCAAGCCAGGGGGGAGGGGCGGGGGTGGTGCCGCAACCGTGATGGTGACGGTGCCGGACTCACACTGTGTAGTGCTGTTGCGGCATACCTCGTACGTGAAGGTGAAGGTGCCCGCAGAGTCACCGGCCACGTAGCTGAAGGAACCGTCGGCGGCCATGGTGACCATGCCCGAGCCTGGCGTCGTGATCACGGTGTAGGTGTGTGCAACGGGCTTCGTGTCGTTCGTGGCCACCGTACCGGTGATGGTCTCGGAGACCTCAGCAGTGAAGGCATCGTCCACCGCCACGAGGCTTGGGGGAACCTGGACCAGGCTTGGATCGGGGGTGACCGTCAGGTCGGTCATGGCAAGGTTGTCGAACTCGAACCCGCTCGCGATCAGTTCGATCTCGTCGAAGGGTTGAGACGAGATGGCATGGACGTAGGCGAAGGGCTCATTGGGAGCGTTCCCGAGGCGGGGGTTGTAGATGTAGTCCTGGGAGTTGTACACACCGCCTCCCAGTGCCGTCACGGTCTTGCCGCTTGTGGCCGCAAAGTTGATGCCTCCGATCACCTCCACCACATCTGCGGTGGAGAAGCGCGCCACCTCGATGCCATTGGAACGGAAGACCACAAGGTTTGAACTGTCACCGGCTGACCAGTAGAAGCCCAGGTAGGTCATGGGACGGACCAGACTGATCGTGGCCGAGCACGTCCCGCACCCTCGTGATGGATCAATGCGGGCGGGTGAGGCGTAGTTGGTCCCGACACCTCCTGTCGTGGTGACCGGCGTCGCTGAATCGGTGACGGCTCCGCCGTACTGGCCGGCAGAGAAGATGCTCAGCGACCCCCCAGTGACGGTGCCGACCCCCAGCACCGCCGACGTGGTGTTGCCGATGGGCATGGTGTTGAAGGTCTCCAGGTCGGCGCCAGCCACGAAGGTGCCCTGGACCTTCGGTGGCGACAGATAGAAATCGACCGTAGTGCCAGTGGCGGCCACCGGCGCAGGGGTCGGTGCGCCAGCCACGGTGAGCAGTCCAGCGATCAGCGAAAGCGCCGCCACACCGCGAGACAGGACATGGCGTGTAGACGAACGAACCGGGCGGTTCATGAGGGGACCTCGTTTTCAAGCATGAAGACAGTTCGTAGAAAGGCTACGTCATGTCTATACCCTTGGTAAAGCCGGTCATCATGTCCGCTGGTAGTTGGGTGCTTCCTTGGTGATGACCACGTCATGAGGGTGGCTCTCGGCACGCCCGGCAGCGGTCACGCGCATGAAGCGACTGTGAGTGCGCAAATGCTCCAAGTCGGCGGCACCGGCGTAGCCCATACCCGAGCGCAGGCCACCCACCAGTTGGTACACCACATCGCCCAGTGGTCCGGCGTAGGGCACGCGGCCTTCGATGCCTTCGGGCACGAGCTTGCGACTGGTGGCTGCCACGTCGCTCTGGGCGGTCGCGTAACGGTCGGCTCCAAGGCCCACCATGGCCCCCATGGAGCCCATGCCGCGGTAGCTCTTGAAACGGCGACCTTCGAAGAGCTCGGTCTCCCCAGGGCTCTCCTCGGTGCCAGCCAGCAACGAGCCGAGCATCACGCATTCGGCCCCTGCCGCAATGGCCTTCACGATGTCGCCCGAGTAGGTGATGCCACCGTCGGCGATCACGGGAACGTCGCGCTGACGCGCCCGCCGAGTGGTGAGCCAGATGGCCGACAACTGCGGCATGCCAGCGCCACTGACCACCCGGGTGGTGCAGATGGAGCCCGCCCCCACACCGACCTTCACAGCGTCAGCGCCAGCATCCACCAGAGCATCCACCCCTTCGGGCGTGACGACGTTGCCCGCTGTGACGAGGAGATGAGGCCAGGCACCTTTGATGCGCTTGATGGCGGTGATCACCCCCGCCGAATGCCCGTGCGCCGTGTCGATGGAGACGGCATCGACGCCGACACCCACCAAGGCCTCTACCCGCTGCTCGAGATCTTCGCCCACGCCCACGGCAGCAGCGCAGGCCAGGCGCCCCCGGTCGTCGATGGTGGCGTTGGGGTACTCCCGCTGCTTCTGGATGTCCTTCACCGTGATCAGTCCCGCCAGACGTCCGTCGGCGTCGAGCAATGGCAGCTTCTCGATGCGGTACTGCTGGAGGAGGTCGCGGGCCGCCACCAGGTCTGTGCCCACGGGTGCAGTGATGAGACGTTGCGACGTCATGAAGTCGGCGACTGGACGCCGAAGATCCTCCGAGGTGCGGAAGCGGAGATCCCGATTGGTGAGGATGCCGACGAGGCGGTGGTCGTCCTCCACGATGGGCATGCCCGAGAACCGGTAGCGGGCCATCAGGTCTTCTGCCTCGGCAACCGTGGCGTCGGCGCGCAGTGTCACCGGATCGGTGATCATGCCGCTCTGGCTGCGCTTCACCTTGCGAACCTCGGCCGCCTGGTCCTGCACCGAGAGATTGCGATGGATCACCCCCAACCCGCCCTGGCGGGCCATGGCGATGGCGAGGCGTGCCTCGGTGACCCGGTCCATTGCTGCCGACACCAGGGGAATGGACAACCGGAGGTCTCCGGCAAAGCGGCACGAGATGTCGACACTGTCGGGCAGTACTTCTGAATAGCCGGGCACGATCACCACGTCGTCGAAGGTGAGTGCGTCGAAGCGGTCGAACAGGTCCTGCCGGGGGTCACGGTCGATGCTGGCGTCCATGTCAGGACGCTAGATCCCTGCGACAAACGGCAGGTGGCGATGAGACGAAAAGTACGCACCCGCGGTGCGAATCCGTCCAGTGGCCCCACTCGGGCGATACCGTCGCCCGCCGTGGCAACACCGGTTCTGGGCATCGTCGGCGACAGCCACCTCGGTCGCCGACTTGGGCAGGCGGCTCGACGACTGGGGCTGGACACACGTGTGGTCACGTCGCTGGATCAACTCGACGACGATGCGCCCTCGGACGTAAGCGTGGTGACCATCACCGTGGACGAGGTCGATCCGGTGGCCTTGCTGGACCTCGAGCGTCGGGGTATCCGGGTTCGACCTGGGGCCTCCACCCTTGCCATCGTGGCCGATCGTGTGGCGATGCGTCGCCTCGTCAGTGCTGCGGGTGCCCCCGTGCCACCGTGGCGGCAGGTCACCAACGAGGCCGACCTGCGTGCGGCGCTCACATCGTGGCCCGCCACGGTCATCAAGTCGGCGAGGGCGGGGCGTTATCGCACCGGGGTCGAGATGCCGGCCACCCCCTTGGAGGGCCTGCGTTCGGGCATGGCGTCGTTGAACAATGGTGAACAGTTGCTGGTGGAACCCCTCCTGAACCTCGACATGGAGTTGGCAGTGGCCGTAGCCCGGCGTCCTGGCGGGGAGGTTGCCGTGTACGCCCCGGTGCGCACCGTGCAGTTGTTCGGTCGTTGTCGGGAGGTGATCTCCCCAGCGGGCATCTCTGCAGAGATGGCCGAACGGGCCACCGAGGTTGCCTGCACATTGGCGGAGCGGCTTGGCGTAGTGGGTGTGATGGTGGTGGAGTTGTTCGTGACCGGCGACGAGGTGATGGTCAACGAGGTCATCGCTCGGCCGCATCACGCCGCCCAACACGCCGAAGCAGCCTTTGCCACATCGCAGGTGGAGAACCACGTGCGGGCGGTGCTGGACCTGCCCCTGGGTGCAACAGATCCCGTGCCGGGGGTGGTGGTGATGGTGAATGTCGTGGGGAACGCGGCGGGGAACGATCCCCGACTTCACCTGGCCGAGGCCCTGGCGGTCGATGCTGGGGTCCGGGTAGAACTCCTGGCGGACGAGCATCGCTTCGACCGTCTGCTGGGCCATGTGGTGGTGGCCGACGTGGACGAGGTGGCGGCCCGCCGTCGCGCGTGGCAGACCGTGATCGCCTTACGGGGTGACCTCACCCCCGTTCGACCCATCGTGGGCGGGCGTTAGGGGCGAGGGATCAACACGACAGCGCCGGCCACCCGACGCAGGTCATAGCGGTCTTCGGCGAGGCGAAGGAGTTCCGGCGCATAGGCGTCGGGCGCGAACACGTACGCCAGTCGGTCGTCGGGGGTGGTCTCCACGCTGGCCTGGGTGCGAGGCAGCAGGATCACATCGGGGTGACCGACGGTACCGGTGAGGATGTGGCCATCGCTGATGAGGTCGATGGGGAGCACCCACCAGTACGTGCCCAACACCCGTGTCACCCCTTCGGCCTCCAGGGTGTCGATCACTCGCTGGACGTGAGCATTCGGGTCGCCGAGATCGCGTCCGGCCTCGCGGGTCACCCAGGGCACGGTGAACAGCAGCACCCACATGCCAAGGGTCACCGCCAGCACTCGGCTGGCCGGCCAACGAGCGGCGAGGTCGCCCAGCCCGCACACCAGTGCAGCAATGACAAAGGGGAAGGTGATGACGCCATAACGACCATCGGCCACGAACGACAGATTCGACAGCATCGACATGGCCGGCCAGGCCAACACCAGCGGCGCCACCAGCACCGCGCCGCTGGCGCCGTGGCGCCGAACCGCCACGACGCACCCCCACGTCACCAGCATCACCAGTGCCACGTACAGCACCACGCCGGGCAGGCGTCCGTGGACCCAGGTGCCGTCACCGGTGCGCAGTCCCAGCACTCGGGGCAGAAGACCGGTGAAAAAACGACTGAGACGAGCCGGTGCCGATTCGGTGGCATCAGCCGGTTGTTCCAACGACGGCCAGTCGTTGACAGCGTTCCACACGAGGAACGGCAGGTTCACCGCTACGGCGGCAGTGGCACCAGGGAGCCACCACTGCTTCAGCCGGCGGCGTTGCTGCCAGGCGATCACCGCCAGCATGGGCAGCACCACCGTGGCGAACATCGGGTGGCAGTAGACGGCCAATCCGCCCAGACCGCCCACCAACGTCGAACGCCAAGCCGTCGGGGCACGCCCGTTCCGGGCCTCGTCGGCAAGACGAGTGGCGGCCCAGAAGGTGGCCGCAACAGCCGCAACGCCGGTGGAGTACCCCACGTAGGCGCGCGTGGTCAGCACCAATATCGCCCCAGGCGCCAACCACACCATGGCAGAGGCAAGGCGCCCGAGATGGGGTGGAGCGAGGCGCCGTACCGCGGCACCCGTGAACACGGCGGCGGTGACCCACCCCAGGGTCGACAGGAACTTGAGTGGGACCACGTGAAGGCCGAACAGTGCCACGAACGGTGCGAACAGGTAACTCTCGAACACGGCGGTGTAGGTCATCCCGTCGATGACCACGGGAAAGCGGCCGTCCAGGATGGCTCTCGCCTGCAGACCCGTGTAGGCCTCGTCGGCGCTGAGGGTGCCCAGATGGCTGGTCATGACCCACAGTCGCAACCCCACGCCCACGACGATGATGGCGATCAGGCCTCGGCGGGTGAGCAGTGATCGCACCGTTGGTCACGGTAACAGAGCCCTCACCGCAGGCCCGGGTGCGATGATGCACCCATGCGCTACGGCATCAGCACCTCACCCCAACGCACCACATGGTCCTGGCTGGCCGAGGTGTGGGACCTCGCAGACCAGCTCGAGGTGTTCGAGTCGGCTTGGACCTTCGATCACTTCTACCCGTTGTTCGGCGACTCCAGCGAGGACTGTCTGGAGGGGTGGGTGACGCTGACGGCATTGCTGGCCCGTACCCGTCGCGTCCGTGGCGGTGTGTTGGTGTCGGGGATGGTGTACCGGCACCCCGGCCTGCTGGCGAACATGGCCGTGGCCCTCGATCACACCAGCCATGGTCGCTTGGAACTCGGTGTGGGGGCCGGATGGAACGAGGAGGAGTGCGACGCCTACGGCATCGACTTGGGCACGATGCGCGAGCGGTTCGATCGCTTCGAGGAAGGCCTCGAGGTCATCGAGTCGCTGCTCACCAACGACACCACCACCTACGACGGTCGCTACTACCAACTGCGCAATGCCATGTGCTGGCCCAAGCCGGTTCAACAACCGCTTCCGGTGTGCATCGGTGGCAGGGGACGGCGTCGAACCCTGCCACTGGCTGGTCGCTTCGCCCACCACTGGAACTACTCGGGCTCGGACCCTGCCGAGTTCTCCGAGTTGCGTCAGGTGTTGGGCGAGCACGCCGTCGCGCATGGTCGATCTCTCGACGACATCACCTGCAGTGCCATCGCCCGCTACGTCGGCGACGCCGACGCGTTGCGGCGCGAGGTGGCGAGTTTCGACGAGGTGGGCGCCGACCTCATGATCGTGTCGGTTCCCAAGGACGCGCCGCCGACGGTGGTAGAGGACATCGCCGCCGCTCTGACTCAACTGTGACGGGGCCTTGGCAACCTCGTCGTGGTCGGGGAGGGGGGACTTGAACCCCCGACCTCCTGCACCCAAAGCAGGTGCGCTACCAACTGCGCTACTCCCCGGCGGACGGGCCGAGCCTATCGGCGAATGTGCGATGCGCTAAGAACGTCGCATGACCACCACGCAGATCGCTCTCGAGCAGGTGGACGACGTGCTCGTCGTGACCTTGAACCGTCCGGAGAAGTTGAACGCCTGGACCCCGACCATGTCGCAGGAACTGGCAGCGGCGTTCACCGCTGCCAATGAGGACCGGTCGGTAGGGGCCATCGTGGTACGGGGGAGTGGACGTGGGTTCTGCGCCGGCGCCGACATCGAGGCGGCATTCGGGTCCCATCTGGACACCGGACATGCACCCGATGCGCCCGCACCCGATGCAGCGACCTCGGGTTGGGTCGCCTTGTGTCGCAGCTCCAAGCCACTGGTGGCGGCCATCCACGGAGCGTGTGTCGGGGTGGGCCTCACCATGGTGTTGCCCTTCGACCACCTCGTGGCGGCCAGTGACGCCCGCCTGTCGGCGAGGTTCGTGAAGATGGGCTTGGTGCCCGAACTTGCGTCGTCGCACTTCCTCGTCACCCGGTGTGGGTGGGGCCGCGCGTCATGGCTGGCGTTGTCGGGCTCCATGGTGTCGGGCGACGAAGCCTTGGCCATGGGTCTGGTCGACCGTTCGGTGGCTCCCGACAGCGTGATGGATACGGCGATGGCGGCCGCACGTGAGTTGGCCAGCAACCCGCCTGAGCAGGTGCGGGTGATCAAAGGACTACTCACTGCCAATGCCGCCGAGAGTGACCTGGGCTTGGTGCAACGACGTGAACTCGAGGCGCTCCATGCCGCCTATCAGTCGGCCGATCATCGCGAGGCCGTGGCGGCCTTTCTCGAGAAGCGGCCGCCCAAGTTCCGCTGACGTTGCCTCTCAGGACTGTCGGGGAACGCGCCACGTGAGCAGCACGCCACCCTCGGTGTGATTCTCCACCCGACAGTGGCCTCCCAGTTTCTCGGCTCGGGCCCGAAGATTCACCAACCCGTGACCGCCGCCCGTGCGGGGTTGGTCTCCGAGGCCGATTCCGTCATCGCGTACCGACAGCGTGATGTGATCGTCACTGCGCACTTCGACGACCACCGAGCGTGCGTGCGCGTGGCGGGCGGCGTTGCCCAGGGCCTCGCGTAACGTGGCGATGAGCTCGGTACGAACCTCGTCGCTGACGGTCGACTCAACCGGACCGTCCAGTCGGAGTTGTGGGGCGAAACCGAGCACTCGAGCGGCCTGAGTGGTGATGGCACCCAATTCCTGACCCAATGATCCCTGACGTTGGGCGGCTCCCAGCGTGAACACGGTGGTGCGAATGTCGCGAATGATGCGATCAAGTTCGTCGACAGCACGTTCCACCCGTTCGGTGAGGACAGGTTCCATGCGGAGACCCAACGCCTGCAGCTCGAGACCAAGGCCGAAGAGTCGCTGGAGCACGGTGTCGTGAAGGTCGCGGGCGATTCGTTCGCGCTCCTCGGCGACGTGCAGGGCCTCATCGGTGTGGCGAAGTCGTTCTTCGGCAGCCAATCGCTCGGTGACATCGCGCACGGTGGCGATGGTGAGCACCTCGGCACCGGTGACGACGGGGGAGAGGCTCACCTCCACGTAGAACTCGCTGCCATCGAGTCGTTGGGCACTGAGGCGGCGGCCCTGTCCCATGGGACGCACACTGGGTGCGTCGGCATAGGCCACCCGCTGTTCCCGGTGGGCATCGCGCGCCGCACGGTTCACCAGCAGTTCCACCGACTGCCCCACCAGGGTGTCGGGCTCGGCGTCGAACATGGCGCCGAGCGCTCGGTTGGCGTACACGATGGTGCCGTCGTGCTGCACGATCACCAGACCATCGGGGGATCCCTCGACGACGGTCCGCACGACATCGTCGGGGAGCAGAGGCGAGAACGGCTCGGTGCTGTGGCGATCCGGAGCCGGCACCGTCATGCCCGCCGAGTGTATCCCCACGGGTTTCAGCCATCCCCGCAGTTCGGGTCCAAGGTCCCTTTCCGATGCTGTCCTTGCGGGGTTGACTGGCAGCCGTGAGCGAAGCCGTCACCGTTTTTCTGCTCGACGACCACGAGGTGGTCAGGCAAGGCGTACGGGCTCTTCTCGAAGGTTCTGGCGGCATCGAGGTCGTCGGTGAGGCCTCTACGGCCGCCGACGCCGTGGCAAGGATCAGGGCGTTGCGTCCACGAGTGGCCGTGCTCGACGTGCGAGTTCCCGACGGCAACGGGGTCGAGGTGTGTCGCGAGGTGCGCAGCCACGACCCCACGATCGCGTGCCTCATGCTCACCAGTTACAGCGATGACGAGGCACTGTTCGAGGCGATCATGGCGGGAGCCTCGGGGTACGTGCTCAAGCAGATCCGGGGCAACGAACTCGTGTCGGCCGTGCGTCGGGTCGCTACTGGCGAGTCACTGCTCGACCCCGCCATCACGGGCCAGGTTCTGCGGCGGCTCCGGGAGCCCGCACCCGAGGACGAACGCCTGTCACGGCTCAGCGATCAGGAGCGACGCATTCTCGATCTCATCGCCGAGGGCCGCACCAACCGCCAGATCGCCAGCCAGATGAACCTGGCCGAGAAGACGATCAAGAACTACGTGTCGAGTCTGCTCGCCAAACTCGGAATGGAGCGGCGAACCGAAGCTGCGGTGTTCGCCGCTCGCCTCGAGGTTCTTCGCCAGAGTTGAGCCTCAGCGGGCTCGTTTGGCGGCGCGCTGGAGGCGGCGAGCAGCACGACCCGTCGGCTCCACATGTCGGCCGTCCAGGTCGCCCAGCTCGACGCCGTTGGAGAACGCCACCCGGCAGCGCTGCCAGTTGAACCCGTTGGCCAGCAACACCTTGCCCTCGGTGCCCGCCGGAACTCCCTCGAGGTCCACCGTGGACCGCACACGGTCGCCGATCTTCAGCGACAACTGGTTGGCGTGAGGAGTGGCCAGGGCATGTGGTTTCCAGGTCTGCACGGCGTCATTCTGCCTCATCACGTCACGGTCGTCCGAACCACGGCTGCCATCGGGGAGCGGTGCAGTCCGCCGGGTACACTCCTGCCCCTGTGAAGAGCACGTGCGAACCCCTCGAGGGGAACAAGGTCAAACTGACGATCGAGATCGACGAGATCGAGTTCGACCGGGACATCGATGCGGCGTTCCGCAAGTTGGCCGCCGAGGTCCGACTTCCCGGGTTCCGTCCGGGCAAGGCACCCCGCAAGATTCTCGAGGCACGCATCGGCCTGGAGCCGGCACGAGGCCAGGCGCTCCAGGACTCCATTCCCAAGTACCTCATGCTGGCGGTACGGGAACATGCCGTGGATCTCATCGACACTCCGTCCATCGAGTTGCAGAGTGGAGCCGATGGCGGAGTCGTGACGTTCGACGCCACCTGTGAGATTCGTCCCGAGGTGACCGTGCCCGGCTACGGCGGGCTCCGCATCGAACTTCCCTCCATCGAGGTGACCGACGACGAGGTCCAGGCGGTCATGGACAACGAACGGCAGCGACACTCGTCGCTGCAGCCGGTCGACCGTCCGGCGGCCGTGGGTGATTCGGTCACGCTGGACCTCGCCGCAAGTCGTGACGGAGAGCCGATCATCGGCCTGAACGTCGAAGACTGGGAGTACCGCATCGGCCAGGGATGGGTGGCGCCCACGTTCGACGACGAACTGGTGGGGGCCTCGGCTGGTGATGAACTGTCGTTCACGGCTACGCCCAATGGCACCGACGAACCCGCTGATTTCACGGTCACCGTCACGGCGGTGAGCGAATTGGTCCTGCCCGACCTCGACGACGAGTGGGTGGCCGACCACCTCGGCGAGTACGACTCGGTGGACGCCTGGCGTGAGTTCATCGTGGAGCGGTTGACCGAGAACAAGTTGTCGCAGGTTCGCAACATGGTCGTGGACCGCACCTCGACGGCACTGGCCGAACTGGTCGACCTCGAGGTCCCCGAAGTGATGGTGCGCAGCGCCCTACAGCAAAGGGTCGAGAACTTCGCTCGACAGTTGCAGAGTCAGGGCATTTCGCTCGACCAGTGGTTCGCCTTCACCGGACAGGATGCCGCCACCTTCATGGACGACATGAAGCAACGGTCTGAGGTGGCGGTGAAGGTCGATCTCGCCTTGCGAGCGGTGGCCACGGCCGAGGCGCTCGAGGTCGACGACGATGATGTCGAGATGGAGATGCAGCGCATCGCCATTCAGGTGAACCAGAAGGTGTCGCAGGTGCGCAAGGCCTACGAGCGCAACGATGCGCTCGACGACCTCCGGTCCGAGCTCCGTAAGTCCAAGGCGCTGGACTGGTTGTTGCACCGGGTGGAAATGGTCGACACCGACGGCCGATCCATGGACCGTGAGTTGGTGCTCGGGCACGACCATGACCACGACCACGATCACGATCACGATCACGACCACGAGGAGGCCGGGGCATGAACCTCGAAGCCCGGAACTACATCGTCCCCACCGTGGTCGAACAGACCAACCGGGGCGAGCGCGCCTACGACCTGTACAGCCGGTTGCTCAAGGAGAACATCATCTTCCTGGGCACGCCCATCGACGACACCATCGCCAACCTGACGTGCGCGCAGCTCATCCACCTGGAGAGCGAGAACCCCGACAAGGACATCAACATCTACATCAACTCGCCGGGGGGCGACATCACGGCGTTGTTCGCCATCTAAGACACGATGCAGTTCATCCGCAACGACATCGCCACCATCTGCCTTGGTCAGGCGGCATCGGCCGCAGCCGTGCTGTTGGCGGCGGGAACCAAGGGCAAGCGGTTGGCGCTGCCGCACAGCCGGGTGTTGCTGCACCAGCCCTACGGCCAGGTGGGCTACGGACAGGTCACCGACCTCGAGATCGCTGCTCGTGAGATCCTTCGCATGCGGGATCTCCTCGAGCAGATCCTTGCACAGCACACGGGTCAGCCGATCGAACGGATTCACGCCGATACCGATCGAGACTTCGTGATGGAAGCCAACGAGGCACTCGAGTATGGCATCATCGACGACGTGATCCAGTCCCGTCAGCTCGTCGACCGCACCGGTCCGATCCGCTGACGAACCCGGCAGAAGGGGCATCGGCGTGGCCAAGTTTGGGGAGACGGGCGAACTGCTGAAGTGCTCGTTCTGCGGCAAGTCGCAGAAGCAGGTCAAGAAGCTCATCGCAGGCCCTGGCGTGTACATCTGCGACGAGTGCATCGACCTGTGCAACGAGATCATCGAAGAGGAACTCGCCGACCAAGGCGACTTCCAGTTCGACCACCTGCCCACGCCACGGGAGATCCGCCAGTTCCTCGACGACTACGTGGTGGGCCAGGACAACGCCAAGAAGGTGCTGTCGGTGGCGGTGTACAACCACTACCGCCGTATCCAGTACCAGCAGTCGTCCACCGCCGGTCGTCGGGACGAGGTCGAGTTGGCCAAGAGCAACATCTTGTTGCTGGGGCCCACCGGGTGCGGCAAGACCCACCTCGCCCAGACCTTGGCCCGGGTGTTGAACGTCCCCTTCGCCATTGCCGACGC
>CAYMUC010000088.1:0-12585 GCA_964393535.1 uncultured Ilumatobacteraceae bacterium | reverse complement strand
CCACACCTACCGGCAGGCGATCACCGCCGCCGGTTCGGGCTGCATGGCCGCCATCGATTGCGAGCGTTACCTGGAGAGCCTGCACTGAGGAGATCCGGTTAGCATGACCGGGCCCGACGAAAGGACACGACATGGCTGAAGGCCTCGTAGATCTCACTTCTGCCACCTTCGACGAGACCATCGGCTCATCGTCGGTGCCCGTCCTGGTGGACTTCTGGGCCGAGTGGTGCGGACCCTGCAAGATGATCACCCCCATCCTCAGCGAGATCGCTCAGGAACAACAGGGCAAGATCACCATTGCGAAGCTCAACGTGGATGACCACGGTGACGTGGCCATGCGCTTCAACGTCATGAGCATCCCCACCCTGTTGGTGTTCCAAGACGGCGAACTCCGCAAGCGCATGGTGGGTGCCAAGGGGAAAGGCCAGATGTTGCAGGAGTTGGAGGAATTCCTGAACCCGTCGTCTTGAGTCCCGGATCGAGCGGCGACGCCGTCCGGGATCTTCAACGGCGCTTGGTGATCGCTGGTCACCTCGTCGCCGGCTCAGCTACTTCGGGCCACTACTGCGTGGCCACCGAACATGCGGTCTTGTCGTTCCAGAGGGCTCGAGGATTGCGAGCACACGGCCGATGCGACGAGGCCACCTGGTCCACCCTGGTGGAGGCGTCCTGGTCTCTGGGCGACCGACTGCTCTTCCTCGCTTCACCCCATCTGCGAGGAGACGATGTCGTCGAACTGCAGAACCTGTTGACGCGCCTGGGTTTCGACTGTGGCCGCATCGACGGGATCTACGGACCCGACACCACCGCAGCCGTCGCAGAGTTCCAGAGCAACAGCGGACTGCTCGTCGACGGTGCCTGCGGTCGTGACACCGTTGTCGCTCTGACTCGTCTCAGCCGTCATACCGGTGCCGGCCCGGGAATCGCCATGGTGCGGGAAGCCGAGTCGCTGCGCCAAGCCGGACGCAGTCTCCACCAACGGCGGATCGTGCTCGGTCACTTCGGTGGCGTCGCTCCCTTGGTTCGTGCCCTGGCCCGCGTGATGCGACACGCCGGTGCTGAGGTGATCACCCTCGACGACCCTGATGCTCACACTCAGGCGCTGGCCGCCAATCGCTTCGAAGCTCATCTCTACCTCGGCCTCGAGGCGCAGGCCACCAACGGCCTCGAGGTGGCCTACTACTCGGTGCCGTCCTTCAGTTCCCCGGGGGGCCAATCACTGGCTGAGCAGCTCGCACGGCAACTCACCGATGACCCACTGCTTCCAACATGGCCCCTCCACCTCGTTGGTATGCGTCTTCCGGTACTCAGGGAGACACGCATGGTCGCACTGATGCTGACGCTGGGGCCCGTTCGGGACATCGTCGACCACGCGGCAGCATTGGCGTCATCACTTGCAACAGGAGTGGAGCACTGGTTGCGTTCCCCCCAGGACCAGCCCCACAAAGTTCAGTTATCCACAGACTTGTAAACACCCTGTGCTCAACCTCACGTTCGCTCTCTGGTTGAGGGTGAGGGTTGCCGCTCAGGAATCGAACGTTTGTTCGCTTTGCACCATCTTGTGATAGAGCCTCTCGAGGTCTTCGAGATCAGCGAACTCGATGGTGATCTTGCCTCGTTTGCCAGCCATGGCGACCTTCACACGCGTATCGAGATGATCGGCGAGCAGTTCCTCCAACTCGAGCAGCCCGGGAGGTCGAAGTGTGGTCGTCGGCCGAGGTGGAGTGGGTTTCGGTGACGCGGTAGGCGCAGATTCCACCTCCTCATGCTCCACTCCCCCGCCGTCACCCGCAGCACGTTGACGCACTGCCTCTTCGACAGCACGCACTGACCACCCCTCGTCCGAGGCGCGTCGGGCGACATGCTCCTGGAAGGCCCGGTCGGGCGTTCCTAGCAAGGCACGCGCATGCCCGGCGCTCAGGCGACCGTCCGCCAGGAGATGTTGGATGGCCGGCGGCAGACTCAACAGCCGCAGCACATTGGTGACCGTGGCTCGACTCTTGCCCACCCGGACGGCCACCTGCTCGTGAGTCATCTCGAAGTCCTCGATCAACTGCTGATACGCCGCAGCCTCCTCGAGCGGCGTGAGATCCTCACGATGTAGGTTCTCCACCAACGCCTGCTCCACCGAGGTGAGATCATCGGTGGTACGAACCACCGCCGGCACCGTTGCCAGGCCGGCACGGCGAGCAGCCCTCCAACGACGTTCCCCTGCGATCAGTGTGTATCCACCCTGCTCAGCGGGCCTCACCAGCAAGGGCTGTAGCACGCCGAGCTCTCGAATCGAATCCGACAAGTCCGCCAGCGATGCTTCATCGAAGTGCACCCGGGGTTGGTGCGGATTCGGCGTGATCTCCCCTACAGGAATCTCGAGAAGTTGTGCCTTACCATCCCCGGTGTCGTCAGACACCAGATCGGCCGGAATGAGAGCTCCAAGCCCTTTACCCAGACCACTACGCCGGACCACCACAGACCTCCCTTGCTACGTCTCGATAGGCAATGGCTCCACGTGACAGTGGATCGAACGTGATGATCGGCTGACCGAAGGATGGGGCCTCGGAAATCCGTACTGCACGCGGCACCAAGGTCCTACAGACCTTGTCGCCGAAGTGCTCGCGCACTTCCGCCACCACTGCATCGGCCAGTTTGGTACGACGGTCGTACATCACGCACACGATGGTGCTCACCTCCAAGGAAGGATTGAGGTTGCGCCGGACCAGATCGACGTTGCGGAGCAACTGTCCCAGGCCCTCGAGGGCGTAGTACTCGCACTGAATGGGCACCATCACTTCATGTGCTGCTGCCAGGCCATTCACCGTGAGCAACCCCAGGGACGGGGGACAATCGATGAGCACATAGTCGTAGTCGTCCTGGACCGCCTCCAACGCACGACGAAGCCGTGTTTCTCGACTGAAGGCTGGAACCAACTCGATTTCTGCGCCCGCCAAGTCCAAGCTGGCGGGCGCCACGAAGAGGTTCCGCATATCGGTGGCCTCCACGCAGTCCTCGAGAGGCACGTCGTGCATGATCACGTGGTACATGGACGTCTCGATGCCGCGAATCTCCACGCCAAGCCCCGTCGAGGCGTTGCCTTGGGGATCCAGGTCGATGATCAGCGTGCGGTATCCCAGTTCAGCGAGTGCCGCACCAACATTGACCGTGGTCGTCGTCTTGCCGACACCGCCTTTCTGGTTCGCCACGGCGATGAAACGGGGGAGTGGTCGCCGCGTTGGAGCAGTCGATGCGTCTTGACCGATGTCGTGTGCACTCACACCGCCATGGTATCCCCCACCCTGACGACCTCGGTGGATCACCACGATGGTTCCACGTAAAACCTGACGGTGAAACACAAGCGCGGGGTGTTTCACGTAAAACCTGACGGTGAAACACACCTATGTCATACTGGGGGAGTGCTGGCGCTCTCCGATCGTGACCTGGGGTTTCTCATCGGCATCCTCGTGGGAGAGGGCCACTTCGGCGGAGATGGGCGACAACCCCAGGTCACCCTAAGGATGCACGTGCGTCATGAATCTCTGTTCCACTGGTTGGTGGACCGAGTGCCGGCCTCACGCCTCTACGGGCCCTACCACCATGGGGGGAGGTCGTACTTCCAGTGGATGGTACGTGGAGAGCCACTGCGCACCGAGTTGGCCCCACTCCTCGCCGCACATCTCGATCTCATGGACACACACTCCCGGGAGCGCTTCTCCAGCATGTGCCAGCAGTACCGAATAAGCCTCGACTCGGGTGAACCTACGTCCTGAGTACGACCACCCCAGTTGGAGCATCGGCCTCTCTAGAGACCCCAAGGGCAGCCAGAAGTTCGTCGGGCCAGCGATCACCCTGGTCAACTGGGGGTTCGCTGATCACGATCCGACCTCCGGGCCGCACCAACTGCCGGGCCATGGACACCGTCACCTCGGGAGGGCCAAACCCCCTGCTCACCGCCACATCCCAGGGTTCGACGCCGGGTGGGCATGACTTCAGTTCTCGCACCAGATCAGCGACGTCTCGACACCACACATCGCAGCGACCGGAAAGCCCCAACCGCACCACCGCACGCTCCAGGAAGTCGGTCCGCTTTTGCCGACGATCCACAAGCGTCACCAGGACATCGGAACGTTCGCTGGCAATCACCAGGCCGGGGACGCCGCCCCCGGCTCCAAGGTCGATGATCCGCACATCCTCGGGACCCAACGCCCAGACGAAGGCCTGCGCATGGCGAATGACCTCGGGAATAGGACGTTTTCCCAGCATGCCGAGGCGTTGTGCATCGGCCAGCACCGCCTCGAGCATGACGAGTCCTTACGACAGTGGGCTGATCACGACGCGTCGGAACGGGTCATCGCCCTCCGAGCGCGTGGCCACGTCGCTGCGCAGTGCCAGTGTGTCGTGCACCACCTTGCGATCAGGCGATGACATGGGCTCCAAAACCCGCGCCGTGCCCGACGCCACGACCTCGTCGGCCATCTTGTTGGCGAACGCAGCCAACGCCACGCGCCGACGCTCACGGTAACCCGCAACATCCACACGCAACCGTGACTCGTGATCACCCAAACGCCTCTGGCTCGCCAGTCGCGTCAATTCCTGCACAGCCACCAGAGTGGAGCCGCGCGGACCCACCAACAGACCGAGTTCCTGTCCGGTCACCTGGAGATCGATCTCATCGCCTTCGATCGTGCTGGACACAGTCCCCTCGACACCAAAGCCCTGCAAGAGGCCATCCAAGAAACGGATTGCCTCATCGGCGACTTGCTGAATGGTGACTCCCGGCTCGCTCGGTGTCTCGGACATCGCCTGCTCCTCACTCGCCGACTCGACGACTGCTTCGTTCGTGGACCCTAGCGTCGCCGTGGTGCCCACGACCCGACCCCGGGCGCGACCACGACCCTGCTTCACACGCTCACCACTGGTGTCCTCCACGTGGCTGATCACCGCAGCCCGACCCGTCTCCTCGGCGCCGGCGCCACTGCTGCGCACCCGTCGACCGCGACGGTCGACCTTGGGGCGAGGCTGCGTGGGCCGCACCCGAGCGCGAACACGTGCCTGGCCCCGCGTTCTTCCGAACAGGCCCGCCCGAGGCTCCTCGACGACCTCGAACTCGGCTTCGTCCTCGGCCACACCCAATTGGTCCAACGCCAACTCACGCGCTTCTTCCAGTGTGGCTCCGACTGTTTCAACCCATTCCATAGATGGTCCTCAACTCACTCTTGCCTGGTCAAAGGGCCAGGAACGCCTCAGGAACGAGGCGGTTTGGGGCGATTTGGTTTCGGATGTCGGCCCCCGCCATCACCGCGCTTACTGGGCGGCGTCGGTCGACCCTTGGGCGCCGTGGTGCGACGTGTCGATTCGGGAGCCTTCTTTGCGGCCGGGGGCGTCTTGGGACGACTGGAGGGCTTGTCGGGGGCCTTACCCCCACCGGCCTTCCCACTGGCCTCTTTCTGCATGTCTCGCGCCTTGACACTGGCCTGCTGAGCCAACTGCCCGATGGACTCGTCACCGCGATAGAAGCGCCGGGTGATATAGGCCTGCTGGCCAATACGCACCACCGCCTGAGTGATGTAGTACACGACCAGGCCAGTGGGGAAGAACAGCTGGAACACAGCGAACACGACCGGCAGGTACTGCATGATCTTCTGCTGCGTCGGCGACATGGTGGGACTGGCTGTACGTGACGCCACCATGCGTTGCTGCACGTAGTACAGCCCACCGAGCAACAACACTGAAGCCACATACGGGATACCGCGAACGAAATCTTCGCCCAAGACCTCAGCCGGGCGACGCGCCAGGTCGAGGCCGAGCGAACGCATCTCCTCCGAGACCGACAGGTCTTTGAAAAGTTGCGAACTCTCAGACAGGTAGGACGGAGAGAAGGTCGTCTCGCCCGCCTGCTTCTCCGTGAGCTTGCTGAGCACCCGGAACATGATGATGAAGATGGGCATCTGAGCAAGAAGTGGCAGACATGATGCCAAAGGATTGACTTTGTGCTCGGAGTAGAGCTTCATCATCTCTTCGTTGAGTCGCTGCCGATCGCCTTTGCACTCCTGCTGAATCCGACGCATCTCGGGTTGAAGCCGCTGCATCTCCAACATGCCCTTGGTGCTCTTCAGCGTGAGGGGCGTGATCAGGATCATCACGGCCACAGCGATCAGCGCAATGGCGCCGGCGTAGCTGTTCACCAGGTCGTAGAAGAAGCTCAGCAGCCACGCAGCGGCTTGAAACACAGGTCACATCCTCGAAATCGTGGGGGTGGAGTCGGCTGAAACCGGCTCACGCGGCTCAGGAACGGGGTCGTAGCCACTAGGACCGAAGGGCCGACAGCGAAGAAGACGTCGACACGCCAACCAGAGACCACGGCCTGCACCATGCAGTTCGATGGCCTCGTGGGCATAGGACGAACACGATGGCGTGAACCGACACGGAGAGGGACGCCCCTCACGGGCCAGTTGGTACCAACGGATCACCGCCAGAAAAGGCCTGCTCACTGGGCCACCCGGGCCTTTGCACGGGTGGCCACCATGAGTCGCTCCACAGCTGAGGCGAGTTCCTGCCAGGACGGCAAGGGTTGCCGGGGCGACACGCCGATGAGATAACGGCCGGGTGGAAGATCACTGCCGTACTGCGCCAAGAGGGCTCGAAGGCGGCGACGAATCCTGTTGCGTTCCACCGCGCCGCCGACACGGCGACCAATGGCGTAGCCCACGTGAGGCTGATCGAGAGAGGGATCGATCACCATGGAGCACCACAACCACCCGGCGCGCACACGAACGCCTTGTTCACGCAGATCGGTGAACACGGAGCGTCCATGAAGGCGAGCGATCACGCCGACAGGCGGTACCGGCCCTTGGCGCGCCGCGACTTCAGAATGGCGCGACCCGCCCGGGTGCTCATGCGGTGACGAAACCCATGCTTACGGGACCGACGCCCGTTGTTGGGCTGAAATGTGCGCTTCATGAAGACCTCCTCGGCCGGGGGCGGCGCGAGACATCGCAAGACACCCGCAGGCTGCGGGCGCCTGACCGACCGAACGGCCGGGCAGGACCATCGGCCTACTCTAGGGGTGCCTGAACTGCCGGGCAACCTCGCCACAGAGACGACCAAATGGCCGGTGAAGCCGTGCTCACGGGCCTGATAGCGTGCCTCGCTCGGGTCGGATGACCCCGTTCTACAGTCATCCACAGATTGTGGACGTCCCTGTGGATCGTTGTGGGTAAGGAGAAGGGAGGTCACGTGACGTGGGCTGAACGAGTGTGGACAGACGCTGAACCTGTTCTTCGTGCCCAGGTGTCCGAGGCCGTGTGGTTCTCCACCTTTCAGGACGTCATACCCACGGGTCACGAAGGCGATGCGCTGGGTCTCACCGTTCCCAATGTCCACGTACGCGAACGCATTCACACTCGTTACCTGCCGTTGGTTCTCGATGCTCTGGCCGAGGTCGGTGTGGTCCAGGCGGATCTCCCCCTCGACATCGCCGAACCAGAACCCGAACCCCTCGACGACGATCCCACTCCCACGCTGTTCACGGGCACTTCGGGATACGAGCCCAACCCGCGTCTGGTCACACCTACCGAGCGAGTGCGTAGCGAGGCCGGCCTGAACCCCCGCTACACCTTCGAGACCTTCGTCAAGGGCGCTTCTAACCAGTTCGCTCTCGCGGCAGCTCTGCGGGTGGCCGAGACCCCGGCGCGGTCGTACAACCCACTCTTCATCTACGGCTCTGCTGGGCTGGGCAAGACGCACTTGCTCCACGCCATCGGCCATTACGTGCAGCAGAACTACCAGCACGACGTGGTGCGCTACGTGTCGACCGAGGCGTTCCTGAACGAATACGTCGATGCCATCCGCAACAACACGACCGCCTCGTTCAAACGCAGGTACCGCGAAGTCGACGTACTCCTCATCGATGACATCCAGTTCATGGAGGGCAAGGAGGGGTTGCAGGAGGAGTTCTTCCATACCTTCAACTCGCTCCATGGTGCCAACAAGCAGGTCGTCATCTCCTCGGACCGTATGCCCGACGCCATCCCCACCCTGGAAGAGCGACTTCGGGGCCGGTTCAAGTGGGGTCTCATCACCGACATCCAACCCCCAGACCTCGAAACCCGCTTGGCCATTCTGCGCAACAAGTCCGAGCGCGACGGCTCCAACGTTCCGCCCGAGGTCCTCGAACTCATCGCCACGCATCTCACCTCGAACATCCGAGAACTCGAGGGAGCGCTCATCCGGGTGACGGCCTACGCCAGCCTCAACCATGTGACGCTCACGGTGCCCTTGGCGGAACGCCTGCTCAGCGACCTCCTCAGCGACACCGTCCCCAAACAACGCACCGACGACGAACTCCTCGCAGATATCGCGTCCATCCTGGGCTTCACCGTCGAGGCGCTTCGAGGGAAGAGCCGGCAACGGCCTCTCGTGACGGCCCGACAGATCGCCATGTATGTGTTCCGAGACCTCACCGACCTGAGCTACCCCGCCATCGCCCGTCTGTTCGGCGGACGCGACCACACCACGGTCATCCATGCCGTCGAGAAGATTCAACGCCTCATGAGCGAGCGCAAGCAGATCTTCGACCAGGTCACCGACGTCGTCCAACGCCTCAACCGAGCGTGACCACCATGGGGACGACACGGTGGACGACATGTGGACCGACCATCAATGCACTGGGGACAGCGACCCATCATCCCCAGGGACCATCCTCGTCACAGTTCCGGTTGGGGACCATGGTGGACAACAGCGCGCGGGTCAACACCCCAGCCACGCTGGCCCGATACCTGATTGTCCACAATCCACAGCACCAGTTATCACCATTAGCGTGTCAACATCACCAACAGAAGGGGCGCCCCTGTGAAATTGCGATGTGAACGGGACTCTCTCGCCGAAGCGTTCTCGACGGCTGGTCGCGCCACCTCTGGTCGCTCGTCGTTGCCGGTGTTGAGTGGGCTCCGCTTGGAGTTGCAGGGCGACCGCCTCACCGTCACGGGGAGTGATCTCGACCTCACCATCCGTCTCACCCTGCAAGTGGGAGGGGAGCGCGATGGTGTAGCCGTGATCCCCGCCAAGTTGGCCGCCGACATCGTGCGATCACTGGGTGACGGAGCGGTGACATTGGAAGTCAACGACGACGACGTCACGATCAGCGGTGGACGGTCCAACTTCTCGGTGAAGCCCCTGGCTGCCGACGATTACCCCCGTCTTCCCGTACCGGCCGATGTCGGGGTGTCGCTACCCTCGGCCGAGTTCGGCGAATCGCTTCGCCAGGTGGTGCGGGCCGCGAGTTCCGACGAACTCCGCCAGATACTCACCGGCGTCCTCATGACTGCCGAGAACGGTGGCCTGCGTCTCGTCGCCACCGACAGTTATCGCCTCGCCGTTCGCGATCTTCCCGGTACCTCGGTGTTGGCCAGTGAGCAGAAGGTGATCGTGCCCAGCCGCGCCTTGTCGGAAGTGCAACGTCTCGTGGGCAGCGGGGACACGGTGACCTTGCGTTTGGGTGAGCGCGAAGCGACCTTCGAGGTCGGTCATACCGCGCTCACCACGCGTCTCATAGAAGGCGAGTTCCCCAACTACCGCCAACTGATCCCGTCGTCGTATCCCATCACGCTCACCATCGGGCGGGAGGCACTGTTGGAGGCGATCCGACGCGTGAAGATTTTCGCTCGAAACGCTGCGCCGGTGCGCCTGAGCCTCACTCCCGACGGTCTCACGCTCACCACTGTGGATCGCGAATTCGGCAATGCTCACGAGGAACTCGATGCGTCACTGGTAGGTGACGAGATGACCGTGGCGTTCAACCCCGACTATCTGGCGGCTGGCGTGGAGGCCCTGGGTACTGACGAGATCACTCTCGAGGTCGAGAACGGCCAACGCCCTGCCATCCTCCGTGGCGTGGGAGCGCCCGACTACCTGTACCTGCTGATGCCGGTACGCATCCCCACCTGAGTTCTGCGGTCTCATGATCGTCGAGCACCTCGAACTGCACGACGTTCGCAACTACCACGACATCGCGTTCGACCTGGCAAGTGGGGTGACCGCGGTACTGGGCGACAACGGCCAGGGCAAGACCAACCTCGCCGAGGCTCTCGCGTATCTGGCCACGCTGGACAGTTTCCGTGGTGCTACCAGTGATGCCTTGGTTCGAGTGGGTGCTGAACAAGGCATCATCCGTGCTCGACTGAACGTCGACCAGCGCGAAGTGTGGATCGAGGCCGAACTCAGTCGCCAAGGGCGCCAACGCGTGCTGGTGAATCGACAGCGGCTGGCCAGGACCCGCGATCTCTTGGGCATGGTCCGCGTGAGTGTCTTCGCACCCGACGACCTGGCGATGATCAAGCAGGGACCGGGCGAACGACGGCGCTTCCTCGACGACACGTTGGTGGCGTTGGCCGTGAAGCACGACGCCACACGCCTGGAACTCGATCGGGTGGTGCGACAACGCAACACCTTCCTCAAGCAGGTGGGGGGCACACGTGCCAGCCTCGACGACACCGAGGAACTCACGCTCGAGGTGTGGGACGCCAAGTTGGTGGAGGTGGGCGAACGACTCGGCCACGCCCGAGCGGTCCTGGTGGCACATCTCACGCCCCTCACGGCTCAGGCCTACGAAGACCTTGCCGGCACACCAGTGGCGGTGGAGTTGCGCTACGAACCCGCCTGGCGCACGACGGGTCTGGCCTCCGCTCTCAAGACGGCGAGACGTGACGATCTCCGCCGACAGGTGACCACAGTGGGTCCTCATCGTGACGACGTGGAGTTCGTGTTGGCCGGAATGCCCGCGCGCACACATGCTTCCCAGGGTGAACAACGCACACTGGCGTTGTCGCTGCGCCTGGCCGCGCACCGACTCATCACCGACCGCACCGGCACGGCACCACTTCTGGTGCTCGACGACGTGCTGTCGGAGTTGGATCCGCACCGGGCTACGGCGTTGTTGGCGCAGCTTCCACCCGGCCAGGTCATCATCACCTCGGCATCGCCTCTCCCCCCCGATGCCCACCCCGATCAGGTGTTGATGATCCGTAACGGCAAGGTGGTGTCGTGAACCACGATGAGGAGTCCCACGGACGCGACCCCATACCACTGTCGCAGTCCTTGGACGCCTTGATGCGAAGTCTGTCGGGTGGGCCACGGGCGGTGGTGGCCGGCGTGTTCGGACGGTGGGACGAAGCCGTTGGCGAGGCCGTGGCGCGCCACGCTCAACCCATCAAAGTGGAGCGTGGTCGACTCCTCGTGGAAGTGGACGAACCCGGGTGGGCCACCCAACTGCGCTTCCTCGAGCACGACATCGTGGAACGCCTGCGTGACGTGGGTGTCGACGAGGTGACGGGCCTCGACGTCAGGGTTCGACGATCGGCCAAGTGACCAGCGATTGACCGGGGGAGCACCCCGCCGAGGGGTAGACTTTCCCCACTTCGCGATCACCCCGCACCCCCGTCTGTCGTGGGGTGATCCAAGCCCTTCGACGCGAGAACTCACCGAGGTGTGCGTGCCCACCGACAGTACGAAGCAAGCCCCCACGACATCGTACGGAGCCAAGGACATCCAGGTCCTCGAGGGTCTCGATCCCGTCCGCAAGCGACCCGGTATGTACATCGGCTCCACGGGTCTGGCGGGTTTGCACCACCTGATCTGGGAAGTGGTGGACAACTCGGTGGACGAAGCCATGGCGGGCTACTGCACCCGCATCGGCATCACCCTGTTGACCGATGGTGGATGCCGCGTCGAGGACAACGGTCGCGGTATTCCTGTCGATCCCTATCCGTCTGGTCCACACAAGGGCAAGAGCGCCGCTGAAGTGGTGCTCACCGTGCTGCACGCCGGCGGCAAGTTCGGTGGCGAGGGCTACAAGGTGTCTGGTGGCTTGCACGGTGTGGGTGTCTCGGTGGTGAACGCTCTCTCCACCCGTTTGGTGGTGGAGATCGATCGCGACGGCACGCGCTATCGCCAGGAGTACCTGAACGGTGGCAAACCGCAGGGCAAACTCGAGCCCATCGGCAACACCCCCGCGCGCGGCCGCACCACCGGTACCACCGTCGAGTTCTGGCCCGATCCCACGATCTTCGCCGCCGAGGGCACCGAGTTCGTGGCCCGCACTGTGCTGGAACGCCTCCAGACCATGGCGTTTCTCAACAAGGGCCTCGAGATCGTCTTCACCGATGAACGCCCTGGAAGGGAACAGTCCGTCACGTACCAGTACCGCGGCGGCATCGTCGATTTCGTGAAGCACCTCAACGCCTCGAAGGAACCACTGTTCACCAAGGTATGCGCCTACGAAGACAGCGATGAGGCCGAGGGCATGCAACTCGACATCGCCGTGCAGTGGAACACCGGGTACCACGAAGGTATCCACGGGTATGCCAACGGCATCTCCACCACCGAGGGCGGCATGCACGTCGAGGGCTTCCGCACGGCACTCACGTCGGTGGTGAACAAGTACGCCCGCGCCAAGAACCTCCTGAAGGAGAAGGAAGAGAACCTCCTCGGCGAGGACATTCGCGAAGGCATCACGGCCATCGTGGCCGTGAAGTTGCGCGAGCCTCAGTTCGAAGGTCAGACCAAAGCCAAGTTGGGCAACGTCCCCATGCGTTC
>CAYMUC010000087.1:0-12780 GCA_964393535.1 uncultured Ilumatobacteraceae bacterium | reverse complement strand
GGGGGTGTCGTCACGTCCGGCCACGATGCGACGCATCTCCATGTCCCGGTGCCCTGCCAGTCGGCGCAGGTCGGTTTCGAGCAACGCCCCGTGGTGCGCAGCGGTGTACTTCACTGCGTCGATGCGATCGTCGAGCAGTTCACGCAGTGCCGACAACGGTGTGCGCTGGTTCTGGGCGGTCACCCGACGCACCTCGGGTGATGTGTCGTGCACCAACTCCGCCAGCACCTCGGGTGGGGCAACGCCAGTCTGCGCTGCTGTCCAGCGCACCCGCCAGTACGGGTCGCGCAATCCCCTCAGCACCACGGACTCGAAGTCGCGACCGCGCTCCACAGCCACGATCCGGTACAGCGGCCGGGGGTGGCGCACAGCACGCAGCAGGAACTCCTCACTGAGGCCCCCGTTCGAACCCCACCCCAAGGACCAGGTGACACGGGACGAGTCGTCGACGCGAAGGCGACGTTCGACCTCCTCCCACCCGGCGAGGGCGTCGAAGATGGACTGGGCATCGAGGGACGGTGAAGCGGTGGACATGGTGGTTGCGCTCATGCATGAAGAACGCGCAAAGTCCCGGGCTCAGTGACAGGCCCACCTCACCAGGCGTAGCCGCGATTGCGAGTCACCACGGTGGCTGTACTGGGTGGTTTGGTCACGAGGAAACGGCTGTACAACTCAGGTTGGTCGGCCTTCAGCGCCGTCTCGTCCAGCTTCGTCTCGGTCTTCAGTTCGCGCTTCCACGAGCACACGCCGTTGATGCCAGGGGCCTCACCGCAGGCGGTCTTGAGCATGGCCGTCACCACCTCGATCTCGAGGTTCGCGCTGGCCTCCTCCACCAACAACTGCAGGTACAGCGCATGCAGGTCGGCAGCGGCCTCGAGTCGTTCCTCGGCCAGTTTCGCTGCGCCCTCGATGTCACCACTCAATGCCGCCACGGCCGGGGCGAGACGGCCCAGGCTCACGTCGAGGCCCTTGTCGGCGGCGAGTGTGAACCGCTGCAACAAACGTTCCGTAGCACGCAGGTACTGGGCGTACAGGTCGGCGTGTTGCTGCTCGAAGGCCACCTTGTCGAAGGCGTCGGGTGACTGCTTCAACTGCACGCTCACGAACCGCTCGACGGCGAGACCTCGCCGGTGAGCCGTACCCAGTGCCGACCTGACGACACCGCTGGCCGCCTTGATCGCCTTCTCGATGGCCTTCAGTTCGAGGAGTCGTCGGTGCTGGTCGAGCATGGTGCTGTCGGGCACCACGGGGTCCCCGCTCGACTCGAGCTTCACGAGGCGATCGGCCGCCACGACGGAGGCTTCGGCCGACCGCATGTCGTCTGCCACGCGCCCCGCTCGGTCGATACTCGCCGCCAACTCGGCGCCACCCAACTCGAACCATTCGCCGCCCACACCACGGGGTGCGTACAACCCGTGCAGCGTGGTCTCCACCTGTTCCACGAAGGGTGTGGCGATGACGGCGACGTCGAAGATCTGCCGGGGGTTGCCGGTCTGATGTTCCTTCAACCGCTTGGCGGTGTCTCGTCGGTCGTGCTCGCGAACGATGCCGATCTTCACGAACGGTGTGGGCTGCTGGGTGCGGTGATCGAGTTCGCCCAGGAAGTACAGCTCACCTGCTTGCAGTTTGATCGCCACTGGGGTCCTTTCGTCGGAGGTCTCGCGGGTGGGGGCTCACACGGGTCGGGGGCACGGGGTGCCCGAGGGTTCACTCGCCCTCGAACACCAAGCCGCAGTTCGGGCACTCGGCCCAGCCGTCGATGACGTCGAGGGGGACCTCGCCGCAGTGCGGACAAGGTTCCCCGTCGGTCACCCGCATCAGAAGCCGCCCTCGGCGCGACGGATGCGGCTGATCACCCAGCGAGCGTCGGGACGTTCGTGGTCCTCCCACTGGTACAGCGCCTGGAGGTCCAGATGCGCCAACGACGACGACATCCCCTCACGGCGGTGCCACCAGTTCAGCGCGTCACGGGCGTAGAGGATGGCCGCGATGGGTCGGGCCTCCACGATGGCCTTCAGAGCCCGACGGGGGGCGAAGCCCATGGCCAACAAGATGGCGAAGGCCATGGACGGGCCACGGTTCACTCCCATATGGCAGTGAACCAACACCCGACTGTCGGGGTTGCGCAACGCCTCGATGGCAGCCGCCACACCCAGGTCGAACCAGCTGTCCTCCATGGGTTGGCCGGCGTCGTCCACGCCGAGGTGCGTGTAGTGGATATGCGGTGCCAGCTCGGCAACGAGGGCCTCGTCGCTCCACTCGTCACGCACATCGATGATGTGGGTGATGCCAGCGGCGATCCACTCGCCAAGCTGCCGCTCGGCGGTGGCTCGGTGCGACGCCAGGTCGCCCGACAGGACGAGGCGGGTGCCCAGCACCCAGCAGAGTTCACGCCACCAACTGGCGGGATCGCGATCGAGCGTGGAAGGGGTGAGAGAAGTGGGAGAAGTCATAGGGGCCTCCTTCGAGGGTTCGTGGAGGGACACCATGTCCCTCGTCACCTACAACGCGACAACCCTGGAAGTGTGTGACGGGCTCGACGCCTCACATCGGCATCTGCAGCCGACGACCCATGGCGTCGGCCTGGCCTGCGTCGTCGAACGCGTTGCAGACCGCCAGGCGTGCGACCGCGCCGTCGTAGTCGGTCCAGTCCATGGCACTCGTCCACCGCTGCGCGTACTCGAGTACGGCCACGAGTGGCTCGCCCTTCCCGGTCCGGTTCGAGAGTGCACCGAGGCCGGACAGATAGTTGTTCCGGTACACGGTGGGAATGACGATGCGGACCTCGCCAGCCGCAGACAACTCGGCGTTGGCGGTGAGACGCGCCACGCGGCCATTGCCATCGTCGAACGGGTGGCATTCGGTGACCAACGCCATCATCCCCACGCATCGGGCAAGTGGGTCGTGGAGTTGCCGCAGCGTGGCGAAGCCTCGTTCCAGGGTTCCGATCACGAGTTCGGGAGCCACGAACTCGTAGTTGCCGGCGAAGTTCCGACGCTCCTTCAACTCACCCGGCCGCTTCTCCAGTCGGGCTGCCATCAGCGCTCTGTGACGGTCTCGGAGGATCTCGACGAGTTCCTCACCCGACGATGGGACTCGGATCCGGTCAACGGGATCGATCGCCAGCCGATACGTGGCGGCGACGTCGTGGGAGTCCTCCAACTTGCCGTCGAAGGGAACACCGTCGATCGCGATCGTTCGGGCTTCGTCGACGTCGAACCTCGTGCCTTCGATGAAGTTCGAGAAGTAGGCCTCGAAGAAGGGCAGCCAGGTCCACCGCTCCATGGGCGGCGTGACCGGTCGCGGGGCTGGCGGCCGAGCCGTGAGGATCTCGATGAGTTGTTCGATCATGGTGATGCGGTATCCATCGAAGGGCGCACCGGCGAAGCGAGCCGACAGAAGCGGCGAGCTGATCGGGGGTGAACCAGCACTGAAGGTGCCCAGGGTGGCGGCGAGTCGCGCACGTACGATCTCGACGGCACCATGGTCGAACGCCTCGGCGATCACGTCGAGTTGCTGGAGCAGACTGCGGATGCGGCCCACGCCCGATGATCGGGCGTGCATCTCGATTCGGTCTTCGACCATTCGCAGACCCGCTCGATGACGTGCTGGCCGGCCGGGGCCGAAAGGAACATTCTCCACAAGGGTCCGGACGGCTCCCGACATGCGGGTACCACCGGGCATCTCGAGGTCACCTGGAAGCGGACCTGGACCAGGGATCGGCTGGATGGTCAAGCCTGGCAGGAGGAGTGCCGCCTGCCGCCCGCCCGTGGTGGACACATACACAACCCCATCGACCGCGCCACCACCGGCGAGCGCGCTGCGAGCGCAGATCACCCCATCTGGCCAGTAATGGGCGATCAACTCGAAGCGGTGCTGCTGTGCGACATCAGTGGGAGGGAGCGTCGCTCCGAGGGCGTACACGCCGGCGGCTAGACGGATCGCCCGCCCGGACTTCGCTGCGCGACTCAACTGCACCTTGTTCTCTGGTCCAGCGAACTGGATCAGCCCATGCGGCGGTGCTACTGCCATGGCTGAAATTGTGCCCCATGGGTCCAACAATGCAACCAACGGCACCTTAATTGACCAGTAGGTGCAACTTTCAGGGGTGAAATTGCCGTGGAACCGAGCACCGCCCACCACCCGCGCACACTTCTGGACACTCCTGTCGTTCATACCCCGGGACGAAACGAGTCGTCCCTCGGACCACCGTCCGTAACCCCGACAGGAACCCACCATGAAGACCACCGTCAAGGTGTCCCCCCGCATCATCAACCCCGACAGGCCCCGGCCCATCGATGTCGTCATCGACCTCACGGCGCCGGCACCGCTGAACCTCGAGCGCCTGCCCATCGACGCCGCCATCGTCATCGATCGCTCGGGCTCCATGGGCGGTGCACCGCTCGAGCAGGTGAAGACCGCCGTCGCCTCGCTGTTCCGCCAGATGGGCCCCGACGATCGCATCGCCGTCATCACCTTCGACAGCAACGTCGATGTGGTGCTGCCACTGGCCAAGCACGACCCGGCCACGGCTGGTGCCGTCATCAGTCGCATCCGTGCTGGTGGTTCCACCAACCTGTCGGGTGGCTGGCTCGAGGGCCTGCGCCTGCTCACCACCGATGCCCGCCCCGGGGCCATCCGCCGCATCATCACCCTCACCGACGGCCATGCCAACAACGGTCTCACCACCGTCGAGGAGCTGGCACCCATCGTGGGTGGCGCTCGCGGCCAGGGTGTCACCTCGTCGTTCATCGGCTTCGACGACGGCTACGACGAGAAGTTCATCGCCGGTCTGGCCGACGCCGGTGGCGGCGACGACTACTGGTGCGACGGACCCGACAAGGCCACCGAGGTGTTCACCCAAGAGTTCGGTGGTCTGGCCCGAGTGGTCGCCCAGAACCTCCACGTGGCCGTGGCCCCCACGGCGCTCGCCAACGGGGTGGGCCTGCTGCAGGACCTCCCCGCCACCGACCTCGCCGGCGGCGGTTTCAGCCTGACGCTGGGCGACAGCTTCGGCGACGAGGTGCGCAAGGTCGTGTTGCGTGTGCACCCCACCGATGGGCTGCCCATCGGTCAGGCGATGTTCGCCGAGGTGACCATCTCATGGGCATCGGTGGGCGACCAGCCTGGCCTGCACACCACCACGGTGCCCCTCATCATCGAGGTCGATCCCGAGGCGACCGACGACGGTGGCGAACTGGACCCCGATGTGGTGTCGCAGGTGCTGGAGTTGGACGCCGCCCGGACGCAGCGCGAGGCCGCCGAGGCCGCCGACCGTGGCGATTGGGATTCCGCCTACGACACCTTCACGCAGAGCGCCGCCCTGCTGGAAGCGTCGGGGGCTGACACCTCGATGGTGCAGCGCCTGCGCCTGCAGGCCGAGCGGGTGAAGCAGCGCCGCTGGACCGAGCGCTCCCGCAAGGAGGCCTACGCCGCCAGCCGTGCCGCCTACAAGCGTCGCATGACGTCGTTCCTCGACGAATCTCGTGACGACGACGATCTGGTCTGAGCGGCGGTGACGTCGATGAACCCCACCGATCATGTGGCACGCATCCGCCGATTGCTGCTGGCCCGCGCCGAGCGCGTGGCCGGCGGCGATCTGGTGGGGCCATCACCCTTGCGCATCATCGTGCACGGCGAGGCCCTCGAGGCCCGCATCGATGCTTCCGGGCGTCTCCACATCGGGGTTGTCGTCAACGACGAGCTGCACCTACCCAGTCGTGGCGGTCCGCCCGTGAGCGAGCTCAGTGCTGCCGACTTGGATCGTCTGCTCGCCCGACGGGTTCGTGAGGCGCAGCGTCATCGCAACGCCCTCCAGGAACAGCCGGTGCAGCCGACTCCCGAGCCAACGCCCGAGGTCGACGTCGACGACGATCCCGATGTGGTGACGGCGACGGTTCGGCCCCCGGCCACCGACGACCGTGACGGCATCATCGCCCGACTCGAGGCCCTCATCGGCCTGGCGCCGGTGAAGCGACTCATCGCCGGACTGGCACACGTGCACGACTTCGACCGCCAACGTGCCCGTCGTGGTCTGCCAGCGGTGGCTCCCTCACCGCATCTCGTCTTCACGGGCAACCCCGGCACCGGCAAGACCACCGTGGCCCGTCTGGTGGGCGAGCTGTACAAGGCGGTGGGCGTGCTGCCCCGGGGCCATGTGGTGGAGGCCAGCCGCGCCGACATGGTGGCGGCATACCTGGGGCAGACGGCGCTCAAGACCAGAGCGCTGTGCGAGCGGGCCTTGGGCGGCGTGCTGTTCATCGACGAGGCGTACACCCTCACCCAGGGCCACCACGACCAGTACGGCGAAGAGGCCATCGGCGAACTGCTCACGTTCATGGAGAACCACCGTGGCGAGTTCGCCGTCATCGTGGCCGGCTACCCCGGCGAGATGCATCAGTTCCTCGAGTCCAACCCGGGCTTGCGCAGCCGCTTCGACGAGGTGGTGGCCTTCCCCGACTACAGCGATGGCGAACTCCTCGAGATCTTCGAGTTGCACGTGCAACAGAACCAGTTCACGCTCACGCCGTCGGCACGGGCGAAGGTGGTCGAGGCCATCGCTGCACTGCCGCGTGGTCGGTCGTTCGCCAACGCCCGCTCGGTGCGGCAACTGTTCAACAACGTCATCGCCCGGCACGCCCGGGGCCTGGCCCAACGCACCATACGTTCCGACGTCATGAACGTGATCGACGACTGGGCGGTGCCGGCGGTGACGGCCCGCCCAGTGGACGATGAAGACGGGGGTCGACATGGCGGCGGGGACCAACACCACGGCTACCTATGAGGTGCGAGGACCACTCGACGTGAGTATGCGCAGTGCAGTGTGGCCTCGGTCTGCCGCATGGTCGTCGAGTGTTCGCCACGCCCGGTGACTCCTATCGAGCAGTTCTCGCCGGACGCGCAGCCTCTGGAGATCCTTCCGGTCGAGTTGGTCGCGGGCGACAAATGGGTCGTCCACGAGGGAGAGCAGGAGCACCAAGTCCTGTCGCTGAGCCTCGGGAAGATCATCGATGTCCACAGCCAATGCCTTTCCGACAATCGCGCCTATCAGTGACGGTCGAGGAATGAGCCCCTGACGTTCGCCTGTGGTGACAGGGACGAGTTCAGTCCGGCGCAGAGCCTGTGTCCCTCCCGGCACCTGGACGGTTCGGACGGTTGAAGGTGGGCTCGTTCGAAGGTCGGCGCGCGAGCCCAGTCCCTCGGGTGCGAGGACGTCGACCGTGAGTCCACCTCGGCGATATCGGTGACAGACGTTGTCAGGTGAGACGCCATCTGAGCGGAAACCGAGCCGCTCGAGGGCTGCCACGACACGAGGGAGAGCTTGCACCGACGCCCTGAAGTTCACCAGTGCATCGAGGTCTGTCGACACCCTGGTGGGATTCACATCATGCTCCAGAGCGTGGAGAAGGACCATCTGACCACCGATGAGCGTCCACAGTCCCGGCATTTCGCTGGCGAGCGTGACCATGGTGTCCCAGAGTCCGGTGTCGAGAACGCTCAACTCAGGGAGGGCGACCGGTTCGCGATCGAGGACAGGCCAGTTCACAGCGACTCCAACAGTGCGAGTCCTGCGCGACGCGATCGACTGTCCGAACTCTCGAGCAGATCCAACGCCACGATCAGGTCTGGTGCGTGTCGAGCACCGGGCGCGAACGGCCAGACCGGCGACGGGATCACCCGCAGCCACACGTTGGGACGCTGTGATTGTGGGACCAGTCCGTACTCCTCGGATGTCGAGAGCAGATCGACATCCCGCACGTACGCCTCGAGTTCCGGTGCTACTGAGACAAGGTCAGCACCTGCGGTCTGTGCTGCACTGACGCCCGACAAGACGACAGCGTCGTCTTGTGCAAGGCGAGCGACTGCAGTCGGATGACCGACGAAGCAGAGCCGTTTCGCTCGATGAGACAGCTGTGGCAACAAGTCGGTGAGGGGGTGGTCCCGAAGCCGTTGGCGAGCACGACTGACCTGAACCGCAGTTGACTGCGTGTGCAGAGGCGCAACCAAGCTCAACACGGTCCACGCTGCACCAGTGGACCAAGGTCGCCCGAGGGGGCGGCCCCGCTCTTGAAACGCGTCGAGTTCAGCTTGGGGGATGATCCACTTTCGACCCAGGCGATGCCCACTCAACTGACCATGTGCCAGCAGTTGCCGAACCCGTCGCTCACTGATCTCCAGCTCTTCTGCGACATCTCCGACGTCTCGCATATTTCATTACTCTACCGATATCGGTAGAGTAATGAAACTCTGAGGCCGTAGCGGCCAACCGCCTCATCACACCCAGGCCGGGTCTGCGCGTTCTCCCTGTGTAGTCACTCGCACCACAGGGGGATCCCATGACCGCCAGCACGAACACCAACCGCCGCCTTGTCCTCGTCGACATCGAGAACCTCGTCGGCCCGCACCGCTCCACACCTCAGGTCAAGCAGGTGTTCGACAGCCTGGCCCACACGTTGGGCGACACCTCCCGCGACACGGTGGTCACGGCCACGGGGCGCAAGCTGCTCACCCAGGCCACCGCTGCATTCCCCTCGCGGGTGGTCATCGGCCACGGCATCGACGGCGCCGATCTTCGCCTGCTCGAGGAGATGATCCCCCAGCGGGTCGCCGGCCGCTACACCTCGGTGGTCCTGGCCTCGGGCGACACCGCGGCGTTCGCTCCCGCTGTCGCCGGCCTGAACGCCGTAGGCGTGCCCACCGATGTGGTGCTCGGTGCCGGTCGGGCCGGCTCTGCACTGCGCCGCCTAGCCCGGTCAGTCACCTGGCTACCGCGGCACACCTCGCCAGCTGTCGCCGCCTGAGCCACACCATGTCCGACGAATCGCGACCCTCGGCCGGTCGCCGCGCCAGACGGCGCCAGCACACACCCGACGACATCATCTATGCGCTCTCGGGCATGCCCGATATCGAGGCGAAGTTGCTGGACTGGCACGAGGCCATCAAGAACCTCCAGACGCGCCCCACCCTGGAACTCAGCGAGGCCCAACTGCTCACGGCCATGCGACTGGGCCGTGGCTTCGTGCGCCTGCTGGCCGCGGGCGCGGGCAACATCTACACCGCAGTGGCCGACGTGGCTCTGGTGGATCGCTCGTATCGAGTTCGCATCGAGGGTGCGCTCAGCACGAACGCCACACCCAGTGCACTGGAGCAGGCGGCGGTGGACCCGTCGCCGTTCGTGAGGTTGGCCGTGTCGTCGAACACCTCGCTCCCCATCGACGCCCTGGTGGCGTTGCTGGACGAGCCCGAGCCCCTCATCCAGCAATACGCAGCCCAGCAACACCGACTGCCACCAAACGTGCTCGAGCGCTTGTCGCACAGCGACGACCCCGTCGTGCAGAACGCCATCGCGTCGGACCCTCGGGCACCAGCCTCGGCCTTGCATCGGCTGGCCGAGAAGGGGTGCAGTGCGGTGTGGCAGATCCTGGTGGCGAACCCTGCCACTCCCACCGCCTCGTTGGAACTGCTTCCAGCAGTCGTCAATCCTCACTTGCATGCAGAACTGATCAAGCACCCCAATGCCACCGACGGTCTGTGTCGGCGTCTGGCAGTGGCGTATCTCGACGAACCCGAGGCACCGTTGCGGTTGGCCGGGTTGAGACTGCTGTTCCGCGGTTCGGTGAAGGTTGCCCCGTGGGGCGAGGGCAACACCTCGCAGCCGGCCCCGGCCTTCGAGCGGCCGAGCGAGCTGCTGTGCTGGCTGGCCGACGGGGCCGACCTGTCGACAGTCGTGCCCTATGCGCTGGATACCTCGTGGCCCGAGTGGGTCCGGTGGTTCATCGTCTCCCGGTGCGAACTGGACCACGACACCTGGGTGCGGCTCGCAACCGACACCTCAGAGCGCATCCGCCAGCACGCGATCAACCGACTGCGGGGCCCGCAGCGCTGAGTTCTTGCAGCACCTGGCGAACGTGCGTGCAGTTGCCCCCGTACTGGAAGCCCGGGCAGTCGCACACGGCCACGCCCCTCGTCACCGTGACGGTGTAGAACACGTTCCGGTTCCGTGACGACGTGAACGTTCGGGTGAACGTGTCGATGGTCGGAGTGCGTGGCCTGATGACGGGCGGCGGGTCGATCGTCTTGGTGAGATCCCTCATGACTGCTCGCATCTCGGGCCCCTCCCGCAGAGCGCCGAGGTCGAACGCTCCGGTGGCGAACTCCACCAGGCTGTCGATGAGGGTCGCATGGGCTGCCGCCTCGTCCTCGATGAGGCCGATGAGGTTGGCCTTGCGCTCCAACTGATTCGCCACGAACCCGTCCAACGTGTCCGGCACGTACAGGTAGGTGGCGAAGGCCGTCTGTTTCTGGCCGATGCGGTGGATGCGGTCCTCGGCCTGCCAATGGTTGGCCGGCACCCAGTCCAAGTCGTTGAACACCACATGCGTGCCAGCGGTGAGGGTGATGCCGGTACCGGCGGCCTGCAGGTTGCCGATGAACACGCGCACCGTGTCGTCGTTCTGAAACCGACGCACTGCCTGATCGCGCTGCTTGGCAGTGTGCTGACCGGTCAACTGCACCGAGGCCTGCCCGAAGCGTTCCTTCAACACCTCGACCACGCCCAGGTACTGCGTGAACACCACCACCTTCTGGCCGGCTTCCACGCAGTCGCCCACGAAGTCGGCGGTCATGGTGGCCTTCGCCACCGCCAACTGCTGTCGAGCCTTGTTCAACAAACCCAGGAACGTGCCCCAGGTGGGCCCACTGCGCGTGGGGTTCAGGCCCAGGTAGTCGAGTGCTCGCTGTTCCAACGACGCCACCCGACTGGTAGGTGGCTCCACAGGCACCCACGACCGCACCTTGGGTGGCAGGTCCATGGCCTCGTCTTTGGTGCGCCGCAACATCACGCCGCTCAACACCTGCGCCAACTCCTCCACGTTCGACGCGCCTTCGTCCACCAGGCCGTAGCCGTTGTTGTAGGCAGCGCAGTAGCGCTTGGCGAAGTTCGCGTAGTTGCGAGTGAGTGGGTGGCGCAGGGCGCGCAACAGGTTGAACACGTCACGCGGCCGGTTGGCGATGGGCGTGCCGGTCAGCAAGTACACCGCCGTGCTCGAGTCCGTCTGGTCGGCGAGTCGTGTCCCCTCCACCCCCACCAACTCCAGCGCCAATTTCGACCGTCGGGCCTGACGGTTCTTGATGTAGTGCGCCTCGTCCATGATCACCACGGCGGGGTTCAGCGTCTGGAGTTCGCCCATGTGCCGGTTCAGTCGGTCGTAGTTCACCACCACCCACCGGGCATCGGTGTCTACGGCGTCACCGTCCAGCACCTGGACGCGGGCCTCAGGGTCCACGGCCAGGATCTCCCGCTGCCAGTTCAGCTTCACCGATGCCGGGCAGATGACCAGATAGGGGCCGGAGGGTTCCTGCTCGCGGGCCGCCACGATGGCGGTGCGGGTCTTGCCCAGTCCCATCTCGTCGGCCAACAGGGCCCGCCGACGTGACATGAGGAAGGCCACGCCGGCGGTCTGATGCTTGTAGAGGTCGGGGTAGGCCTCGCCGATCTGCGCTGCGTACAGCATCATCTCGTCGACGACTGCTTCGTTGCTCGACATCTCCCTGACCTTTCTCACCACGGCATGGCGCGGCCATCGGCGCGCCACTGGTCGGCTTCGGCGCGAGCGGCCTGACGGGCCTTGCCCAGCGCCCGCTGTGCCGTCTCGCGCGTCACGTTCAACTCGGTGGCCGCCTCGGTGACGGTGCGACCCTGGCCGTCCACCTGCTCCAGCAACCAACGGCCCCGCTCGTCAACACCTCGTGCCAGCAGAGCGGCCTCCATGAGCGGCCACACCTGCGATGCGGCCTCGGCATCCAGCGAGTCGTTCTGGCTGGGGAAGTCCATCGCCGTCAACGACTCCGCCAACTCCGGCCTGAAGTGCCGGCGCTGACGAAGGGCCCGGGTGCGACCCTCGGAGTCGACCTCAGGGCGAACACCGGGGGCGGGCTTCTTGTCGACCTCGCTGTGGGCGCGGGACTGGCGCGCTGACTTGACGGTTGAGTCCATGAAGGAGGCGTCGGCGTCCACCCACGTCACCAGAACGCTGTCCAGTTGAGCGACTTGACGCGCGAGGCGAGCGCCCTCGCCACGCTGGGCCCCTTCGCTTCGACGGAAGTCAATGCTGAACTGCCCCGCCATCACGTTGGCCAGGGTTTCCGGCTTGGGGTAGCGGCGGCGGTAGTCGTCGAGCTTGGGCAGCACTCGCAGCACCATACGCGATGCGATGTCGTCGCAATCGTCCTTCTGGATACGCCCACGACGGCCCTTGATGAGCGTGGCGAGGGCCGAAGCGTGGAATCGCTGCAGGTAGACGTCACGATCCGACAGTCCCTGCGCGTTGTTGTTCATGGTGCGGCGATGGTTCATAGACGTCCTCCTGACGGATAAGGGATGCCCGGTGCATCCCCAACGGAATCTTAGGTTACACGAATCATTCGTGCAAACCGACACACTTGAGTCTGTTTTCCTGGGGTCGATGCTTATACTTCGGCCATGCGTTTGCCGGACCTGCCCCCCGCCATCACGGCGCGCGTGGTGCCCGTCGGGTACGCCCACATCGCCCAGTTGCTGTACGAGCGCGGGCCACACACCGACGACGTCGCCCTCACCAAACGCATGTCGGGCTGGCGTCGCACCGACCCCGACTTCCCCCCCGCCCTGTCGTCGGGGCGGTCGCCCACCTTCGACGTGCGCGAGGTGTGGCGATGGCTGGACAGCAAGGCACGTAGTGGTGACGGCCGGGTGCAGGCCTCGCTGCGCGACATGACCAAGTTGCAGCCCAACTCGCCCCA
>CAYMUC010000086.1:0-12981 GCA_964393535.1 uncultured Ilumatobacteraceae bacterium | reverse complement strand
TCGTGCGGCGACGGCTCCGATCGATCGACCGGAGCCTTCTGCGATCGACTCACCACCAGCGTGGAGTTATTGGAAGGTCCGTTGTCCACTCCCGAAGACCTTGCGGCGTTGTTGTTGCGCTATCGAGAGTTGGAGCGGGTGGCACCGCTGTCGATCGAGGCGTCGTGGAGCAAGGTGACCGATCTGGTGGAGGCCGCAGCCTCGGTGGACCGAGACGACGAGGCAGCGCTGGAGGCCCTGGCCGAGCAGGCATTCGCCGCTGACCTGGCGGCCCGCGAAGTTGCCATGTGGGCGGCGGAGCGGTGCGGCATCACAGTGCCGCGCGTGCCGGGTGGCTGAGCAGAATCAGCGCAACTCGCCGCGGCGCACGATGACGTGATCCACGAGGCCGTACTCCTTGGCAAGGTCTGCGCTGAACCAACGGTCACGTTCGCTGTCGGCCTGGATCTGCTCGACGGTCTGACCGGAGTGATGAGCGATGAGTTCGGCCATTCGTGTCTTGATGAACCGTAACTGTTCGGCCTGGATGGCAATATCGGCCGCTTGGCCGCGCAGGCCTGCGAGGGGCTGGTGCATCATGATGCGCGCATTGGGCAGGGAGTAACGCTTTCCGGCCGCACCGGCCGTGAGCAGGAACTGTCCCATGGACGCCGCGAGCCCCAGGCACACCGTGGCAACGTCGCAACTGACGAATTGCATGGTGTCGTAGATGGCCATACCCGCGGTGACCGAGCCGCCCGGGCTGTTGATGTACAGCCAGATGTCGGCCTCGGGATCCTCACCCTCGAGGTACAGCAACTGCGCGCACAGCTGATTTGCGATCTCGTCGTTGACGTCGGTGCCCAGCATCACCACCCGGTTCTTGAGGAGGCGGTTGAAGATGTCACTGCGGGGATCGAATCCCCCGACTTCCATGGCAGCGGGCACAGACATGGAGGCGAGGTTATCCGGAGGATCGCAGCACACCGCTGTGAACGATGAGGACCTTGGCATCGTCGTCGAGCAGATGCCGTTGCGCAAGGACTCCTGCCAGGCCCGCCGACCCGGTGGGACTGACCTGGAGTCCGAGATCGTGGAAGACGAGGTGATGGGCCTCGACGACACACGATTCCGGGGCGATCACCGGACCGCCGCCGGTGGCGGCCATGGCTTCCACCACGCCGAGCCAGTCGTAGGTCTCGTCATCGAGGATCCCGTCTGCCAGTGACGGGTAGGGATGGTCCCAGGGCCACATGCACTGCGACCAGTGCTTCGCAGCGCTGGCGATACCCCCAGGCAAGGCCCTGGCGCGCTCCCACGCACGGGCCAGCGGTGCGCAACCCTCGGTCTGGACGGCGTGGACCTGCGGCGGCTGGGACTGGGCTCCCACGACTGCGGCTCCCACGGTTGCGGCGAACGCTCCCCCACCCACCTGCAGAAAAAGGTGATCCATGCCCTGGGGCAACTCCCACCCGAGCGTACGACCGCCGTCGAGGCACCACGCATTCTCGGTGCCCTGCACGCTGAAAGGAATGGCCCCATCACTGACCGCCTCACGGAACCGGTGCAGGCAGGGATCGCCGGGGGGATCGTCGTCGCGGCGCGGGCAGAGCGTGACCGTGGCCCCCAACGAGTGGAGGACACTGAGCACCTCGAGACCGGCCGTGGGTGGCACCATGACCTCGAGCGGCCAGCCTGCGGCGGCTGCCAACATCGCTGCGGCGATAGCCGCATTCCCACACGACGAGATGGCGAGGCGTGGCCGCTCACCCACGCGCCATGGGGCCACTCCCACCTGTTCGCACATGAGGAGATGCAGGAGGATCGTGGCAAGATGCCGCGCCTTGTGGCTGCCGGCCACCTGGTGCGTCTCGTCCTTCACCCAGATGCCACCGCGATCGGTGAAACCCAGTCTCGCCGAGAGTTCGTCATGACGAGCACAGGGCGTGCGATGAAAGCCAAGCCCGAGGCTCTCGACGAGTGCGACGCGTTGAGAGTGCGTGAGGCCATGAGCCTCGGCGCACGCACTCCAGGCGAGTTCGGCGTCGAAGGCCACGAACGGATCGGAGTGATCCAAAGCCTCGACCGGCCCCTTCGGACGCTGAGGAACGAGGACGTGATGCGGATCCTCGGGCCGTGCCGCTGGGCAACGCCACACGAGTACGGCATCCACCGCCACCTCGGCGCCGCAGGTCGCGCAGCGCCAACCTGTGGTGGTCATACGGCCTTGACGCGCGCGTTGAACTCGTCGATGAGCGCGTCCCACACCGGGAGGTACCGGCGCAGCCCGGTCCAGAAGTCCTGGGAACGCCGAGCCTCGAACAAGTCGAAGGGCGTGCCTTGCTGCTCCACCCAGCTGTAGTAGCCAAGGTTGAAGATGCGGTTCCGATCGCGCACGCTGCCGTCGATCAAGTGATCGGTGGTGACGCCAGAGACATGTTCGGCGTACACGGCGGCGGCGTCCACGGCATCGAAGCGATCGTGGAAACGCTTGGCCAAGGTCTTCACACGTTCGCTGGGATACAGATCGGCACCGTCGGTGGCGACGGTGAGCACCGCCTCGTCGGGCCCGAGATCCCACATCTTGGCGATCTTGATGGCCGCCAGCACGTTGCAGATGGCGGAGAAGCCGAAATGCTCGAGCGTGCCCACGACATTGGCGTCCACACCGACTCGGTCGACGAGATGTGCACGGCCGGCATCGGTGTTGAACAAAACATCGAGTTCGTCGGTCGCACGATCGCTGACTGCCACCACGGCGTCGGTGTTCATGACGTTGTGGATCAACGGAATGTGCTTGTCGCCGATGCCCTGGATGTTGTGCTCACCGAAACCGTTCTCCAACATGGTGGGACACTCGAGCGCCTCGACGGCGACGATACGCGTACCGAAACGCTCCTTGAGTCGGTCGCCGGCACCGATGGTCCCGGCCGAGCCGGTGGCACTGGTGAACGCAGCCAGGCTGAGACCGGGATGTGACGCAGCAACATGCTCGAATACATGGGAAAACGCCCGGCCAGTGACCTCGTAGTGCCCGAGGTAGTTCCCGAACTCACAGAACTGGTTGAAGATGAAGTTGGCCGGGTCGGTGGCCATGTCGTTACAGGCGTCGTAGATCTCCTTGACGTTGCTCTCGGTCCCCGGCGTACGAACGACGTCACTGGGATCGGCCACCCAGCGGTCCAACCACGCGAAGCGCTCCGCCGACATGCCAGCGGGAAGCACAGCGACACCTCGGGCACCCATGATGCGGCTGATCGCCACACCGCCACGGGCATAGTTGCCGGTACTCGGCCAGATCGCCCGATGCCGGGTCGGGTCGAACTGTCCAGTGATGACGCGAGGCGCCAGACATGAGTACGCGGCAAGGACCTTGTGCGCCGTGATCATGGGGAAACGATCGCCGAACACCACGATGATGGGACTGGCGACGCCGGTGAGGCTCGAGGGAAGCACCACGTGATCGGGGACGGCGACCCGTCGCCCGGCGAGATCGTTGTACCAGTGCACCCGATACAGGTTCGATGGATCGGCTGCGTTCTTGTCGACGTGTGGCTCGGGAAGACCGCGTGGATCGGCCAGCTGCGCAAACGTGGGCAACACGATGCCCTGCTCGGCGAATCGGCGCACGCTGCGCTCCAGAGTGTCGGGGTCGACGACCTCGTCTGCAAGGCCGTACTGGTTGCGGAGTGCGATCTCGGTGGCGGTCACCTTGACAGTTTGTCAAAGGATGCGGCGCTACGCTCACTGGCGCTGCGGGCGTGGTGGAACAGGCAGACACGCGGGGTTTAGGTCCCCGTCCCGAAAGGGGTGAGGGTTCGACTCCCTCCGCCCGCACTGCTGTGATCGATCTTGCGCTCTGGACCCTTGTCGCGCTCGGTGCCCTGGCGGGCACGAGTCAGTGCAGCGATACCCCTCGCCTAGCCCCAATACAGGCCCTCACGCCCTGGCTCATGGCGCCAAGCGTGCCCGCCGGGTTGCTGGCAGCCCTCACCGGGCGCTGGCCGCAGGTGTTGGTGGCGGCGCTCGTCGTGGGATTCCTGGTGCGGTTGTCACCACCCCTGCGTCGAACCGCTACTCCCCCCGCTCACGGTCCGGTGCTACGTGTCCTGTACGCCAATGTGAAGTTCGACCAGGCCACACCCCAACTGGCAGCCGAAACCCTCATTCGCCTTGCCGTGGAGTACGACGTGGACGTTCTGTCGGCGAGTGAGGTGACCGTGACCCTGGCCGAGGCACTCGAAGCCAATGGGATTCACGAAAGCCTCCCATCCCGCGTGGGAACGCCGGTGACCGGACCCGAAGCGAGCGTGATCTGGACGCGGCGGACTGTGATCGAACGTGGCGACCGGGGACCTGGCCCCACCTGGGACGCCGAGGTGACGATCGACGTCGACGGTGCGCCCCTGCGGGTCATCGCCACGCACCCACTGCCACCCGTCGGGGCCGACATGCGACCCCATTGGCAACCGGGACTGGCCTCGACGGCACAGCGGGCCCGAAGGACCGGTGCCCCGACACTGGTGGTCGGAGACCTCAACGCCGCCCGCTGGCATCCGTCATGGCGACGCTTCGTGGGCCGGTCGTTCGCCTCGGCCCACGAGACTCTGGGCCGGGGTTGGACCATGAGTTGGCCTGATGACCGGTGGTGGCCACCATTCGTGCGACTGGACCATGCGCTCTGCGGCCCCGGACTTGCGCCCCTGTCGATTCAGGACGTGTCGATCCCGGGCAGCGATCACCGAGGATTCGTGGTGAGCGTGGCCACCACGGACCTCACAGCCCGCCCCCGGTGAGACACGGCGTTCTTCTCGGCGTCAGACATCTCGGCGAACGTCCGACCATCACCGGCCTCGGGGATGAACACGCAGTCGTAGCCGAACCCGCGGGCGCCCCGTTCCTCGACGGCGATGCGCCCCTCGCAGACACCGTGGGCCACGAGTTCATGGCCGTCGGGCCAGCGCACCACGATCACCGTCCGAAACCGCGCCGTTCGCGCTTCGCCCTCGAGACCCTGCAGTCGTTCGAGCAGCAACGCTCGGTTATCGGCGTCACTTGCGCCATCACCGGCAAAGCGCGCCGTGCGCACCCCCGGCTCACCAGAGAGGGCGTCGACCTCGAGGGCGGTGTCGTCTGCCAGCGCGGCCTGGCCGGTGGCGTCGCAGATGGCGACCGCCTTCAGACGGGCGTTTCCCTCCACGGTGTCGGCGTCCTCGATCACGTCGCCGACATGCTCGGGACGAGGCAGGAACTCGGCGATGCCGTAGAGCAGGCTGGCAAGTTCGGCCACCTTGCTGGCATTCGCCGAGGCGCAGACGATCTGGATCATCGACTCGCGGGCGGTTCGGCCAGCACCGCCTGTTGCAGGGCCACGATGTGATCCAGTCCGCCGTGGGCAAGTTCCAGCAGTGAGTCGAGTTCCTCTCGGGTGAACGCGGTGCCCTCGGCGGTGCCCTGCACCTCCACGAATCTGGCCACTCCCCCGTCTCGAGGACGCAACATGACCACATTCATGTCCACTTCAGCGGCACTGTCTTCCACATAGGGCAGATCGAGCACCGGGACACCGCCGACGATGCCGACACTGATCGCCGAGCAGAACGAGTGCAGTGGGTGCCGCGAGATGGCCCCCCGTTGCACGAGTCGTGTGAGCGCATCGTGCAAGGCGATGAAGCCACCGCAAATGCTGGCCGTGCGCGTTCCCCCGTCGGCCTGCAGCACGTCGCAGTCCACCACCACCTGCCGCTCACCCAGCAACGACATGTCGCATGCCGCACGAAGAGACCGGCCGATGAGCCGCTGGATCTCGATGGTGCGGCCGCTCTGCTTACCCTTGGCAGCCTCTCGATCGACCCGTTCGGGGGACGAACCGGGCAGCATGGAGTACTCGGCTGTGACCCAACCCTGGCCGCTGTTACGCATCCATCGGGGAACGTCCTCATCGATGCTGGCGGTGCACAACACCCGGGTGCGTCCGAACGACACCAAGACCGAACCGTCGGCCATCTCGGTGAAGTCACGTTGGAAAGTCACCGGGCGGAGTTGGTCAGGGGTACGTCCATCAGGTCGGGTCATGAACCCATCGTCGCGCAGCGGAGAGTTCGGGACCGAGAAGGCGCTGCCCGGTCTCCACGAACCACGCCTCGTCTCCACTGGACAAGAAGTCGTGTCGCCCCGGTGAGGTGCTCGTTGACCGCAGCCCCAACCGGTCGAGCAGCGCAGCGAGGGCGAAGGCGGTCTCGTCGGCCGAACTCACCAGCACGACCTCAGGACCCATCACCTCGCTGATGACCCGTGCCAGGAATGGGTAGTGGGTGCACCCCAAGAGCAGCGTGTCGACCCCGGCCTCCACCACGGGAGCAAGCAACCTCTCGGCCAGCACCATCACCTCGTCGCCCTCGGTCTGGCCCCGTTCCACGAACTCGACGAACCCCGGGCACGCGGCACAGGTGAGCGACACATCGGCACCGGTGGCCGCAACCGCCGCTGGATACGCCCCTGAGCCAACGGTGCCGACGGTACCGATGACCCCGACATGGCCGCTTCGCGTCGCCTGAACGAGCGAGCGTGCCCCGGGTTCTACGACACCCAGAACGGGCACACCGAGCTCCTCGGCGAGGTGTTCGACCGGCAGTGCTGCGGCTGCCGTGTTGCACGCAACCACGATCGCCTTCGCACCGAAGTCGTCCACGAGGCTGTGTGCGAGTTCACGGGCGTACTGACGCACGTGGGCGAGAGGCTTGGAGCCATAGGGATACCGGGCGGTGTCGCCGATGTACACCAAGCCCTCGTTGGGCAGAAGGTCGATCACTGCCCGGGCGACCGTCAGGCCGCCGAACCCGCTGTCGAACATGCCGATGGGACGTTCGGCGCTCCCGGTCATCACGGAGCGTGATGTTAGAAGTAGATGATCTTGCCCGCGGCGGCTTCGGCGTCGTCGAGGTCGTCGGTATAAGCACCGGTGGAGAGGTACTTCCAGCCACCGTCGCACACGATGAACGCCACGACCCCTTCTTCGAGTTCGCTGGCCACCTTGACCGCGCCGGCAAGGGATGCCCCCGAGGAGATTCCGGCGAAAATGCCTGTCTCGGCGATGAGGCGACGTGTCCATTCGATGGACTCACGGGGGCGGACCACTCGCTTGCGATCCAGAAGATCGAACCCGTTCCAGTTCTCGAACACCGGCGGGATGTAACCCTCGTCGAGATTTCGCAGCCCCTCGACCAGTTCACCGAGTGGAGGTTCGACGGCGATCACCTTGATGTCGGGGTTCTGCTCCTTCAGGTACCGGCCGGCACCCATGAGCGTGCCGCTGGTGCCGAGGCCAGCGACGAAATGTGTGATCTCGGGAAGGTCGCGCCAGATCTCTGGTCCGGTGCCCTCGTAGTGAGCGCGGGGGTTTGCGTCGTTGGCGTACTGGTAGAGGAAGCACCATTCGGGGTGTTCTGCCGCCATGGCGCGAGCCCTGGCGACTGCGCCGTTGGAACCCTCACCACCAGGGGTGAGGATGACCTCGGCGCCGTAGACCTGGAGCATCTGCCGACGCTCCACCGAGACCGAGGACGGCATGAGGATCTTGATGGGGTGGCCCTTGATGCGAGCGATGGCCGCCATGGCGATACCTGTGTTGCCCGACGAGGGTTCGATGATGATCTGACCTGGGGCGAGAAGGCCCTCTTTCTCGGCGGTCTCGATCATCGACTTCGCGATGCGGTCCTTCACCGACCCAAATGGATTCTGGCTTTCGAGTTTCGCCACCAGTCGCACGCCGGGTTTGGGCGAGAGGACGCTGACGTCGACCATCGGTGTGTTCCCGATGAGGTCGAGCACGCTGTCGTAGGGAACCATGTCCTCTCCTAACCACGACTTGGGCCGGTTAATTCCGACCAAGTTGATCGGGAGAGTATCCCTTTGATGGCGCTCAGCGTCCAGACGGACGGATGAGCTCCTCGGAGATGGTGCCATCGACGATGCGATACGACCGGATTTCGGGCTCGCCTCGCTTCACGCTCACGATCACGTAATGCCAGTTGGGATCGGGGGCTTGGGCTACATCGGTGGGACTGGGATAGGGCTCGGAGTGCGTGTGGCTGTGCATCACTCCGACGACTTCCAGACCTCGGTCCTCGGCTTCCCGCTCGATGCGCAGATGGTCACGGGGATCAACGGTGTACACCCGAGCCGAAGCAGCGAGGTTGTGCGTGGGTACGAACTCGACGATCTCGTCGTCTCCGGGTTGACCGAGCAGGAGTCCACAGGCTTCGAGCGGATATGCCCCGTAGGCGTGAGCGGCCATGGCGTGCAGCAGGTGACGGGCGATGGCAGGCACGATGCCGAGGGTAGTGGGCCGATACGCTGCGCACTCCCATGAAGCCCACTGGCCGCACTTCGATCGCCCAGAACCGACGGGCTCGCCACGACTACGACATCTTGGACGAGTTCGAGGCGGGCATATCGCTGCTGGGCAGCGAGGTGAAGAGCCTGCGCGAGGGTCGGGTGCAACTGGTTGACGGCTTTGCCCGGGTGGACGAGCGAGGGCAGATGTGGCTGGAGAACGTGCACATTTCGCCGTACAAGTTCGCAGTGGGATTCGGCGCCCATGATCCCGAGCGCCGGCGACGTTTGCTGATGCACCGAGCCGAGATCGACCGACTGGGCGCACGGGCTGCTCAGGAGCATCTGTCGATGGTGCCGTTGAGCATGTACTTCAACGAGGACGGCCGGGTGAAGGTGCTCATGGCGCTGGCCAAGGGTCGCCGAAAGGCCGACAAGCGTCAGGCCTTGGCCAAGGCCGACGCCCAGCGCGATATCCAGCGGGAGCTAGCCCGTCGTCGCAAGCAGGGGTAGCAGGGTGAGTTCGGGACGATCGCCCTCGAGTCGCCGCAGTCGGTAGACGCTCTCGAACAGGGCCACCAACGAGCCGTCACCTCGCCGCAGAATACGGATTCCCCCCACCTCACGGAGTTTCGGGGCGGTCTCTGCGTCGGTGAGGCGGATCGCTTCGTAGGGCGCCGATGACAATTCGGTGGGTGCGCCGAACTCGGTCTCGAGGCGATACGTGAAGACCTCGAACTGCAGTGGACCTACCGCCGCAATGACGGGAGCCTGATCGCCGAAGTCGGGATCGCGCAACACCTGGACCACGCCTTCCTCGTCGAGTTGTTCGAGACCCTTGCGGAACTGCTTGAAACGCCCGGTGTCTTTGGGGCGAGCGGTGGCAAAGGCTTCGGGGACGAAACGAGGGATTCCGGGATACGTGACCTTGGGTCCGGCGTAGATGGTGTCGCCCAACTGCAGCCCGGCGGCGTTGACGAGGCCGATGACATCTCCGGGAAAGGCGATGTCGACGGTGTCACGATCGGACCCGAACACGGTGGCGGCATATTTCGTGAGGACAGGTTTCCCGCTGCGGGCGCACGTGGTGTCCATGCCACGCTCGAAGGTGCCCGAGCACACCCGGGCGAAGGCAATGCGGTCGCGGTGGGCGGGATCCATGTTCGCCTGGACCTTAAACACGAACGCAGAGAACGGAGCGTCGAGCGCTCGGGATGTTTCGTCGACGGTGACGCGAGCCGAGGGTGCCGGCGCAAGATCGACGACAGCGTCGAGCAGGTGCCGCACACCGAAGTTGGTGAGGGCTGAGCCGACGAAGACCGGTGTGGATTCACCGGCGAGAAACGAAGGCATGTCGAAGTCGGACCCGAGAGCCTCGAGCAGGTCAGCGCCCTCCATCGCCTGCGCCCACGCGACACCTTCCTCAGTTGCGGCCCGTTCGGATGGCACCAGTTCCTCAGGAGCGATGCTCTGCCCACCTACGGTGCGCGTGAACCGGGTGTAGCTACCATCTCGTCGGTCGATGACTCCACGGAGATCGCCGGCGATGCCCACCGGCCAGGTGACCGGAGTGGGCCGCAAGCCGATCTGCTGCTCGACCTCATCGAGCAACTCGAGAACGTCACGGCCGGGACGGTCGAACTTGTTGAGGAACGTGAGCACCGGGAGTCGTTGGAGTCGGCACACCTCGAACAACTTGAGGGTCTGGGGTTCGATGCCCTTGGCCGCGTCGAGCACCATGATCACCGCATCGACCGCGGTGAGCACCCGGTAGGTGTCCTCGGAGAAGTCCCGGTGACCTGGGGTGTCGAGCAGGTTGCACACTGCGTCGCGATAGGGGAACTGAAGGACCGTAGATGTGATGGAGATGCCACGCTTGCGTTCCATATCCATCCAGTCGGAGGTCGCCGACCGACGCCCCGACCGAGCGTGAACGGCACCTGCCTCTTGGAGTGCGCCTGCGTACAGCAGGAACTTCTCGGTGAGCGTGGTCTTGCCGGCGTCGGGGTGGCTGATGATGGCGAAGGTCCGACGGCGACCGGCCTCACCCATCACGTCGTCCGAACTCATCGCGCCACATCCTTCAACTCGGCCGACGCGGGATGCTACCGGCGGGTCGACATAGGCCCCGGGGGGAGCCGGATCTTCAGTTGTCAAGGAACCTCGCCACCCCGCCGTCATGGTCTGGGGTGGCCTGAACGTCACGCCGCCTCGGCACCCCGAGGAGGCCCCGTGGTCATGACGTGCCCATCAGAGCGCACCACCATGGCCTTGCGTTGGCCGTCGAGAGTGAGCACCCAACCGTCCTCGTGAACGCGGTGATGATGGTGCGAGCAAAGAGGCGCCAGGTTGTCGAGATCCGTGGACCCACCGTTTCTCCACCACTGGACGTGGTGAATCTCGCAACGATGAAACGGAACCGAACAGCCAGGCACAACGCACGTGGCATGAAGCCCGCGCAGCGCACGACGCTGTGCTCGGTTCGCCAGGCGGGTCTCCCTCCCTAGGTCGAGCCGATCGGTCCGGTCGACCAGAGCGCCGTTTCGTGCTACGTCGACCACGGCGAGTCCCGGCTTGCGCTCGAAGAAGCGCACCAAGGCCTCGACGGGAAGTTCGACCGGTAGCCCCCAGTCGAGGACAGGTTCGCCGAATTCGTTGCGTTGAGTGGTGTCCACGACGACGAGCACCTCTGAGCCCCGCGAGCCGGGAGTGCCCTGCCCCAACATCAGATTCGCCAGCGCCTGCGACCTGAGCCGGTCGACGTGTTGCCGCCGCTCGTCAGCCTCGCCTGGCAGTGGAGCCGCCGCGAGAAGTCGATCGAGTTCGGTCTGCAACCGTGCGGATAGTTCGAGTGCGGTCTCGGGATCGAACGCGCCGGACACGTGCCACATCCCCGTGGACCGATCGATCCAGGTACGAAGGTGAGCCGCCCGCCGTTGACGCTCGAGAAGGTCGAGACCACGCTGCCGGCGGCACCGCTCGGCCACGAGCCGCAACCGATCGGCGAAACGACGCACCGATAGTGCTCCCGCCGCCTCGACGGCAGACGTCTCATTGAGAAAGGCCTCGCGCAATTGGGGCTCCAGCGCCGTGTGCGCTGCCACGAAAGCATCGACGTGCTCCAGCCCCACCTCGCCATTTCGGAACATCGCTGAGAGCGACTGAGATGCCGGGGAAGCAAGCCCCAGCAACCGGGCACGGTCCAGAACCCGCACTGCCTGGCGCAGCGGAACCCCGAGCACATCGATCACGACTCCCTCGGGTGCGTCGGAAACCTGGACGAGCCGCTGTGCAATGTCGAGCTCGAACACATCGAGTCGATGGCGCAGCAGACGAGATGCCTGCCAAGCCGAGACGAGATCACCCGGATCTGCATTGGAACACTCAAAAGCCTCGAGCCAGGCAAGGTGCTCGAGGCTGGCGGAGTGGTTCATGCGGTCATGATAGGTACAAACATGTGTTCGCACAACCTCGTTTGTGCAAACTTCTCGAGTCTCGTCGAGCACCGCCGACCGATGCCTACGATGCGGCCATGATCCACCTCAGCCCGTGGCGATTCACGTTGGAGGACGCTCGTCAAACGATCGCTGCGCTGGATGCCGTTGTGGATCACGCCGCGTGGCAACGCCCAACCGGCACCTTTGACGCTGCTCACGCTCGCGCTCTGGCCGTTCAGCAGGACGAAGGAGATCTGGAGCAGCGACTTCGATCGGCATGGAGTGTCCTCACCTGCCTGCGTGTGACTTTGGCTGATCACTCGCTACTCCCCCAGCGCACCAAAGGCAGCGTGGCGGGCATCTTTGGTTCGAACGGAGGAGTGCCGAAACTGCCGCTCGAGACAGCTGACGTGAGGCATGACGGTGTGGCTGGCGATCGGCAGGCGACCCGACGTCACCACGGCCGCCCTTGGCAAGCGTTGTGCGTGTGGTCCCGTGATGTGGTTGAAGACCTGGCCGCCCACGGCCATCCGATCGCCCCCGGTTCGGCCGGCGAGAACGTATCTCTCACGGGCATCGACTGGGCGCTGGTTCGACCTGGTGTGCGTCTGCGGATTGGCGACGTCCTGTGCGAGGTCACGGCCTACGCCATTCCGTGTCGACAGAACGCTCAGTGGTTCCACGACGGCGACTTCAACACCATCCACTTCAGCCGTGGTGACGTGAGCCGGGTGTACGCCACCGTGCTACAACCGGGCACCATCTGCGCGGGCGACCACGCCACGCTCGAACCGTGAGGCCAGGAACATTTCGCCACACCCCGGCGTTATCCTGACCACACAATCGATCAACGGGGCTGACTGGTTTCGACGTCAGTAACGGTGGCCGGTCGTGCGACCCGAGTTGCTCAGACTCGCTAAACGGGGCAACCCAAAGAATTGCCGATGAGCAGTTCGCTCTCGCCGCCTGATCTCAGGTGAGTGAAGAGTCATCGTGACCAGAAATGGCGCACGGGGCCGATCCACCGCAGCCCGGCAACAGAAGCGGAGAATGACAGTTGGAAAGACCGCTGACGGCGTGAAAGACCGCTGACCGCACGGAAAGACGTGTCGTGGCCCCGGGCAACCGAGGCAGCCGACCCGCCGGTGAGATTGCGTCAGTCTCGAAGTCGGGAATGGTCGTAGCGCGGGCGTTCTCCGCCTGATGGACGGGGGTTCGATTCCCCCCAGCT
>CAYMUC010000085.1:0-13221 GCA_964393535.1 uncultured Ilumatobacteraceae bacterium | reverse complement strand
TGACCGGCTCGGACGGCTGCGACGCCACCAGCGTGACCTCCACCGCAGCGTCGCCCGTACCCTGGCCGTTCACCGCTGCGACCACGATGTTGTACTCCATATCGGCGGGAATCGTGGTGAGGGTGTCGTTCGAGGTGGCGGTCTTCACCTGGGTGATTCGGCAGTACCGCAGGCTGGTGGAGCAGGTGGCCACGCCAGAGGTTTCCACCGTGGTGGAGATGCCGTCGGTGTCGGTCAGCGTGATCTCGTAGCGGTCGACGGCGTCACCACCATCGTCGGCGGGGGCGTCCCATTCGACGATGATCGAGCCCGGCCGAACCCGAACATTGTTCGGGGCTCCGGGGGTGGTGGCGGGCACCACGGTCGCGGTACTGGCCGCTGACGGTCCGGCGCCGTTGCGGGCCTTCACCGTCACCGTGTACGACGTTCCGTTGGTCAACCCCTCGATGGCAGTCGACGTCTCGAGTGTGCCCAGGGTGCCGGTCCACACGGGGGCTCCACCGGCGGTGGGGGCGATCTCCACCAGGTAGCCGTCCAGGTCGTCGCCGCCGTCGTCGCTGGGTGGGTCGAACGCCAGGGCTGCGGTGCCGTTGGACGGCTCCACGGCCAAGGCTGCGGGGGGTTGAGGCACCGTGCGTGGTTTGCGGCCCACGGCGGTGGTCCACGGCCCTGCGCCTGCGACGCTTGCGGCGGCCACTTGCACTCGGTAGAGACGACCGTTCACCAGTCCGCTGCGTACCGTGGAACAGGGGTCGGTGGCGCACGACACCGAGGTGGTGGTGACCGTGATGCCGTCGTCGAGGCGTACGTCGTAGCTCGTGACGGCGATACCGGGCACGTCGGCCACTGCGGGCCACTCGATGGTCAGGGTGCCCGGCGCCGAACGGGTGACGGTGACCGATGCCGGTGCCACCGGGCGGCCGGAGGTCACCGAGACCGTCGCCGAACGGGCACCGAGTCCCGACAGCCCGTCGGCTGCCTGCGAGGCGCGCACGTCGACGTCGTACACCACGCCGTCGGTCAGTCCGCTGAGAGTGGCCTCGAACAGGCCAGCGGCCACGACGGTTGCCGACACACTGGTGCGGGTACCTGCGGTGTATGCCGTGATCACGTACGACTGGATGGGTAGGCCGCCATCGGCTGTGGGTGCTTGCCAGAAAATATGGGCGGCACCTATGCGCCCGCCCGCCGCCACCTGGCGCGGCGCACCCGGTCGGCCCGGCACCACGGCGTTGGAGGTTGCCGAAGGGCCCGGCCCGACCACGTTGTGCACGGTGACTGCGACCTCGTACTCGGTGTCGAGCACCAGGCCGTCGGCCGTGGTCATGGCGACGGTCAGCGGTGTGGCCCCCCATGCCGTGTTCACGGTCACCGAGGCGCCTCCCTCGACGGGGGTCGCCACCAGCACGGCATGTGTGGGAGGGGACCCACCCGTGTCGACCGGCGCGTCGAAGGTCACGTCGAAGCCACCGGGTTGCGAGGTGGCCGACACCGAGGTAGGTGCCGACGGGGGACCGATGGGTGTGGCGGTGGCGGGGCCCGCCGGATCGGATCGACCCACGGCGTTCACGGCCCTGATCTCCACGCTGTGGGTCTCGCCATCGATGACGTCCACATCAGGTGCCCTCAGCGTCACCGAGGTGGTGGCTGCCGCAGCGCCGGCGGTGAACACCTGCAGCCCACCACGACTCACGACGATCTCGTAGCCCAGCAGGTCGCGAGGCGTCGCCGGGGCCGTCCAGGTGAGATGCAGCGTGTGCGGTGCCGGTGATGTGACGGTCAGCGACTGTGGTGCCGAGGGGGGCAGCGGCGCCTGGTAGAGGTGGTACCCCGCACTCCACCAACTTCCGGCCACCACGACGTCGACCCCGGTGACCGGAGCGTTGCTGGTGGTCAACACCGCCACCGGGCTGGCGCTGAACGCGTTCACGCCACTGGTGGCCTGGGGTCGGTCGGGGCGTCCGAGTTGTCCGTAGGCGTTCGACCCCCAGGCCAACACCTGACCGTCGGTGGTGAGGCCGACGGTCGACTGGATCTGTTTGACCGTCGGGTGGCCAGCAGTGTCGATACGGGCGAAGCGGTAGGCCGTGGCCACATGCGTGGGCACGAGCAGGTTGGTGGTGGAACCCGAACCCAGCACGCCGTTGGTGTTGCGGCCCCACCCGAACAGTCGACCGTCGGTGGCCCTGATGAGCACATGGTCACCTTCGGCGTGGAGGTCGGCGGCCATCGCCCCTGCCGACAGCGTGGGCTGGTGGTAGTACACCGACGACAGCGCAGTGCCGGCACCCAACTGGCCCGAGGTGTTCACGCCCCAGGTCATGATGGTGCCGTTGGCGCGTAACGCCACGGTGTGAGTGCTGCCTGCAGCCACGGCGATCACGTCGTTCACCGTTCCCGGTGAACTCGGGTTCGCCATGTCCTTCACCTCGGTGAAGGCGTTCAACGGGTTGGTGGTGATGTGAGGTGTGGCCCGCCGACTGCCGTTCGAACCCCAGGCGTACAACGTGCCGCCGCTACCCGAGGCGCCGATGTCCACGTACAGGCTGTAGCCGCTGCCGGCCGCCACCCGAGGGTTCACCAGGCCACTCTTGATCAGCCACGGCACCTTGCGGTCGGCGGTCGTGCCAGGAGAGAGCTGCTTCGACGATGCTTCGCCCCAGCCGTAGATGGACCCGTTGCTGGTGGTGAACAGACAGTGGTGGTAACTGCAGTCCAGACCGGTGACGGTGTGGGCGGCGAGGGCCGTGTCGATACCCACCGGCAGATCGATCTTGCCGGGCGTCATGCGTCCGCCGTTGGTCTCGTCACCCAGGAAGTAGGTGGCCGTCGAGCCGCCGTTGGAACCCCAGGTCCACATGGAACCGTCCGACATGACCATCACCGAGGCGTAGTAGGTGGTGTCCCACAGGGCGATGCGTGTGGTGGGATCGATGCCGAGGCGGTCGAAGCGCATGGTGGTGGGACCGTTGGTGCCTCGGCCGAGCAGTCCGTAGGGTCCGTATCCCCAGGTCCACACCACACCACTGGTGTCGGCGACCCCGCTGCCGTAGTTCAGGGAGAACAGTGCCGACGAGGTGGGTGAGCCGGGTGGATCGATCCGGTTGGCCAACTGGGCGGTGCGCTGGTTGGTGGTGATGCCCGACTTGCCGATGCGGCCGTAGGAACCCGAACCCCATGACCACACCGCACCCGTGCTGGTGAGCAGCGCCATCCCGGCGGCTTCCACATCGAGGTCCACGATGGTTTCGCCTGCCCCCAACGACAGTCCCGACACGATGGCAGGGGTGGCGACGAACGCGGTGGTGACGTTGGTGCCAAGTTGGTACAGGTGATTGCGGCCCCAGGTGGCGACACGTCCGTCGGCGCACACCGCGCCATTGGCGGTGTCGCCGGCATCGAGTTGTGTGGCCACGCACCCCGAGGGAAGTGTGACCGCGAGTGGGGTGTGCGTCGTGATGCGTCCCAGGCGTCCGTAGTTGTTGGTGTGGGTGTACCCCCACGAGATCACCTGACCAGTCGCGGTGCGGGCCAGGGTAGTGGCGGCGCCAGCGGCCACCTCGACGATGTTCGTGGGCGCTGCCGGGCAACCAGCGGTGCAGTCGGTGACGATGGCTGTGGGACTGCCGGTGGCTGCTGTCGCTGTCTGGTTGGGTCGTACGGCGTAGGACACCGTGCTGGCCGCCACACCGGTGATGGTCTTCAGACCCCCCAGATTGCCGGCCATACCGGTGACCATGATCTGGTTGCCGACCTCGAAGTCGTGGCCGCTGGTCACGGTGACCGCAGCGGTGTTGCTCGAGATGCTGTAGGCGGTGATGGCATCGCTGTCGCGGGCCATGGCCACCGTGCCGCTCATCGGGGTGGACGCAACATCGGGTTGTGCCTGCAACGACAGAGTGCGGTTGGCGATGTGGTAACCCGTGATGGTCTTGGGGCCGTCGAGGTTGCCGCCCAGTCCGCTCACGATCACCTGGTTGCCGGTGCGGAAGTTGTGTGCCGGTCCTGCGGAATCGGCCGTCAACGCCGCCGTGTTGGTGGTGATGGCCAGGTTCGTCACCGACACTGTCGGCGTGTTCAGCGACACCGTGCCGGTCGCCACCGGAGTGGTGGTCACGTTGGCGGCGGTGCGGTTGTAGCGGATGGTGGTGGCGGTGCCACCCGAGGTGAGCTCGAAGGTGCCGTCGAAGGTGGGGTCGCCGATGTCGACGGTGACGACGTTGTATCGAACGAAGGGGTGGCCCGCGGGAACCGTGAGGGTGGCGATGTTCGACGTGATCGCCTTGTGAGTGACCGTCACGGGATCGGCGTCGGCGAACGCCACGATGCCGGGCGATCCCAGCGGCGTGGAGGCCACATTTGGCTGCGACGTGTACGAGATCGAGGTGGCGGCTCGCCCCGAAAGGGTGCGACGACCGTCGAAGGCGGGGTCGCCGAGGCTCACGTCGACCACGTTGCCCTCTCTCAGGTCATGGGCGCCCTCCAGTGTGATGGTGGCGACGTTGTTGACGATGGTCGCAGCACTCGGGGTGGCTGTCGGCAGTACCACGGTGATCGCACCGGTGGTGGCCGTCGACGACACGTTGGGCTGCGCCAGCACCGAATACGAGGTGGCGGTCACCTTGGTGATGGTGCGGGAACCGTCGAGTTCGGGGTCTCCCAGCGACTGCACCACCGTCTCACCGACGTCGAAGTGGTGTCGCTCCGACGTGTTCACGGTGAGCACGTTGTTGGTGATGCTGTAGGTGGTCGGTGTGGCACGTCGCACGTTCACCGTGTCATCGGTCATCTTCACCGGAATCGGTCGCGAGGTGGTGCCCGACACGCCCAGATTGCCGTAGGCGGTCGTCGTGGTGGTGGCATCGCGTCCCCATACCCACACCCAACCGTCGCCACCGACGGCGGCCGAGTGGTACGAACCCGCCGCAATGGACACGACGCCTTCGCTGGTGAGCGAGTCGATGAGTCGCGGGGTGGTCTGCTTGGTCGCCGACGACATGGCCAGCGCGGCCACACCCAACTGGCCGTAGGTGTTGGACCCCCAGGCATACACACGGCGTGTGGATCCCTGCACGGTGAGCATGAGACTGTGAGCGAACCCCACGGCCAGTCGTTCCACCACTTCCCCGGCTCGAGGTGTCCACAGGGCCTTCACCGGTGCGTTGGTGGTCACCGTGGTGCCAGTGCCCAACTGGCCCGACGTGTTGTACCCCCAACCCCACACCTCGTGGTCGCCGGCAGCGTTGCGGACCACGGCCAGCATGTGGCCGTTGCCGCCCGACGGCGTGCCGCCCTCGGCGAAGGCCTCCACGGTGCCACCACCGAAGGCCACCATGTCGCGCAACTTGGTGAGGGGTCCTGCGGCGTCCTCACGCACCCCCAGGGTTCCCGCTCCACTGGGCGCCGAACTGGACAGTGCCGTGGTCCCCACCACCGGTGATCCCCAGGCGCCGTAGGCCTTGGAGCCGGTGAGGCGCGCCCCCCAGGCGACCGGCTCGTGACTGACTGCACTCACGGCCTGCACCGCGGGTACCGGGGCTGCAAGGGTGAGGCTCGTGGCCACCATGATGACCACGAGCGAGGCGTTTTTCCATCCCCCGCCGACCCTCATCGGTGGCAACAATACCGATATGTCGTTTGTTCAACGAGGGCGGGATGACCGTTGTCGTAGCTCGACGGCTGCACGCGTCACCTGAGCAAGGTCGTCACCGGTCACGGTGAGGTGTCCCATCTTGCGGCCCGGGCGGGCCTCGCCTTTGCCATACAGATGGAGATGAGCCGACGGCTTCGTCCAGGCCACCGACCAGTCGGGCTCTCCGTTCTGCCACAGATCGCCCAGGAGATTCACCATGGCCACTGCTGGTGACGACAGCGACGGATCACCCAGACCAAGACCACAGACCGCCCGTACCTGCTGCTCGAACTGACTGGTTCGCGCAGCGTCGAGGGTCCAGTGACCGCTGTTGTGCGGCCTCGGTGCCAACTCGTTCACCAGCAGACCGTCGTCCACCACGAACAGCTCCACACCCAGGACACCGATGTACTGCAACGCCTCGGCGATACGTACCGCCAGATGCGTGGCGGCTTGGGCGACCGGTCCGCTCACAGGGGTTTCGCTCAGGTCGAGAATGCCGTCGAGATGGTGATTGCGGGTGGGGGCGAACGTCGCCACATCCCCGGACGGATTCCTGGCCAAGACCACCGACATCTCGGCATCGAGGGGGAGGCGCTCCTCCAGTACGCAGGGCACCCGGCCCAGGCGGTCCCAGGCCGTGACGAGGTGGTCGGCTGACGGCACGGTCACCTGGCCCTTACCGTCGTAGCCAAGGCGCGCCGTCTTGAGGATGGCAGGGAACCGAACCGGTACTTCGCCGCAGTCATCGAGGTCGGTGATGACGTGGTACGGACCCACAGGACAAGCGATGGAGTCGAGGAAGGCCTTCTCTCGAATGCGGTCCTGGGCCACGGCGACTGCCTCGGGCGATGGTGCCACGCGTGTGCGCTCGGCGAGTGTCGCCAGGGTGGTTGCCGGAGGGTTCTCGAACTCGGTGGTCACCACGGCACACTGCGCAGCGACGTCTTCGATGGCACCGGCGTCGTCGTAGGGGGCGGTCACGTGGACATCGGCAACGGCCCCGGCTGGTGCACGTGGGTCGGGCTCCCACACCAGGGTGCGGTAACCCATGGTGCGCGCCGCCACGACGAGGTAGCGGCCGAGTTGACCGCCGCCGAGGACGCCCACGGTGGCAGGGGGAACGATGGGACCCCAGGGCATCAGGTGAGTGGAAGGCGGCTGTCGGCCGCCTCATCGTGACGGCGCTGACGGTCGGTCTCGAGTCGCTCGCGCAGTTCGTCGTCGTGATGGGCCAGCATCGACACGGCGAACAACGCAGCGTTGGTGGCACCGGCTTCCCCGATGGCGAAGGTGGCCACGGGAACACCGGCGGGCATCTGCACGATGGAGTACAACGAGTCGAGGCCCTGCAGGTGACGTGACGGCACCGGCACACCCAGCACGGGCACGGTGGTGGTGGCCGCCAGCATGCCGGGCAGGTGAGCGGCACCTCCGGCTCCGGCGATGATCATCTGCAGTCCACGATCGAAGGCGTTGCGACCGAACTCCATCATCTCCGATGGCATGCGGTGGGCCGACAGCACCTGAGTGTGGTGAGTGACGCCGAACTGTTCGAGCACTTCGACGGCTTTGGACATCACGGACCAGTCGCTGGCCGAGCCCATCACCACGGCGACGACGGGTGCGGTGTCGGGGGTTTCGATCACCTTCGTACTTTAGGGAGTGCTGTCGTTGGCGGGCAGGAGGTCGGCGATCTGATGCACGGCGTCGGCATGAACCTCGGCCTCGCCGGGTACCAGTTCGGGGCCCAGTTCCACCACGAAGGACACGCCGCCCACGGTGCGTCGCTGCCAGGTCGCGGCGATGCCGGTGTAGACGCCGCCGGTGATGGTGTCCATGGGAAGACCCGTGAGTTGTGCATACCGCTCGCGCACCACACCTTCGAACCCGTCGGCGGGGGAGATGCGGAACAGGTCCTGGTGGTACCACAGCGTGATGTCTGGCTGAAGGCGCTCGGCGAACGTCACGAAGGCCTGTGTCTCGGGCTCACTGGCCGGCCCGGTTCCGGCGTACTGGCCGTCGCCCGGTTGGCCGAGGGGTTGCCAGTTGTGGGGGAAGTTGCGGTTCAGGTCAACCAGGTTGGCGTTTCCCCGCCGATCCACCGCCAGGCCATCGGGGTTCAGGGTGTCCAGCAACCACAGTTCGGTGTCGGGGGGCGCTCCACGACGCCGCAGTGCCTCCACCACGTCGAGGCCGGCTGGTTCGTTACCGTGGATGACACCCACCACGAGGATGCGGCGCGATCCTCCCTCACCCAGCACCTCCACCGTGAGGTCACGTCCCTCCACGGAGCGACCGATCACTTCGGTGCGAGTCACCAGCACCGGGACCGTGGTGGTTGTCGTGGTGGTGGTCGTGGTGCTCGTCGATGTCGTGGTGACGGCGGTGGTCGTCGTGGTCGACGCCGGTGATGCCACCGGGTCGATGTTCGTCGCCACGGAACCGCACCCGGCCAGCACGACGACGGCAGCCAACCGTGACAGGCGCCACTGCTGCCTGACGCCTCTCGATGCCGCCGGTGCCGTAACTTCCGTTGCGTCTCGGTGAGCAGCGTGAACAACTGTCGGCCGAGGACACATCACCACTGGCGACCGATCGGGGAGGATCGACGCGTGTCCGACACCGTCTCTCGACGCAGCCTCGTGGTCGTCGTTGCGGCCTCGCTGGTGGCCCCCCACACGGTGGTCGTGCCGCTCATGGCGGCCTGGGCCACGCTCGTATGGTGGCGTCACCGAATCCACACCCCAACGGTGGCACCTCGTGGTACGACCTTCACGTTGGCGATGGTACTCATGGTGGTCGCCGCGCTGGCATCGATGACGGTGCTACCGGTCAACGTCGCCGGACTTCGTCTGCTGGCGTGGTTCGTCCTCGGTGCCGGTATGGCGGGTGCAGTACGGCGCCTGCCCTCGGGTCGTCTTGCTGCTGTGTCGCTGGGAACCGGTGCCGCCTGGGGTGCCGTCTTCGCCGGGGCCGCAGCCCTGATCGAGGTGGGCCTCATGGGTGCCAGGCGCGCCGACTCGTTCAGCGGCAATGCCATCGTGTTCGGCAATATGGCCCTCACCCTGGGTGTGGTCGCATGGTGGCTCGCTCCCAATCGTCGCCTGGCGATGATGGCGGTGGTAGGAGCCCTGATGGCCAGTGTGCTGTCCGGATCACGCGGTGGTTGGCTGGCGGTGCCCCTCGTGCTGCTCCTCGCCCTGGCAGATCACCGCCGTCGAGGTGGCGTGGTCCCGTGGAAGCGTCTTGTCGGGGTCGCCGTGCCTGTCATCGCTGCGGTGGTGATGTCGGGTGGTGGCATGCCCATGGAGCGCTTGGCCGCCGCGGTCGACGATGTGACCGAGTACGTCGGGGCCGAGGCCCCGGCCCCTGCCACCGGCACCAGCATCGGTGCTCGTTTCGAGGCGTGGCGGGCGGCCGGTTCGGCCTTCATGGATCAACCACTGACGGGAGTGGGCTGGGGCAACCTGGGCGAGGAGTTCGAGGAACAAGTGGCCGCCGGTCAGCGTCATCCCCGTATCGCCACGTTCAGCCATGCTCATCACCACCTTCTGGGAGCTCTGGCCAGCGGTGGCATGGTCGGCTTCGCCGCAGCGGTTTCGGTGTTGGCGGTGCCGGCATGGTGGTTCCGGCGAGCCTGGCGTTCCAGTTCCTCCACGGTGCGCAGCCTCGGCGCACTCGGGACTGCTGTGGTCGGGGGGTATGTGGTGTTCGGATTCAGCGAGGCCATCTTCGACGACGGCATCGCCATTGCCCTGTACGCCCTCGTGGTGGGGGTGACGATGCGACGACTCGACGAGTTGTCCCAACGCGGCGAGATCGACACGCCGGCGCCCACGGTGCCAGCATCTCCGCAGTGATCGAACCGCGTGAACTTCCCCTGGGGCCTGATGCCCTGGCCACTCTGTTGCAGTTGGTGGGCATCATGACCGACCAGGTGATGTCGGGGGATGCGCCGCGCTGGGAGGTCGAATCCCTGATGCATCTCGAGGTCATGCTCGAGTCGGCCGTGGCGGATGCGGACGTACCGGTGACGCTCGGTCTGGACGACGTGGCCATGCTGCTGGAGGGGATGGCCTTCACCGAGGTCGCCAGCGCGGAACTGCCCTGGTTCGACATGGTGCGCTGGACGTCGGACTTCATCACCGCCGAGTTGCGTCCGTATTGGACCGACGAGCAGTGGCGCGCTCACGTGGGTCGCTGAGACCTGCTGTTGCGACTGGTGGGGGGTGACCTGTGAGCACGCTGGCGCCGGGCGTGTTCGTCGTGCTGTGGTCCACCGGCTTCGTGGTGGCCCGCTATGGCACCGACGATGCCGGACCGCTCACGTTCCTCACTCTGCGCCTTGTGATCGCCGGCCTGTTGCTGGGTGCGGCCGCCCTGCGTTGGGGTGGACCCCGACCCTCGTGGAGAGCGCTGGCATGGGTGGCTGGCGCAGGTGTTGGTATGCACGCGCTGTACCTGGGCGGGGTCTTCGTGGCCATCGATCACGGTATGCCCTCGGGGGTGTCGGCCCTCATCGCCGGGTTACATCCGGTCGTCACCGCAGTCGCCGCCCGTGCGGTGCTGGGTGAGTCGCTGTCGACTCGGCGATGGCTCGGTGTCGGATTGGGCTTCCTCGGGGTGCTGCTGGTCGTCGTGGAACGGACCACGGGGAGCGCGAACGGCGTGGCCACCGGCATGGGCGCTGTAGCGCTCTTGGCATCGATGGTCAGCCTGGTGGGCATGTCGTCGGGGACGCTGGTGCAACGACGACATGGCCTCGAGGTGTCGTTGTGGTGGGCTACCGCGGCGCAGTATGCCGTCTCGGCGGCCGTGCTGGGGGTCGGTGCGGTGGCGGTGGAGGGCTGGGAGTTCGACGTCACCACTCGCAGCACCCTGGCCATGGCGTGGGCGGTGGGGGTGTTGTCGGTGGCGGCGGTGCTGCTGATGTTGTGGCTCCTGCAGCGGCGCAGCGCGGTGGCGGTGAGCAGCCTGTTCTTCATCACACCGGCGCTGTCCACCGTCGAGGGCTACGTGTTGTTCGGCGAGCGTCTGGGCGTGTTGGCCGTGGGGGGCCTGGCCCTCGGCGTGACGGGAGTGGCGTTGGTGACCCGCTAGGGCTCGACCATGCGCTCGCATGTGTCGAGGAGGGAGTCGAGGCCCTGGCGAAACGCTTCGTCGGTGAGTTCGGCGATCGACTCGGTCGAACGCGACACGGCATCGGTGTCGGCCGAACTGAGCAGGCGGTACCACTGGCGGCGCAACTCCATGGCCTCGTGACCACCGGTGGTGTCGTAGATGCAGGTGCCGTAGAGGAACGACTCGAGCATCTGGTAGGCGACCAGTCGCCGGTGACCCGTGAGGCCCATCTCACCGAGGAGATCGAGACTCCATCGTGCCGCCTCGACTTCGCTGGGCAGGCCCACGCCACGCCCGGTCAAGGTCGCCAGGTGGGGGTGCTCCAAGAGCACCTGGCGAATGGCCAGGAGACCCTGGACCAACTGCTGGCGAGGCGTGCCGTGGGGTTCGGGTCGGCGTTCCATGAAGCGGTCGAACAACCATTCCTGCACGGCGTCCACCAGGGCCGCCCGGTCGCGGAAGTGCCGGTACACGGCCGACTGGTCCACTCCCAGCGCTTCACCCAGAACCCGCAGGGTGAAAGCGGACTCACCGTGTTCGTCGATGAACCGGGCAGCCGCATCGATGAAATCAGCGCGGGTGAGGCGACCATGTGGGGTTGTCATTGCCGTTTACTTTACGAGACGTAGTGTCCCGTTATCCATGGCGGATCATGTGGGACGATGCAGTCGACCGTCATCGCAGAGGAGGAACGCAGTGCGGCGATTCCTGTCCGAGTTCAAGGACTTCATCGACAGGGGCAACCTGTTGGCCATCGCCATCGGCTTCGTGATGGGTGCTGCATTCACCGCAGTCGTCACGGCCCTGGTGGACAACGTGATCATGCCCATCGTGGCCATTCCGTTCGGAAAACCGAACTTCGATGCAGCCCTGGTGCTCACCGTCAACGACGCCCAGATCCGCTTCGGAGCGTTCGTCACGGCGGCGGTGAGTTTCCTCTCCGTGGCCTTCACGTTGTTCCTCATCCTGAAGGCCTACACCCGGGCACGAGCCGCAGTCCCTCGCCGTACTGACGAGCAACAGTCCGAGCCGGCGACTCCAGCGGCGGACATCGTGTTGCTCACCGAGATGGTTGCTGAACTGCGCGCGCTCCGAAACGACGTGAACCAAGGTCGCCAATCATGAGCGCGTCGACGTCACGCGTCCGTACGGTCGCAGCCGCTGTGACGGGAGTCGTTGCCGCCGTCGCCATCGTGCTCTCCATCGTGGGTTGGTGGGCTGTGGCGGTGGTGTTCGACGAGGAGCAGGTGGCCGACATCGCCGTCGACACCGTGAGAGACCCCAAGGTGGTCGATGCCGTGGCGCGTTCCATCGTCGACGACGCGTTGACGTTGCTGGGTGCCGGTGAGGTGTTCGGTGAGGCCGAGCGCGAGGCCTTTGCGGCGGAACTCGCGGACCTTCTCAGCCAACCGGTGGTGGGCGATGTGGTGCATCAGGTGGTCGTGGCGGCGCATCAGGGTGCCATGCACGTGTTGGCCGACGGTGAACTCGTCGCCGGGGTCAGTGTGCAGGGCGACGCCGTCGTGGTGAACGTGCTGCCGTTGTGGGCCACAGTGCTCGAGTTGGCCACCGACATCGACCTGCCCCCGTTCCTGGTGGAGGGCGACCCTGCTGAACAGATCGCGACGATCGAGGGGGTCCTGGGGGTGGACCTCGGCGACGATGCCGGTCAGGTGGTCCTGTTCCGCAGCGACACCCTGGAAGAGGTGGGCGGCTGGGTGGACCTGGTGCGCGCCATCCTGATCGCCCTGGAGGCGCTTGCCCTGCTGGCCACGGTGGTGGCAGTGATCGGGGTGGCCCTCACGCTGCTCCTGGCTCGGCATCGACGCCGTGCCGGAGCGGTGCTGGCGACCGGTGTACTGGCGGGATGCCTGGCGATGATGTTCATCGCCGGTCGTGTGGTCAGCGGCAGCACGGCCGTCGTGAGCGACCCTGCGCTGGCCGCCGTCATCCACGGATCCATCGAACAGGCCGCAGCACATCTCACACGCAGGCTGTGGCTGGTCGACGCCCTCATGGTGGTGCTCGCGGCGGCGTTGATGGTCCTGCATCGCCGTTCGCGTCCGTCCCCGGCACCGGTTGGGGCAGGATGAACCTATGGAGCACGTCGACGTCGTCGTCATCGGTGCAGGAATCTCGGGTATCAGCGCTGCGTATCACCTGAGCACTCGGTGCCCGGGCAGGACCTTCGCCGTTCTGGAGGGCCGCGCCGACCTGGGCGGCACGTGGGATCTGTTCCGGTATCCCGGTGTGCGATCCGACAGCGACATGCACACCCTGGGGTTCTCGTTCAAGCCCTGGGTGCACGACAAGGCCATTGCCGACGGTCCGTCGATCATGACCTACCTACGTGAGACCGTCGACGAGTTCGGCCTGGCCCCCCACATCCGTTATCGGCATCGGGTGACCGCCGCATCGTGGAACAGCGACAACGCCACCTGGACGCTCACCGTGCACAGGGGCGA
>CAYMUC010000084.1:0-13753 GCA_964393535.1 uncultured Ilumatobacteraceae bacterium | reverse complement strand
GTGGGAGCCAGCGAGATCGCCGAGCCCCTCGCCGACCTCACCGAGCAGTACGCCGAGATCTTCTGGTACTGCAACTGTGGAGCCGGTTACCCCGAGACCCCGGGCCTGGCCCAGAGCGGCGACGACTCGGCCGAGATCAGCTACACCGCTGGTTATGCCACGGGCTTGCTGTTGCAGGCCGCTGGCAAGACCTCGACGGTGTTCATCGGCTGCTGCGACCTGAACTTCGAGAAGGAGGCCTACCTCTCCTACGAGTTGGGCCTCAAGGCCGTGGATCCCTCGTTCACCATGTCGTATGTGCCTGCAGGTGACTTCAACAACACCTCGGCGGCCACCGAAGCGTTCAACGCCGCTCTGGCCGAGGGCGTGGGCGCCGTGTACCCGTACCTGGGTGGTGCACACGAGCCTGTGGTGAAGGCGGCCAACGAGGCTGGCATCATCACCATGACGGCTGGCTCGTCGAAGGGCTGCGCTCGCGACGATCTGGACTACCAGATCCAGGTCGCCTTCGACGCTGGCGACTACCTCGACACCTTGCTCGCCGAGATCGCGGCGGGGACGTACTCCGAGGGCCAGACCCGCGTGTTCCGCGTGGGCGTCGACCCGGAACCGGGCGCCAAGATCTGCGACCCGACCGCTGAGCAGCAGGCTGCCATGGACGAGGTGTACGCCACCATCGCATCGGGTGCCCTCGCTGGCGACCTCGGTGCCATCAAGGGTCAGGCCTACGGCGGCGGCTGAGCCCGACGCCAGGTAGCAGTTCACACCGATGGACGACGTCACGACGCCGACCACGAACGGGGCGGGGGCCAGTGCCTCCGCCCCCCTCGTGGAACTGCGGCAGGTCACCAAGCGCTACGGCGCCGTGGTGGCCTGCCGCGAGGTAGATCTCACCCTGCGCGCCGGAGAGGTGCATGGGGTGCTGGGCGAGAACGGGGCTGGAAAGTCGACCCTGATGAAGATGCTCATCGGGTTGGTGCAACCCGATGAGGGTCGCATCGTGGTCGACGGAGCCACCTGTTCCATTCACGACCCGCAAGTGGCGGCGTCACTCGGTGTGGGCATGGTCCATCAGCACTTCAGCCTGGTCGAGCCGTTGACCGTCTGGGAGAACGTCCTCCTGGGCGAACCGGTGCGGCTCGACCGGGCCCGTGCACGCCGACTGGTCGTCGAGATCGGCGAGCACTACGGCCTTCAGGTCGATCCCGACGCGAGGATAGCCGATCTGTCCGCAGGTCTGCGTCAGCGTGTCGAACTCATCAACTGCCTCAGGCGGGATCCGCGCATCGTCATCCTCGACGAGCCCACCTCGGTGTTGACTCCCGCCGAGAGCGAGCAGTTGTTCCACACCCTGCGCGATGTGGTGGTACGTGAAGGTCGTGCTGTGGCCCTCGTGAGCCACAAGTTGGCGGAGATCCTGCACGCCACCGATCAGGTCACCATCATGCGCCAGGGCACGGTGGTCGACCATCGCCCCACGGGCAGCACGACCGCCAGTGACTTGGCGCGTGCCATGGTGGGGCGTGAGGTGTCGCTGCGGGGCGAAGCGGCTGCCCTGGGGGCCCTCGACGACCTCGACGTCGCCACCACCTCTGGCCATGGGGTGATCGAGCAGCGACCCACCGTGCTGCGAGTCACGGGAGCCACCGTGCGGCGTCAGGGTGTGGCGGTTCTGGACGGTCTCACGTTCGACGTGCGGGCCGGAGAGATCCTCGGCGTCGCCGGCGTGGAGGGCAACGGTCAGCGCGACCTCGGCGACCTGCTGTCCAGCCTCTTGGCTCTCGATGCCGGCACCGTCGAAGTCGACGGGGTGTCTGTGCGTTGTGGGCGAGCCGGCGCCATGGCCAAGGCCGGCGTCGCCGTCATTCCCGAGGACCGCCACGACTCGGGTTGCGTGCTCGACATGTCGGTGGCCGAGAACCTTGTGCTGGACCGAACCCACTTGGTGGCCCGCCGAGGTGTGATGGACCGAGCGGCCCTGCACGCGCGGGCGGTGGAACTCATGGCCGAGTTCGAGGTCACGGCTGCAGGTCCCGATGCCCCGTTGCGCAGCCTGTCGGGCGGTAACCAGCAGAGGGTGGTGTTGGCTCGTGAACTCAGCCACCGACCCAAGGTGCTCGTCGCTGCTCAGCCGACGCGTGGCCTCGACGTGGGTGCCATCGAGTACATGAGCGAACGCCTGCGACGCGCAGCCGCCGATGGCATCGCCGTGGTGCTCATCTCCACCGAACTCGAAGAGATCCTGCACCTGTCCGACCGCATCGTGGTGATGTCACGGGGCGCCGTCATCGGCGAACTGGCCAGGGCCGAGGCCACGGCCGAGCGCCTCGGCCTCTTGCTCGGAGGTGTGGCGGCATGACCAAGCCTGCGACGCGCGGGCTGAGCCGCGATCAGGCCACCCTCATCGGTTTGTATGTGGGGTGCATAGCCCTGGCCCTCGTCGCCTCGGCGGTGCTGGTGGCGGTGACCGGAGGTCCGTGGCGCTCGGTCGTCACCGCACTGCTCGACGGCAGCTTCCGGCGCCCCGGTCGGTGGGGTCAGACCCTCACCGAGGCTGCTCCGCTGCTCATCGTGGCGTTGGGTGGCATCATCGCTGCGCGCTCCAGTCTGGTGAACATCGGCCAAGAGGGTCAGGTGCTCATCGGTGCTGCGGCCATGGCGTTCGTGGCCACGCGTGGCTCGGGCCCCGTGACCCTCATCCTGGCCTTGGCGGTCGGCGTGCTCGCAGGCGCCGTCTGGTCGGGCATAGCAGCGCTGCTCAAGTACGGGCGCAAGGTCCCCGAAGTCATCACCACGTTGCTGTTGGTGTTCGTGGCCTCGCAGGTCACCGGGTACATGTTGTCCCGTCAGTCACTTCTGCTGGACTCGGACCCCAATCGACCCAACCGGGTGCAGACCTCGGCGCAGCTCGACCCCGACACCCGCCTCCCCAGGGTGCGCCTGTTCGGCAACGAGTTCCCCATCGCTGTGCCGATCGCCGTCGTGCTGGCGCTGGCGGTGGCCTTCGTGTTGAGCCGCACGGTGTGGGGCTTCAAGTTGCGCATGGTGGGGCAGAACCCTCGCACCGCCCAACGTGCGGGTGTGTCGGTGGTCGTGGCGGGATCGCTGGCACTGGCCGTCGGTGGTGGTCTGGCAGGGTTGTCGGGCGGTCTCATGCTGGCGGGCGGGCTGGCCAACTACCGCTACACCCCGGGCTTCTCCTCGAACGTCGGCTGGGAAGGGTTGCTCGTGGCTCTTGTGGCCCGCAACCGTCCCCTGGTGGCCATTCCCATCGCCCTGGTGTTCGGGGCCTTGCGAACGGGGTCTGGATTCCTCGCCGCCACGGGTGTGGGGCGCGAAATCGTCGACGTGGTGCGAGCCCTGCTGGTGCTGGCGTTGTTGGCACCACCAGCGGTGATGTTCCTGCGTGATCGCCGCCGGACCATGGCAGCAGCCGGAAAGGGGAGCAACTGACATGATCGCCTGGCTGGGTCCCGTGGGGGACGTGCTGTCCAGTTCCACCATGTACGAGTCCATGATGCGCTTCGCCATCGTGTTGGCCTTCGCAGCGGTGGGCGAGTGGGTGGCCGAACGCGCCGGCACGCTGAACATCTCGGTGGAAGCCATGCTCATCGGAGGGGCCTTCACCGGCGGTGCAGTGTTCACCTCCACCGGCAACGTGGTGCTGGGTCTCGTCTGCGGCACCATCGGTGGCCTCATCGTCGCCTTCGCCCAGGCGAACCTCAGCCATCGACTGGTCACCGACCAGTTCGTGGTGGGCCTCACGCTGAACCTCTTGGTGCTCGGCCTGGCGTTGTACCTCGACGATCACCTCGAGTTGAACACCAAGGTGGCCAGCGTGTGGGAGATCCCCTTGTTGTCGGATCTGCCCCTCATCGGCAGGGCACTGTTCGGCCAACCGTGGCCCATGTACCTCATCGTGCCGGTGGTGCCCCTGGCCTGGTGGCTGGTGTTCCGCACCCGTTGGGGTCTCGAGGTGCGCTCGGCAGGAGAGAACCCCCAAGCCGCCGACGTGTCGGGGATCCACGTGAACCTGCGTCGTCGACAGGCGATCATGTTCGCCGGCCTGTGCAGTGGCCTCGGTGGTGCGGTGCTGGTGCTGGGTCAGATCTCGGTGAGCCGCTGGGAGTCGGGTCACGTGGGGCTGAAGGGCATCATCGCCATCGCTGCGGTGATCTTCGGTGGGTGGACCCTGCGAGGCAGTCTCATCGGATGTCTGCTGTTCGGCTACTTCTTCGCCCTCCAGCAGACCCTCCCCGTGCTGGGATACCGCATCAATTCGCAACTCGCCTCGGCCCTGCCCTACGTGGTGGCCCTCTCGGTCACGGCGATCTTCGCCGCACGCACCCGCCAGCCTCGTTCCCTCGCCCAACCCTTCGTGAGAGGTCTCACATGAAAGCCTTGCTGTATCGCACCTCGGGCGGTCCCGAGGTGCTGGAGTACACCGATATCGACGATCCGACTCCCGGTGCGCGCGACGTGGTCGTGCGGGTGGCTGCCACAGCGTTGAACCACCTCGATGTGGTCCAGCGCAACGGCTGGTACCACATGCCGGGCTTCACCTTCCCCCACATCGCCGGGATGGACGTGGTGGGCGAGATCATCGCCGTCGGCTCCGAGGTCGACCGGGTGCGGGTGGGCGAGCGCGTGGTGGTCGACCCGTCGCTGTCGGAGGTGCCCGACGGTTCCACGCTGGCTGGCATGGGCGACCTCTATGGCGAACTCGGCGTCATCGGTGCCACCGTCGCTGGTGGCTATGCCGAGTTGTGCCTCGTGCCCGACACGCATGTCCACCGCATCCCCGACACCATGTCGTGGCACCACGCGGTGGCCTTCCCCACGGCGTGGCTCACCGCCCATCACGCGTTGTTCGACGTGGGACGCCTCGCCGCGGGCGAGACCGTCATGATCCACGCAGCGGGCAGTGGCGTGTCCATGGCTGGTATCCAGTTGGCCAAGCATGCCGGTGCCACGGTGTTGGCCACAGCCGGCAGCGAGGACAAGTGCGATCGGGCGCTCAGCCTGGGTGCCGATCACGTGACCAACAATCGCACCACCGACATCGCCGGCTGGGCACGTGAGGTCACCGGAGGCGCCGGGGTCGACATGGTGTTCGATCACGTGGGACAGGCGTTGTGGGCACCGTCGATGTTCTCGCTGAAGCCCCGTGGTCGCCTGGTGAACTGCGGCAACACATCGGGCGACACGGCCACCATCCCATCGCTAGGGTTCATGTTCCACATGGGCATCCAGTTGCTGGGTTCGGACCCCTACCGCTACGACGAGTTCGCCCCCGCTTGGTCCACCTACTGCAATGGGAACTTCCAGGCGGCCATCGACACCGTGTACCCACTGGCCGAAGGCGCCGCCGCACAGGACCAGATGTTGCGTAACGCGTTCTTCGGCAAGATCGTGCTGGAGCCGTGAGCGTCGACGCCCCGTATCCCGAACTGAAGAAGACCCACACCATGGCCCGAACGGGCCGTCCGTGGCGCGACTACAAGCCGCCGCCGTCGGGACCGGTGTGGGGCATCATCCAGGGTTACGGGTCGTACTTCATGTTGGTGGCAGCCGTGGATCTGGGCGTGTTCGACGGCATCGAACGCCTGGGTCCATGCCGGGTGCAGGCCCTGGCCGACGAACTCAGGGTCTCGGCCCCCCATCTCGAACACCTACTGGACGCCATGGTCAGTTTCGGTTTCCTGGACCAGGTCGACGACGTCTACGAACTCACCGAGACGGCCGAGCGGTACCTGTGCACCAACGGTCCCGCCTCCATGGCCGGTCTGGTGCACGTGGCACCTGGACCATTGGAGAACTGGACCACGCTGGCCGAGACCATCCGCACCGGACATGTGGCCCGTCCCATCGACGATGATCCCGCTGGCTTCTACGGCCCCCTGGTGCAGGCCACCTTCACCACGCAGTGGCGGGCGGCATCACGCTTGGCTCTCAAACTCGGCTGGGCGCGCCGCCCGGGCTTACGGGTGCTCGATCTGGGTGCCGGTTGTGCGCCGTGGGCCATCGCCTTGTTGGAGGCCTCGCCTCAGTCCACCGCCGTGGTGAACGAGCTACCCGAGGTGATCTGTGGGGCTGTCGCCACGCTGGAGCAGCGGGGATTGAGCGACCGGGTCGAGTTGCGCCCCGGCGACTTCCACACCATCGACATCGAATCCGGGGCCTACGACGTCGTGATCCTGGGGCATGTCTGTCGCACCGAGGGTGAAGAACGTTCTCGCGATCTGGTGCGGCGCGCTCGTGCGGCGCTCCGTCCAGGAGGCGAGTTGGTGCTCACGGACTACTTCGCCGACAACGACCGAAAGTTCAACCCGTTCGGTGTGCAGATGGGGATGACCATGCTGGCCAACACCGAACGAGGTGGGCGACTCACTCACGCTCAGGTGACCGGTTGGCTGCGCGAGGCGGGCTTCCGCAATGTGCGTCTGGTGGAGCCCATCGGTTTCAACCAGGTCTATGTCGCCACGGCTCCCACCCCATGAGCCTCCGACCGATGAAAGGACTGCTCCCATGACGCTGGAACCTGTCGACCTGATGATCGAGGGTTGGTACGTGGTCACCATGAACGCCGGTCGCGACATCATTCGCGACGGGGCGGTGGCCGTGCGCGACCGCCGCATCGTGGCGGTGGGCAAGGCCGCCGACCTGCGTGCCAGGTATCAGCCGACTCGCACCATCGGTGGTGACCGGTTCGTGGTCACCCCGGGCATGGTGAACACCCACATCCACATCACGGGTGAACCCCTCACCCGCGGGTACGTCCCCGACGACACACCGTTCGTGGAGAACGTCTTCGAATGGCTGTGCCCCCTGTATGCCGTGTACGACGCCGCCGAGGAACGGGTCAGCGGCCAGATGGCGGCGCTCGAGATGTTGCGGTCGGGCACCACCACCTTCCTGGAAGCAGGCACCATCCGGTTCCTCGACGAGGTCGTCGACGGCCTGCTCGAGGTGGGCATTCGCGGCCGTGTGGGGCGCTGGGTGTGGGACCTGCCTCCCGAGCCCTCGGTGTACCGCCAGACCACCGACGCCGCCATTGCGCACCTGGAGCATCAACTGGACGCCCACCGCAGCCACGACGACGGTCGCATCGCCGCGTGGAGCATCCTCGTAGGTCACACCACGGCCAGCGATCCGCTGTGGAAGGCGGCCAAGGCCCTTGCCGACGAGCGTGGCACGGGGCTCAGCTTCCACATGTCGCCGGCTCAGTTGGACCCCGATGGCTTCATCGCCGAATTCGGGCAGCGCCCCATGGTGCACCTCGCCGAGATCGGGGTGCTGGACCGCAATGTGGCCATGACTCACGTGGTGCGTATCGACGACCACGAGTTCGACATCATCCGGCAGTCGGGTGCCAGCGTGGCCCACTGTCCCACCACCGCCCTGAAGGTGAGTTACGGCATCACCCAGGTTGGCAAGTTCCCCGAGATGGTGGCCCAGGGCATCAACGTGTCCATCGGCACCGACGGCAACAACGCCTCCAACTACTCGGACCTCATGCGGGCCACCTATCTGGTGGCGGGTCTGTTCAAGGACGCCCGTACCGACCCCCAGATGTTCCCCGCCGAGAAGGCCTACGAGATGGCCACGCTGGGGGGTGCCCGCACCATGTTGCTCGACGACGAGATCGGTTCGCTCGAGGTGGGTAAGCGTGCCGATGTGGTCATGCACGACACCGACCGGCCCGAGTGGCGTCCGCTGCTGAACGTGATGAACCAGTTGGTGTGGTCCGCCGACGGCCGCGGTGTGCACACCGTGGTGGTGGACGGTCGAGTGGTGGTGGAGGACGGCCACAGCACCCTGGTCGACGAGGAGCGCCTGTTCGCCCAGGCCCAAGAGATGGGTGAGTCGATCACCGCACGGTCGGGCCTGCCCGACAAGGCGAAGTACCCCACCTGGTGAGTGCAACACCATGACCCTGCACCACATCGAGGCCGAGATCTCCCCGGGGATGACGGCTCGCGAGTTCGTGGAGTTGGCCCGGCTCGTGGAGCAGGTGGGCTTCGACCGCCTCGGTGTGTCGGACGTGGTGTTCTGGCCCGACTGCTTCGTGCTGTTGGGTCTGGCCGCTCAGGCCACCGAGCGTGTGCATCTGGGTCCCATGGTCACGAACCCGTCGTCGCGTCACCCGGCGGTGCTGGCGGGCATCATGGCCACGTTGCAGGACGTGAGCCAGGGTCGAGCCTTCCTGGGCCTGGGTGTGGGTGCCGGCCTGGAAGCGCTGGACCTCGACCTGAGCCGTCCGGTCGCCCGCTTACGTGAGGCAGTGACTGTGATCCGGGGACTGCTGGCGGGTGAGGAGGTGGACCTGCGCGGCGAGACCATCACGGTGAAGGCGTCGCGCATGGTCGGACCCGTGCAACCGGTGCCCATCTCCATCGGTACCCGCAGCCCCAAGGTGATGCAGCTCGCCGGAGAGGTGGCCGACATCGCCCTGGTGGGCGGTCGCTACCTGTCACCGGCCATCGCTGCCACCTACCGGCAGTGGTTGGCCGAGGGGGCGGCCTCGGGTGCTCGCGATCTGGCGACGCTGGAAGTGGCCCCGCGCCTCACACTGTGCTGCTCACACGACGGTGCCCTGGCCCGTCGCAGTGTGAAGCGATACGTCGCTCACTACGTCAGCCTCATCAAGCCCGCCGAGTTGGATCTCGACCCGGCGTGGCTGGCTCGGGTGGATGCGGCCCTGGCTCGGTCGCGTGGCTGGTACTTCGATCACGACCGCTACGACGACCCCGAACTCGATGTGCTCATCCACGACGATCTGGTGCGGAGCTTTGCCATCGCGGGTACCCCCGACGAATGTGTAGCGATGACCCAAGAGGTCGTGGACCTGGGCTTCACCAGCGTGTCCATGAATCTGGCGTTTCCGATGCGCGACTCGATGGCCACCGGGTTGCGTGAGACCATCGAGACCTTCGGCGAGGTGATGTCGGCCCTGCGCTGACCGCTGACGTCGCCGTCAGGCCTGACCGATCTGGCGTTGGAACACCAGGCTGTCCCAGCAGTCGATGCGGCGGCAGATGCGCCCATCGCGGACCTCGAAACGCATCACGCCGGGCACCTTCACGTGCGTGCCCTCGATCTCAGCATGCAGGGTGTAGCCCACGCACACCCGGTCGTCCTGGGCGATCACGTCCCGGACTGGGTCGGCGACGTCGTAGCGCAATCCCGGCATGGACGCCAGGAAGCCGGGCAGTCGGCGCCGGTATTCCTCGACACCCGCGCAGTTCGAGCCCAGTGCGGCCAGGTGTTCGTTCGCGAAGTCGTCGGTCACGAAGGTGGCCACGGCCTCGGGATCCCCGGTGGCGAACGCCGCCAGGTACCCGAGGCACACCTCGGTGGGGGTCATCGCGGCCCCCACACCTCCTGGGCCTTGGCGTACACACCCTGGTCGTAGGAGAACTCGATCATGTTCCCCTCGGGGTCTGTGAGCGCACAGATGTAGCCGATGGGTGGTGGCATGTCCGTAGGTGGCCACGCCAGACAGCCCTCGGCCTCACCACGGCGAGCGATCTCCTCCACCTCGGCGCGGCTGGTCACCTCGATCCCGATGTGGGCGAAGGGGGCCATGATCGGCTGGGCGGCCTTGCCCTGGTCGCGGAAGAACGACACCAGCACCAGGATGAAGGGCTTGTCGGCCTGATCCGGGTGACCGAGCCAGGCGCCGTAACCGTCGGGGTCCTCACGGCGGTCCAGCAGTTCCAGTGGGGTGAACCGTGTGTACCAGTCGATCATCTTGTCGATGTCGGTGGCCGGCAAGGCGATGTGGGTCCACCGCATCTGCGGTGGGTGCAGGGCGTAGACGTCGGGGTGTTCGTCGGCAGTGGTCACGGCGCCATCACTCCGCTGTCCAACCCTCGGGGATCACCGGGTTGTCGCCGCCCTTGGTCCAGGTGATCAGGGTGTTGCCCCACGGATCGATGAAGGCACCGCTGAAGCCGTTGAACTCGGCCCAGTAGTGGTGCCGCCACAGGATCTCGGCGCCCAACCGCTCGGCGGTGTCGAGGATGCGATCCTCGGTGTCGTTGTCGTCCACCAGGACCCACGTGCGTGCGGTGCGGCCGCTGCGTGACAGTTCACGAGGGCTCACGCCGGCGGGGTCGGGGTGCGGGCGAGCGTTGCTCACGTTGTAGATACCCAGGTGCAGGTTGCCGATGGGCGACGGCGAACCGTCCTCCAGGGGGAAGTGGCCGCCGGGCACGGCGCGGTGGAAGACACCGGTGGGGCGACCCTCCACGTCCCAGCCGAACACCTCGGCGTAGAAGCGGGCAGAGGCCTCGGGATCGTCGCTGGGGAAGTCCACGAAGATGAGTGTGTTGGGCATGGTGTCAACGTAGCAGGATTCGACAGGTGGTCAGACCAACAGACCGCGCCCGTGTCAGCCCTGAGGAGGCAGTAACGACCGCTGTCGGTCGGCTGCAGCGATGGCCAGCGACGCCACGTCCACCGTGGTGCACTGCCCGTGTTGGACCACCCAGCGTCCCTCGATCATCACCTCGGCGACACTGCGTCCATCGGTCCCCCAGACCAGTTGCAGCACCGTGTCGGGGGAGCGGGGGATCCACTGCGGCTGGCGGGTGTCGTGGATCACGAGGTCGGCGCGCTTGCCCGCTTCTAGCGAGCCGATGCGGTCGTCCAGACCGATGGCGCGAGCCCCCTCGATGGTGGCCATGGCCAGGGCATCGTGCGCCGTGAAGCCGAAGGGGTCCAGGGACTGGTCGCGGGCCAACCCGGCGAACAAGGCGGCCGCTCGCAGAATGTCCACCTGGTCACCAGCGTTCTCCGAGTCGCACCCCAGCGCCACCCGTCCGCCCCGGTGCCGGTACTGAGCATGGCGGCCCCCGACGGTGAGGCCCTGCCCCAGTCGCAGATAGGCCCAGGGGCAACACGCAATGGCGACGTCGTTGGAGAGCAGACGCTCCCGCTCCTCGTCGTCCAGATGCACGCCGTGACCGAGGATCACGTGCGGCCCCAGCACCCCCAGATCGTCGAGGTGCACCGCCGGGCGCTTGCCGGTGCGAGCCAGATACGCGACGGCGTCGCTGGTCGCCGGTGACAGGTGAAAAGTGAGGTGCGTGCCCAGGCGCCGGGCCAGGTCCGAGGCTCCCGCCACCAGCTCGTCGGTCATCAGGTCGTGACCCACCAGCGTCACCCACCCGGTCACCAGGGCATCACCCGCCAAGGACTCGACCAGCGCCTGCTGTGCTGCCAACACCTCGGCGGCGGGGCCCGCCTGGGGCCCGTCGCCCACATCCCAACCCCACCGGCCGAGCGTGATACGAGCGCCGACCGTGCGGGCAGCCGCAGCGACCCGCTCGGGGTGAGCGACGGTGCCGGCCTCCACCGTGCAGGTGATCCCGTTCGTGGCGGCGTCGGCCAAGGCCAGCATTGCCGACAGTTCGTCGTCATCACCGGTGTGGGCAGCATGGGTGGGCACGGCCCACTGGAAGATGGCGTCGTGCGAGGTGATGGCGTCGGGGATGCACGAACGAACCAGGTGATCGCCGGTGAGGTGCTGGTGGGCGTTCACGTAACCGGGGGTCATCACACCGTGGGGATGACGGGACTCGGGCGCGTCTGGGTAGTGGCGGCGAAGATCGTCAGCAGTCCCGACCCTGGCGATGGCGCCGCCCTCCACGGCCACACCACCGTCGCTGATCACGCGCCGGGCTGCGTCCATCGTGATCACCGTGTCAGCGAAAATCAGCTCAGTCATGGTCTGTTAGTCTGACAAAGATGACGACCTTGTGTGACCGACCTGCTCTCCGTCGCTCCTGGCATCCCGTCGCTCGAACCTCCGATGTGGGTGGCCCCGTGGCGGTGCGACTGCTCGCCGAAGACCTGGTGTTGTGGCGTGATACGTCGGGCACCGTGGTCGCTGCACCAGATCGCTGTACTCATCGTGAAGCACCGTTGTCGGCGGGCACCGTCGAACGTGGCTGTCTCACGTGTCCCTATCACGGATGGACCTTCGGCGACGGTGGGCGCTGTGTCAAGGTGCCGTCGTCCAGCGAGGGTGTTCCTGTGCCGCCCAAGGCGCACCTCGCCACGCTGCCCTGTCAAGAGCGTTACGGACTGGTGTGGGTGGCATTGGAGACCCCCGACCGGGACATCGCCTCCATGCCCTGGGACGACGATCCGGCGTTCCGTCGCATCAACACTCCCGTCGACGTGTGGAAGACCTCGGTGACGCGCATGACCGACAACTTCTGCGACATGACCCACTTCCCGTTCGTGCACACCGGCACCTTCGGCAAGGGTCAGGACCCCTACGTACCCAAGTTCGACCTCGAACCGCTCCCCGACGGGTTCCACGGCTTCACGTTCGAGGTCATGGCCTACAACGAGTCCGCGGGCACAGCGGCGAGTGGCCAGACCGAGGAGCGGGTGCACCGAGTCATGACCACGGGGTTCACCCTGCCCTTCACGGTGCGGTCCACCATTGCCTACGACACCGGCCTCCAGCACATCCTCATGCTGCTCAGCGCTCCCATCGACGATGTCACCTCGTACTTCACCTTCGTGGTGTGGCGCAACGACGATTTCTCGGTGCCAGCCGACGAGGTCATCCAGATGGACATGGCCATCGGTGCCGAGGACAAGGCCATGCTGGAGCGATTCAAGGGCGTACTGCCGCTGGACCAGACCAGCCTGGCCAGCGTGCAAGCCGACAAGTGCTCGGTGGAGTGGCGGCGTCAGTTCGCCGAGATGATCGCCTGACGCAGCAGGTCAGCGCACACGCTTGGCGTAGGCGGGTGCCCGCCGGCCGTGCTCGTCCAGCACGTCGAACTCGGCCGAAACGTCTTCCACCCACTGGATGCTGCCCGAGCGCTCCATGAGGTCGGGTGCCAGTGCCAGAGCAGCGATGGCGCGGCCCACACCCAGCGGCGTCTGGGCACCGTCCATGTCGGTGCCACGCTTGCCCGACCACTGCACGATGAACTCGGTTGCCACCGTGCCGGGATAGATGGTGCAGCAGGCGATGCCCTTGGGCTTCAGTTCGATGGCCATGTCGGCACCAAGTCGGTCGAGACCGGCCTTGCCGGCGCCGTACGACGACGAGAAGTGGTATGTCTGGCCACCAGGCGATGAGACGTTGAAGATGGCGCCACCCTCGCCCGCCGCGAACAGCAGTGGCGCAGCGTGCCATGACGCCACGTAGTGCGCCCGCAGGCCGATACCCACCTGGTCGTCCCAGATCGAGATGGGGTGATCCCAGAAGCCGCCGCCCCAGGCGGGCGGGTCGGGAATCTTGTAGACGTTGTTCACGAGGTAGTCGATCTTGCCGAAGCGCTCGCCCACCTGGCGGAACAGGTCCGCGATCTGGGCGTCGTCGCCGTGGTCCACCTGGATGGCGACCCCTTTGCCACCCGCTTCGTCCACGAGGCGAGCCGTCGTGTCGATGGTCAATTCGCCATCGCCGGTGGAGCGACCGGTGACCACCACGGTGGCGCCCAACTCGCCGAAGGCGACAGCGGCACCCCTGCCGATACCCCTGCTGGCACCCGTCACCACGACGATCTTGCCTGCTAGTGCTGCGCTCATGAGACCCTCCCTACGGCGACGAGCCGCGTCCTGTCGTCGGCCATCACCACGTGGGATCCGACTGGGGAACTGATCATAGGGTCAATTAGCCTCGAGGTGTTCAGCCGGACGAACTGGCTGGTGGCAGACGCACAAAGGGGTTGGTCATGGATTTGGGTTTGGTGGGGAAGCGGGCGTTGGTGACGGGTTC
>CAYMUC010000083.1:0-14074 GCA_964393535.1 uncultured Ilumatobacteraceae bacterium | reverse complement strand
GCACGCCGCCAGCGTTCGTCCTGAGCCAGGATCAAACTCTCCGACAAGAACTTGCCACCGAAGTGGCTCGTTCGCTTTTGGAAAGTCGGCGCCGACGAGGACGGGAACATCCTCATGTTGTCGACGCCTCCTAACTGAATATGTTTATGGTCGATTCCTCGACCAGAATTGACAAGCAACATCGTTGACCGATGCTGCCCGCACTGGCGTTCATCTTCTCTTCCGTTTTCAAGGAGCCTCAGCTCGAGACACTCGCCTTGGCGTTGGTGTCTCCCTCTGGGTTTCTCCGGCGTTACCGGCTCCCAGGGGCGAGTTGAAACACTAGCGACGCACACCGGAAGCGTCAACTTCACACACCAGAAATCTTCAGAAGATGGTGTGACGTCCGTCCTCGCCGCAGGAGGATCCAGTGTGTATGAAGCCGAGGGATGGTTTCGAGATGTGTATCGCTCCTGATCACGAGCCCATTGGCGCGTATCCCACCCTGATCGAGCAAACGGCGCGCTTCACCCTTGGACGCGACCAATCCGGTACCCACGAGGAGCGACACCGGGTCGTGCAGGTCCGCGGAGTGCACGTCTGTGGCGGTCACCTCTCTCGCAACCACCTCGAGGGCGCCTGCTGAGGCCTGCGTGGGGTCACCTCCGAAGAGCACATCGGCAGCCTCACGGGCCGCGGAGGCTGCAGGGGCGCCGTGGACGAGTTCGGTGAGCTCATCTGCCAAGGAACGCTGAGCCACCCGCCGCTCAGGCGCCTCGGCGTGCTCGGCGAGGACAGCCTGGACCTGTTCCAGGGCCGCCAGCGAACACCGCGGAAGCAGCGTGGCGATGGTCTCGTCGTCGATCTGTACCCAGAACTGCCGGAATTGGTAGGGCGTCGTACGTTCGGGGTCCAGCCAGACAGCTCCCGAGGCGGTCTTGCCGAACTTGGTGCCGTCACTCTTCAGGAGCAGTGGCCAGGTGAGGCCGTACGCACTGCGGCCCAGACGCCGACGTATGAGATCGATACCAGCGGTGATGTTCCCCCACTGGTCAGAGCCGCCCATCTGCATGTCCACGTCGTGGTGTTCACACAGATGGCGGAAGTCGTTGGCCTGCAGCAGCATGTAACTGAACTCCGTGTAGGAGATGCCGTGCTCGCCCTCCAGTCGCGACCGCACCGACTCTTTGGACAACATGGCATTCACCGTGACGTGTTTGCCGACATCACGGAGGAACTCGAGGACACCCATCGACGTCGTCCACGAAGCGTTGTTCACCAGTCGCGCCTGGAACGGTCCGGGTTCGAAGTCGAGTATGCGTTCGAGTTGCCCACTGATGCGCTCGAGGTTGTGCGCCAAGGTGTCGGAATCGAGCAGGTTGCGCTCCTCGCTGCGACCCCCCGGGTCCCCCACCATGCCTGTGGCTCCACCGGCCAATGCCACCGGACGGTGGCCGGCGAGTTGAAAGCGTCGCAGCGTCAACTGACCCAGAAGGTGCCCCACATGTAACGAGTCCGCGGTCGGATCGAAACCAACGTAGACGCCGACAGGGCCTGTGCGTAGGCGTGCTGCCAAGGCATCGCGGTCGGTGGCGTCCTGAACCAGGCCTCGAGCCACCAGATCAGAGAACAGATCGAAGGGGGTGGAGTTCACGGCGGTCATGTTGGCACGGCGAGGGTACGGGTACACGGCCCGCCATGTGCCACTACCGTTCCTGATATGGACCAGACCCCATCGCTGGCCGACCTACGACGAGCCTTCTTGGAGTTCGCCGACACGGCCGGAACCCGAGCACCACTGTGGTCGGCGGTGGGTCGACGGTTGGGGACCGACCCAGATGCCGAACCGATCCTGGACCTCCTTCTCGCCGCTCCCCCCGAGCAACGCCGACCCGTCCTGCTGATGGCAGCGATCCACGATGTGGCCCTGCGGGGCGACGAACCCTTGGCGGCTCACTTCGCCCACCGTCGTAGCGAAGGGACGCCGCCACCGACCAGCGACCCGTGGGTCCTCGTGCAGGATCTTGTCCGCCGTCGCGGTGAGGAACTCGCCAGCATCGTGGCGACCCACCACACCCAGACCAACGAGGTCGGCCGCTGCGCGGTCATCATGCCGGTACTGGCCATGGTGGAACAGGAGATGGGTCCACTCGGCCTGGTCGAGTTCGGTGCCAGTGCCGGATTGCTGCTGAACCTCGACCGCTACCGGTACCGATACGAACTCGGTGGGGACACCGTGCTGGTGCACCCAGCCACTCCGAGCGCCCATTCACTGGAGTTGACGTGCGGCCTACGCGGGGAGGTGCAGTTCCCATGGCGCATTCCGACCGTCGTGGCACGCGTGGGGGTCGATCCGCAACCGGTGGACGTCGATGACGAGGAAGCGACCAGGTGGTTGGAGGCGTGTATCTGGCCGGATCAGACCGACAGGATCATGCAACTTCGAACAGCGTTGGAGATCGCTCGAGACTCACCGGTGCAGGTGGTTCGTGACGACGGGATCACCAGGGCTCCTCAGGAGATGGCGGCCACAGCGGGGCATCCCGTGCTCGTGTCGAGTTGGGCACTGACCTACGCAGCCACCGAACGCAGGGTGGATATGCTCCAGCGTCTCGACGCACTGGCGGCGTCACGGGACCTGACGATGGTGTTGTTCGAAGATCCAGCACTGATCGACGGAATCCCGGTACCTCGACGCCCCGACGACCGGGGTCGCACGGTAGTGGCGGTGGTGCGGTGGCGTTCAGGCAGACGCGACGTGGCGCGCCTGGGCACCGCACATCCACATGGCTTCTGGTGGCACCTCGACGGATGACACCCCGTCTCACGACGGTCCGAGCACCCGACTCCTCAGTTTGGACAGAGCGGCATCGAACGCAGCGAGTTGCACTGCCACAGGACCCGGCCCCGCTCCACCCGGTGTCGTGCGGCGGCGCACGCCGACACCCGGGGCCACGAGGGCTGCCGCCTCACTCCCAAGGCGAGGCTCGTCTGCCACCAGGGAGGCCAGCGTTCCCTCCCCCGCAAGGCAACGCCGCACCAGGGCACCCACGATGGCATGGGCCTCGCGAAATGGGACACCCGACTCCACCAACCACTCCGCCAGGTCGGTGGCAGCGGTGGTCTCGGCATCGGCTGCGCTCTGCATGCGCTCGCGTACAAAGGTGGCCGTGGAAATCATGCCGGCCATCGCACCCAGCGCCAGCTTGATCTGATCGACGGCGTCGAACAGTGGCTCCTTGTCTTCCTGGAGGTCCCGGTTGTAGGCCAGGGGCAGTCCCTTCAGCGTGGTCAGCAAACCGGTGAGATCGCCGATGAGTCGACCTGCCTTGCCACGCGCCAACTCGGCGATGTCGGGGTTCTTCTTCTGCGGCAGCATCGAAGACCCGGTGGCATAAGCGTCGTCGAGACGGGCAAAGCCGAACTCTTCCGACGTCCACAACACCCATTCCTCACCCAGTCGCGCCAGGTGGAGGCCCACCATCACGAGGTCGAACAAGGCCTCGGCCACGAAGTCACGGTCGCTGACCGCGTCCAGCGAGTTGGCGAACACGTCAGCGAAGCCGAGGTCCGCAGCCGTGGCTGCCGGGTCGAGAGGCAACGACGACCCGGCCAGTGCGCCAGCACCCAACGGCGACACATCGAGCCTGTCGATGGTGGCGAGGAGTCGGTCGACATCTCGCCCGAATGACCAGGCGTGTGCCAACAAGTGATGGGCCAACATGACCGGCTGCGCTCGCTGCAGATGGGTATAGCCGGGCAAGTAGATGCCCTGCTCGTCGACGCCGGCCTCGACGGCCCGATCGCGTAGCACCTGCTGGAGGTCCAACACCCGTGCCGCCACGGCGCGCAATTCACGTTTGCACCACAGGCGGAGATCGGTAGCCACCTGGTCGTTCCGGCTCCGGCCGGTGTGCAGCTTGGCACCGGCTGGCCCTGCCAGTTCCGTGACACGGCGCTCGACAGCGGTGTGAATGTCCTCGTCGGAAGGGAGGAAGACGAACGAACCCTCACTCAACTCCTGCTCGACGATGTCGAGCGCGTGCAGGATCGAGGCGCATTCGCCCTCGCCGATGAGTCCCCCACGCGCCAGGCCACGCACATGGGCGCGCGAGCCGCAGAGGTCGTCTGGCCACAGTCGCCGGTCGAAGGGCAGCGACACGGTGTACGCCATGAGTTCCTCGGCCGGACCGCCGGCAAAGCGGCCGTGCCACAGCGTGGAGCCGTGCTGATGATCGGGCGATGTGTTCAACGGGATCCTCCCAGGCCGGCCAGGTCGCGAAGTCGACGGGCCAGGCCCGCACCACCTTGGGCGCGGTCTGCCACGCACAACACTGTGTCGTCGCCGGCCACCGTGCCCAGCACTCCGGCGAGATTGCTGCGATCCAGTGCCGACGCCACCACGTGAGCGCAGCCCGGAGGGGTCCGTATGACCACCAAGGGGCCACTGGCGTTCACCTCGGCGACCCACTCGCCCATGACGCGACGCAGTTGGTCCTCGGGCGCGACCCGGGCCGGTTCGTACTCGGGAATGGCGTACACGCTGTCGCCGTTACCGGTACGTACCTTCACTGCACCGATATCGACCAGGTCGCGCGAGATCGTCGCCTGCGTGGCGTTGATCCCCTCGACCCCCAGTAACTCGAGCAACTGGGGTTGACTGGTGACGGCATGCCGTGTGATGAGTCTGGCAATGGTCTGCTGACGCTGCACCTTTGTGGTCACGGCCGGACCCCCATGAGAAACGCCAGCACAGCTCGAGCCGAATCGAGGCGCCGATGGCCCTGGGCAATGACCCGACTGCGGGGACCGTCGATGACCGACGCCGCTACTTCCATGCCGCGATAGGCCGGTAGGCAGTGATAGAAAGTCGCGTCTTCGTGGGCGTGAGCCATGAGTTCGCCGGTGACACAGAAGCCGGCAAAGGCTGCCTGCCGCTCCTGTTTCTCCGTTTCCTGCCCCATGGACACCCACGTGTCGGTGTGTACCGCCTTGGCACCAGTCACGGCCTCGAGGGGATCGTGGGTGACCATGACGGTTCCCGGGCCCGTGTCGCCCCACGACTGAACTCGGGACACTGACGGTTCGAACCCCCGGGGGCAGGCCATTCGCAGGTGCGCCCCGAGCATCACACAGGCCTGTGCCAGCGAGTGGGCAACGTTGTTGGCGTCGCCCACCCACGCCACCGTGAGACCATTCAACGAACCGTGATCCTGCTGCATGGCGAGCACGTCGGCGACGGCCTGAAGAGGATGCGACCAGTCCGACAACAGGTTCACCACCGGGACTGATGCTGCCGCGTGGAGGCGCTCCAGTGTGGAGTGCTGGTTGACGCGCGCCATGAGGACCCCGTGATACCCCGACAGAATGCGCGCCACGTCTTCGACGGGCTCGCGGACGTCGAACCCGATCTCCTCGCCGCGGGTGTACACCGGATGACCACCCAACTGCACCACGGCCATCTCGGTGGAGTGTCTGGTCCGGTTGGAAGGCTTCTCGAAGATGAGTGCCGCCCCCTGACCAGCCAGAGGCCTGCCGAGGCCTTCGATGGGCCGTGCCGCCAGGGCGATGACCTGGTGAAGTTCCTCGACGCTCAGATCGGCGACATCGAGCAACGCCCTCGGTGCCGTCACGCCAGAACCTCGGCGATGAGCCCGAGCGCTTCGGCGATCTCCGCCGACGACACGGTGATGGGCGGGGCCAGACGCAATGCCGTGGCGGTGACGGCATTGACGACCAAGCCACGACCCAGGAGTTCCTTGGTGACATCTCCAGCCGTCCGTCCGCGCAGGTGCGACGGCTCGAGTTCTGCGCCCAGCAGCAAACCCCAACCACGCACGCTCGCCACCCCGGGCACTGCCTCGAGACCTCGGCGAAGTTCCGCACCTCGCTCGGCAGCCAGGCGGGGGGCGTCGATGCGGCGCATCTCCTCGATGACAGCACACACTGCCGCAGTGGCGATGGCCGTACCGCTGAAGGTGGAACCGTGGTCACCGGGACGGAAGGCGGCGGCCACCTCCCGACGAGCCCAGAGCGCTCCTACCGGCATTCCGTTACCCATGCCCTTGGCCAGGGTGACTACATCGGGCCGCACACCACTGTGCTCGAATCCGAACCACCGGCCGGTGCGGGCGAAACCCGTCTGCACCTCGTCGACCATGAGCAGTAACCCGCGCTCGTCACACAGGTTCCTCACAGCAGCGAGATAGCCCTCGGGAGCAGGGACCACACCACCCTCGCCCTGGAGTGGCTCCAGCAACACGGCCGACACGCTGGGATCGATGGCGGCAGTCAAGGCCTCGAGATCGCCATAGGGCACATGGCGGAATCCTTCGGGCATGGGCTGGAACGGTTCGTGTTTGGCCGGTTGGCCGGTCGCCGCAAGAGCCGCAAGCGTCCGGCCATGAAAACTTCCCAAGGCCGACACCACGACATGCTTGCCCGGGCCACCATGACGACGGGCCAGTTTCAGGGCTGCCTCGTTGGCCTCGGCGCCCGAGTTACAGAAGAAGACCTGTCCCCCGCCGCCCAAGAGTTCGTCGACCAACACGGCTGCTCTGGTGGCGACCGGATTGGCAAAGAAGTTGCTGACGTGGAGCAACGTGCGCGCCTGGTGAGCGATGGCATCGGCGACGACCGGATTGCTGTGCCCCAAGGAGGTCACCGCGATACCGCACAGGAAGTCGAGGTACCGCTTGCCATCGACATCGAAGAGTTCGGTACCCGACCCGCGTTCGAACATCACGGCGGGCGGCCCGAAGACCGGCACGAAGGGGCAACGGTCGTGGCCGTCGTGAGGGAAGTGATGTGCGCTGGTCATGACCACGTCTCCCGTGCATCGTCGACGACCATGGTGCCCACACCATCGTCGGTGAACACTTCGAGTAACAACACATGCGGAATGCGGCCGTCGAGGATGTGGGCTTCCTCGACGCCGTGTCGTACTGCATCGACACAACTGCGCACCTTGGGAATCATGCCGCCGGCAATGGTGCCATCGGCCATGAGAGCCTCGAGTTCGGTGACCGTGGTTTGCCGGATGAGACTCGCCGGATCGTGGACGTCACGACGCAGACCTTCGATGTCGGTGAGGTAGATGAGCTTGGCGGCCCGCAACGCCGTCGCAATGGCCCCGGCGACCGTGTCGGCGTTGATGTTGTACGCCTGCCCTGTGGCATCGGTCCCGATGGTGGCCACCACGGGGACGAAGCCCTCGGCCACAAGACCGTCGAGGATCAGTGTGTTGATCGACTCCACATCGCCCACGAAGCCCAGTTGTGGATCGCGCGCCACAGCTTTGATGAGGCCTGCATCCTCTCCCGACACGCCCACGGCCAGAGCCCCGTGCACGTTGATGGCGGCGACGAGCTGCGGGTTGACCTGGCCGACGAGCACCATGCGGGCGATGTCGACCGTCTCGGCGTCGGTGACCCGCAGGCCGTCACGGAACTCGGTCTGCTTGCCCAGTCGCTGCATGAGATCGCTGATCTGAGGTCCACCTCCGTGCACGACCACCGGACGTAACCCCACCGAACGCAGCAGTGCCACGTCTTGGGCGAACATCGCGAGGGCGTCGGCCTCGGTGGAGCCAGCGAGGGCATTACCCCCGTACTTGATCACCACGGTGGCGCCGGCGAAACGCCGGATATAGGGCAGTGCTTCGACCAGCACCCCGGCCTTGGCAGCAGCATCGAACCCGGTCACGGATACACCCCCACGATGGACAGTCCAGCCGTCTCCTCGCACCCCAGCGCCACATTGGCCGCCTGAACGGCACCCCCCGATGCACCCTTGGCGAGGTTGTCCAGAGCAGCGATCACCACGATCCAACCGGTGCGAGGATCGACACGTGCCGTGAGGTGCACCGCATTGGAGCCGAGAGTCGCCTTCGTGGAGGGGGGCGTGTGGCTCACGACCATGAACGGTTCCTGAGAGTAGGCCTGCTTCAGTGTCCCCAGCACGGCGTCGGTGTCGAGATCCGCTGAGGTGGGTCGGGCATAGCAGGTGGCGAGGATGCCGCGGCTCATCGGCACGAGGTGCGGAGTGAACAACACCTGCGCCCCGAGATTCTGTTCGATCTCGGGTGTGTGTCGATGATCGACGAGGCCGTAGGCGGTCACATCTCCATCGGCACTACAGAACAGACTGGAGGTCTTCAGGGCGCGGCCGGCCCCTGAGACACCGGAAGCAGCGTCGACGATGATGCCGTGACGCTCGACAAGACCGGCGTCGATGAGCGGTGCCAGGGCAAGGGTGGCTGCGGTGACGTAACACCCAGGTGTGGCGATGAGCGTGGCGGTACGAAGTCGTTCCCGGTGCCGTTCAGGGAGGCCGTAGACCGCTTCGGCCACCAGATCGGGATGACTGTGTGTGAAGCCGTACCACGTGGGGTAGGCCGCAACGTCTTGGAGTCGGAACGCGGCGGACAGGTCGACCACGACGCCCACCCTCGCTCGGAGTTCGGGAACCAGTTCCATCGATGCCTCGTGGGGTAGCCCCAGGAACACCAGGTCGAGGCCCTCCACGGCGGCGAGGTCCACCTGGTCGAACGCCCGGTCGCCATAGACCCCAGCCAGGCTGGGGTACAGACCAGCGATGGCGGCCCCCGCCTGCGAGTCGCCGGTGGCCACTTCCACGGAGAACTGGGGATGCGCTGCGCACAGTCGCAACAGTTCCGCCCCGGTGTACCCCGACGCTCCGATGATGCCAACCCTGAACATAGGCGCATGAACATACAGAGTGACGCATGGCCATGCAAACCTCCTGTGGGAGGGTGCCTCCACGTGACACGATGAGGCCGTGACCTTCGGACACCCCTCGATGGCAGGGCGCCTCCTCGTGGCGGCCCCGGTGTTGACCGATCCCAACTTCGACCGCACCGTGGTCCTGCTGTTGTCACACGATCCGGGCGGGGCCCTGGGGTTGGTCCTGAACCGGATCGAGGTGGAGATCCCCTCTGCACTGCTGGCACCCTGGGTGGTGAGCGGTCCCCCGCCTCGGTCGCTCTTCACCGGCGGGCCGGTGCAGTCGGATGGGCTGATCGGACTGCTGTCGCTTCCGACCGCGGTCGCCGAGTCCACCGACCTCACCGATCTGTTCACGCCGTTCATCGCCGTGGGATCTCGGACCATCGGCACTGTGGATCTCGCACAAGGCGTGGAGTCCCTGGAGGAGCGAGGAGCGACCGATGCCCGCGTGAGGGTGTACCGGGGCTACAGCGGATGGGGACCAGGGCAGTTGGACCACGAACTCCGGCGACCGGGGTGGGTGGTCGTGGATGCAGCGCCCAACGACCCTTTCGTGCAAGAGCCCTGGAACCTGTGGCGCAGCGTGTTGGCACGCCAACGAGGCGACCTCGCCTGGATGGCGCAGTTCCCCGATGATCCCTCGATGAACTGACCCGTCACCCGCGAAGGGTGCCGCCCACGGCCGACACGGCATCCACGCACCGCTGACGAACCTCGGCCACCTCGCTGTCGGTGAGCGTGCGGTCACTGGCCTGGAGCCGCAGACGGAACGCCAGGCTGCGACTCCCGTCGGGGACTCCGGCACCTCGATAGATATCGAACAGGGAGACTTCGCTGAGCAACTTGGACGCCGCCTGGCGCAAGGCCTTGTCGAGGCGTTCGGCAGCCACGTCATCAGCCACCACGAAGGCGAGATCGATGTCACTGGACGGATAGCGACTGATGGACTTGGCGGCGGCCGCCGCCGGCACCCGTGGCAACAACGTGGTGAGATCCAACTCGAGCACCGCCACACGCTGTGCGATGCCGTAGGCATCGAGCACATCGGGATGAACCTCGCCCACGACGCCGACGATCTGCTTCCCATTGGTCAGGCTGGCCGAGCGGGTGGGGTGTAGGCCCTGGGGTACCCGTTCCTGTTCCAGTCGGGCGCCCACGCCCAACGCGTCGGCGAGTTCCCTCCACAACGCCACGGCTGCGGGGGCCTCCCGACCCGCCAGGACGACCCCCAGCATCTCGCGCTCGTCGGGCAGGGGCAGCCGCCCCGGTGGGTACACGTGACCGATCTCGAACAGGGCCGCATCGAGGCGCCGATGCGACGCGTTGTAGGCGACGGCCCCCAGCAGTCCGGGCCGAAGGCTGGGACGCAGCGCACTGTGCTCGGCCACCAGAGGGTTGGCCACCTCGATCACGGGTTGATCCAAGCCGGCGCGCGAGAGATCACCGGGTCCGAGGAACGGACTGGGCATGGCCTCGCTGACACCCCATCCCAGAAGCACCTCACGCACGAGACGTCGGCGATGCTGCACAGGCGACAGGCCACCGTGGACCGTCGACTTGGGGACGGCTCGGCCCAGTCGCTCGTAGCCGTGATGGCGGGCGATCTCCTCGATGACGTCGACCTCACCGTCGCAGTCGGGGCGCCACGACGGCAGCACCACCTCGAGGACGCCGTCGGACAGCGGAGTGCTCGTGAAACCCAAGGGGTCGAGCAGCGACGTCACCTCGGTCGGCTCCAGGGTGATTCCCAGAACACGAGGAATCTGCGACAAGCGAAGAGCTGTGGTTCGCATCGCAGGTGGGCATGACAGGCCGCGGGCATCCACCAGGCCGGCGTGCACGACCACATCGGGACACGTGAGGCGAAGCAACTCGGCGAAGCGTGCCACGGCTGCCTCGCATCCGTAGGGGTCTACGCCGCGCTCGAAGCGCGCCGACGCCTCCGAACGCAGTCCGAGGTGGGCAGCACTCAGTCCGATGCCGGTGGGTTCGAACCAGGCCACCTCGAGCGCCACGACCGAGGTGGTGACACTGATCTCACTGTCGCGCCCGCCCATGACGCCGGCGAGACCCACCGGCCGATCATCGGCATCGCAGATCAGAAGATCACGGTTCGTCAGGCGGCGCTCGACCTCGTCCAGGGTGACCAGAGTCTCGCCGTCGTACGCCCGCCGGATACGGAACCCGCCGCCACCCAAAGTGTCGAGATCGTAGGCGTGGTTGGGAGCGTTCAGTTCCAGCATGACCAGGTTGCTGGCATCGACGACATTGTTGATGGACCGCATTCCAGCGGCCTGCAGGCGTTGCACCACCCAGGCGGGCGACGCCCCCACGACCACGCCCGAGATGACGGTGGCGGTGAAACGACCACAACGGTCACCGTCGACGATCTCCACCGGTGCCGAACGCTGAGGAGCCTTGGCGATGGATGCTGCGTCCACAGCGACGGCCGAAGGCGTGAACGGCACACCGAAGTGCGCCGCGAGGTCGCGAGCCACGCCGGCGTGGCCCCAGCAGTCCGGCCGATTGCGGGTGAGGTCCAACTCGAACACGGTGTCGGTGCGCCATCCAAGGGCATCGCCGTAGGGAACCCCGAGCGGCGTGTCACTCGGCAACAGCAAGATGCCGCTGTGGTCATCGCTGATGCCCAGTTCGTCAGCCGAGCACAGCATCCCCTCGGAATCGATACCCAGGATGCCTCGACGCTCGATATGTCGCCCGTCGGGCATCTCGGTGCCAAGTGTTGCCAAAGGGACGACATCGCCAGCGCTCATGTTGAACGCACCGCACCACACGTGGCGCTCGATGCCATCCCCGGCATCCACGTACACGCGATGCACCTTGGCGGCGTCGGGATGACGTTCGGTGCGCAGCACGCGAGCAGTCACCACGCCTTCGACGCTGCGCCCGACCTCGTGGACACCTTCCACTGCCAGGCCGAGGGCGTCGAGTGCCTCTCGAACCCTGTCGACATCGGTGCCGATGGGAGCCATCTCGTTCAACCACGCCAGTGAGACCCGCATGTCAGAACTGCTCCAGGAACCGAAGGTCGTTGGTGTACATGTCGCGCAGGTCGGCCACTTGATGACGTTCCTTGGCCATGCGGTCGATACCGAACCCGAAGGCGAAACCGCTCCACTCCTCGGGGTCCAGTCCCCCGGCTCGCAACACGTTGGGGTGCACCATGCCGCAGCCGCCGAGTTCGAGCCACGACCCGTCGGGAGTGCGGATGTCGAACTCGGCGGAGGGTTCGGTGAAAGGGAAGTACGACGGCCGCAGGCGCGAAGAGAACCCACCGCCGAAGAAGGCCTTGGTGAACGCTTCGATTGTGCCGGCCAGATGGGCCATGGTGATGTTGCGATCGATCACCAGGCCTTCGATCTGGTGGAACACCGGCATGTGCGTGGCATCGGGGGTCTCGTTACGGAACACACGGCCCGGCATGACCACATAGATGGGAGGCGGTTGGTTCTGCATGACCCGGATCTGCACCGGCGAGGTGTGCGTGCGCAGCACCACAGTGCCGGGTTCGCCGTAGTCGAGGAACAGGGTGTCCCACATGCTGCGAGCCGGATGAGAAGGCGGCATGTTCAGGGCCTCGAAGTTGTACCAGTCGCTCTCGACCTCGGGGCCCTCGGCGATCTGGAACCCCAGTCCGATGAACACATCCTCGAGTCGCTGCCACGCCTGGGTGACGATGTGGGCGTGACCTCGCCGAGGCTTCCCGAGGAACTCGGTGAGATCGAGACGCTCATGGCGCAACTGTTCGGCACGTCGCGCTGTCGCCAACGCAACGCGTCGTGTCGTCACCGCTTCGGTGACCGTGGCCATGGCGGCACCCAGGGCCGCTCCGGCGGCCTTGCGCTCCTCGAGATCCGCCACCGAACCCAACTGCGACTTCAGCGCCGCCAGGTGGCCTTTCTTGCCCAGCAGTTCGGACTCGAGAGCCACCACGTCGTCGAGCGTGGCGGCGGCATTCACGCGGTCGAGAGCCTCGCTGCGAGCGGCATCGATACGGTCGATCATCGGGATGTCACGGTACCCGTCGCTCGTCGTCGCTGACGACTCACCTCGAAACAGACCACCGTCCCGGCCATGGCCACGTTGAGGCTTTCGCTGCGACCTCGGTGCCTGATGGTCAGCCAGTCATCGACCGGGGCGTCGTCGGGAAGGCCGCGCGCCTCGTTACCCACCACGACGGTGACCGGGCCGGTGAGGTCCGCCTCGTCGTAGTCGATGCCGTGATGTGACGAGGTGCCCCACATGGTGCGGCCCGGTCGCGACAACTCGGCAAGAGTCACATCGCTGAGCACCGGTACGCGGAACACGGCTCCCGCCGAGGCCCTCACCACCTTCGGATTCCGGACATCGACCGAACCCGGCGTCATGGCGACCAGGTCGGCGCCGGCTGCTTCCGCGGAGCGCAGCAGCGTTCCAGCGTTTCCGGGATCAGCCAGCTCGTGGGCCACCACGACGAAGTCGGCATCGTCGATGACGTCAAGCGATACATGCCGCCAGGCCACCACACCGAGCACCGGCTGGGGTGACTCGGTGGTGGCGACCCGTTCCATGACTCCCGGAGCCAAGCGGTGGACGGGCACCCCGAGGTCGAGGGGCTGGGCGTCATGGGCGACGAACTGAGACACCACCTCCCAGCCGGCATCGGCGGCGTCGCCGAGCAACACGGCACCCTCGACCACCACGACATCGTCGTCAAGACGCGCACTGCGGCGCCCCAAGAGGCGCCGCAGATGCTGGACTGTCGGATGCGTGAACGCGAGACCGGTGGTCAGGCGAGCGCTCCCTTGGCCGTGTCGACCAACCGGCCGAAAGCGGCGGAATCGCTCACAGCGAGTTCGGCGAGGATCTTGCGATCCACCTCGATACCCGCTGCGTTCAGACCGGCGATGAACCGGCTGTAACTGAGATCGTGCTCACGACACGCAGCATTGATGCGCTGGATCCACAGGCTGCGGAATTCGCCCTTACGAGCGCGACGGTCGCGGAACGCGTACTGCCCCGAACGCATCACCTGTTCGTTGGCGGCACGATACGAACGGCTCTTGTTGCCGTAATAGCCCTTGGCTCGCTCGAGCACCTGCTTGCGGTGCTTCTTGGAACCGACGGCACGCTTCACCCTGGCCATCGGGTACTCCTTTCACGAAGTTTGTCTGGTCAAAATCTGGATCTGGGACTCTGTCGGAACGTGATATCAGCGCTCGGCAAGGAGCCGCTTGATGCGCTTGACATCGCCGTCATGCACGTCGACATCGCCGGCGAGGCGACGAGTCCGGGTGGACGACTTCTTCTCGAACAGGTGCTGGCGCATGGCCTGCTGCCGCCGGAGC
>CAYMUC010000082.1:911-14107 GCA_964393535.1 uncultured Ilumatobacteraceae bacterium | reverse complement strand
CACCCCCGTCGACGTACTTGACGCGCTGGCGAACGACAGGGCTGTGGCGGTGGCTGAAGCGGTGGGTCGCAACAGCGAAGCCAGCCCCGATGCGTTGCACCGTGTGACCCAGCGGACCCACGACCAGTGGACTCGGAAGGCGATCGCCTCGAATCCGCGGACTCGACCCGATGACCTCATGTACCTGCTGGACCACGGTGACCACGCCACCCATCGCACCGTGGCCAAGCGCAGCAGCGTGCCCGAGGTGCTGCACCGTCTTGCGCAGTGTGACGACGTCTTGCTGCGCGCCGCAGTGCTGACCAACGAGGCGCTGCCGACCTCGGCACTGGCGGTCATGCCCTTGGACGCCTCGGTGGCCGAGCACCGAGCAGGGGCCAACCATGGCAATGCCACATGGGAGACATGTCGTCGCCTGGCGGTCCACTACTTGGCGTCGAAGCATCATGCTCGTCGCTCCATCGGCGTGGAGATGGTGGCGGCTGGCCTGCGCAGAGTCGTAGGGTCGTTACCCACACTGCCCTGCGTGCTCGAGGAACCCGTCGATGTCGTGCTCGCTCTGCTGACCAGTCGCCGAACCGACGAGCTCGCTGCCTGGGCCGCCGGCACGGCGGGCCCGAAGTGGTTGCGTGAGCACGTGCAGTACCGACTGTCGCGGTGAGCAGGGCCAACAGCGCCTGATGGGTCGATCGGTGGATGGTGTCCCGGGGCCCTGGTCCCTGGGTGAACGATCCCTAGCGTCTCCTCTGGGGCCGCCCAGACCAGCGGTTCCTCCGGATCTGGAGACGCTAATCTGCAAAAGTGGAGATCAATCCCATGACTCGTCTCGACGTGGCACATCCCGCGTCGCCTCACGAGGCGGGTGACTGGCCCGACCTGACTGACCGAACGGTGCGAGAGGAACTCACGCCGGTGTCGCTGAAGGCGCTTGCTCGCCTTGCTGACCGTTGGGGGCTGACCACTGCCGAGGTCGGGCAACTGCTCGGCGGTGTGTCGGAGAGCAGTTGGTACTCGTGGCAGAAGTCGACCCCTGCCGCCTTGACGGTGGACCAACTCACGAGGATCTCTCTCTTGGTGGGTATCTACACGGCATTGCACGTCTTGCACGAGGGGCCGCTTGCCGATGATTGGCCACGACGTCGCAACTCGAACGCGTTGTTCGCCGGGCGGCCACCGATCGAGGTGATGATGGCTGGCGGCATCCCGGTCCTGCTGGAGGTTCGAGCCTTGCTGGATGGTCGTCGGGTGGGACTGTGAGTGATGGCGACTGGCCGCGTCTCGGCGCCGTGGCGCACGATGACACAGCGCGCCTCATCCCGGGCCGTCATGCAGACGAGTCCGAGCCATCGCTGGTGGATCTCGTGGATACTCCTGACGAACTCGGTGTGCTTCTGCGACTGTCGGGAGTGACCGATACCCGGCTTCAGGCGCAGCAGGAACGACATCCTGCGGCCTTGGGACGAGCCGATCTCGTGTTCGGCGTGCCGTACTCGAAGATCATCAACGCTGCGTTTTCCTACGGAGGCCAGGGTGCTCGCTTTCACCCGCGCGGACCCAAGGGCGTCTGGTACTGCGCTCTCGGCGTCGAGACATCGCTGGCAGAGGTTGCCCATCACCGCGTCGTTCACCTGGCCGAGACCGGCATGACCGACGAGTTCGACGTCCCGTACCGCTTGTTCCTCGCCGATATCCACGCACAGGACGTCGCCCTCCTCGATGACGGGCACCCGTCGAGCGTCGCCTGTCTGACACCCAACTCCTACGTCGAGGGCCAGGCCCTCGGGCGACGACTTCGCAGCGAGAGTCGAGGTGGCGTTCGGTACCCGTCCGTGCGTCACCCAGGCAGCACGTGCCTGGCGGTGCTCCAGGCTCCCATCGTGTCGAACGTTCGACGCGCTGCGACCTACAGGTTGAGTTTCCGGAACTCGTCGTTGGTCGGCGTGGACACGTCACCGCCCGGGTGACGGCGCAACGCCAGCGCTGCGGTATTGAATTTGATTCGAGACGCGACCACAATGCGTGTCGGTCGTAATGACATCCAGTGGCGAGAGGAACGGCGATGCGACGAGTTGTGGCGGGCGTGGTGGTTGCGTTGGCGAGTGTTGTCGCCGGGCCGGGTTCGGTGGACTCGGTGGCCGACACGGGTCTCGACACCACGTTCGGCGACGACGGCGTTGCCTACACCCCCGTTGGTGGTGCCTACGGGTACGACGGAACCATGGCCCTTCAGTCCGATGGACGAGTGGTGGTGCTCGGCTTCAGCGACTGGGCCGGCAAGGACGAGTTCACCCTGGTGAGGCACATGTCCGACGGACAGTTGGACCCGAGTTTCGGCATCGGTGGTGTGGCGACGACCTCCGTGGCAAGCACTGCCGGCTATCCCACGGATCTGGCGGTGGACGGGCAGAACGGGAGCATCGTGGCCGTAGGTGGCACGTTCAACGGCACCCACTCCGACATCGTCGTCGCACGCCTCGACTCGTCGGGTGCTGTGGATTCCTCGTTCGGTACCGGGGGTGTGGTCACGACATCGGTGGGACCCTCCCATGACTACGCCCATGCGGTGGCACTACAGGCCGATGGGAAGATCGTGGTTGCGGGCCAGAGTGTCGACGGAGTCCCGTCCTACTTCGCCCTGCTGCGCTACTTGCCCACTGGTGCACTCGACCCGTCGTTCGGCGTGGCTGGCAAGGTCACGGTCTCTAGTGGAGCCACCAACACTTCCGCTTTCTCGGTGGCGGTCATGAACGACGGCAGCATCGTGGCTGCAGGGCATAGTGGCAAGGATCAGAACCTGTGGGGCATCGCCGTGGTGCGGGTGCTCGCCGATGGAACCCCCGATCCCAACTTCGGGGTGGGTGGCATGGCGACCACCTCGGCCAGTAGCGGTAACGACCAGGCGTATGCGGTGGTGGTGCAACCCGATGGACGGATCGTGGTGGCTGGCGGTGCCGGCGCCGATGTTGCACTGGTGCGCTACCTGCCTGACGGCAGCCTGGATCCGAGCTTCGGCAACGGGGGCATCGTCACCACCTCGCTGGATGGAGGGACCGATGTGGCGAGGGGGTTGGTCCTGTTGCCCGACGGACGACTCCTCGTGGCCGGACGTACCCCCGGTGGCATCGGCGTGGCTCGCTACCTCCCAGACGGTTCTCTCGACCCGTCCTTTGGGCTGAACGGCACGTTGGTGACACCGGTCGGCACCTACGTGGCAGCGAATTCGGTTGCTGTTCAGGCCGACGGCACCATCGTCGTCGGTGGAGACGCGACCCTCGACGCCCGCGATGGATTCTTTGCCGCTCGCTTTCATCCCAACGGCCGTACACCGGTGCCGGTGGTGCTGCCCGTCGAACTCCCTGCGTTGGTGAATGCACCGGTGGTCACCACCACCGTGGCGCCGACGACCACGCTGCCTCCGGTCACCACGGCGCCCGCCGACACATCCGGTATCCCTCCGGTGCTGGCACCTGGTGAGATCGAGGTGACCGAGGACGGGAGGCCGACGGCGGTAGCGGCGGAAGTGAGAGACGACACCACGCTGACGCTGACCGGCGAGGGCTATGTCGTGAACATCACCGGCGGGTGCGCCGGCGCGTGCGGGCTCGGTGACGGCAGCGCTGAGCGGCCGATCGTGGAGTTGTCCCAGGGTGGCGTCACGCGTCTCACAGGCGAAGGTTTCGAGCCAGGAGCCACGGTGATGGCCTGGTTGTACTCCGAGCCCACCTACCTCGGCGAGGTAGCGGTGGGCCCTGATGGCACCTTCGAGGCCGACTTTGCGGTTGGGCAGGTTGCGGTGGGTGCTCATACCCTGAGGCTCACCGGCACCGGGGCTGGCGGCACGAACCGGGTGATCGACCTCGGTGTGGTCGTGTCGCCGTCGGGCACGCCCAGCCCGGAGCCGGGTGCACTGCCCAGCACCGGCACTCGCAGCAGCACGGTCTTGCTGTTGTGGTCGCTCGTCCTGCTCGTGTCGGGTGGTGTCGTGCTTCGGCGGATGCGCGCGTCGTCACACCTTCGGTGAGTGCGCGCGTTGTATGTGCCATGACGATCAACACGACACGGACTGCCCGTCAGCGCGCCATGGGGTGCGTGGTGGGCGCAGCCGTGGGCGACGCGCTGGGTGCCCCCTTCGAGTTCGAGCCCGCCGGTCGCTACCGTCGGCGCTTCCCCGAACCTGTGCTGGGTGGACGAGGCGAGATGATCGGTGGCGGTGGCTTTGGGTGGGCTCCGGGTGAGTTCACCGACGACACCCAGATGGCCATGGTGTTGGCCCTGAGTTGGTTGAACTGCGGCCGATTCGAACCCGACGACCTGTGGACCGGCTGGCGTCGCTGGGCCGCGACGGCGGCCGACGTCGGTACGACGACACGCACGTCGTTGAGCTTCGACGACTGGCGCAATGTGCCTCACGGCTCGCCCAGAAGTTCAGCGGCCAATGGTGCCCTCATGCGCTCGTTCCCGTTGGCGGCGGCCACACTTCACCTCGACGACGCAGAGGCCCGACAGATCGTGCTGGACCAGGCCGCACTGACCCATGGTCACCCCGATGCAGGGTGGGGTGCGTGGGTGGCGGTGGCGATGATGCGAACAGCCATCGCCGGTGGCGACCCGTTCAGCGCCATCGACCGCGAACTCCAACACATGCCTGCCGAGTCGGAAGAACGTTTCCGCGAGGTTCTGCGCGATGACTGGACCCCTGCCGACGCCCCGCACGGCAACGGGTCGGTGTGGGTGTGTCTCGCTCAGGCGGTGTGGGCGGTGCGTCATCACCATGGCTTCGAAGCCGCGGTCACGGCTGCGGTGAATCTGGGTGACGATGCCGACACGGTGGGCTGCGTGACCGGCGCCCTCGCCGGGGCGATGTACGGCATTCAGGCTGTGCCGTCGCGCTGGGCCACCTATGTCCATGGCGTGGTGCCCACGGCGAGCGGTGTGGTGCGTCTGGATCAGACGTCACTACAGGCGCTGACGCTGGGGTTGCTGGGGGCCGCGGTGCCGCCCGACCAGGTGCCCGAGGTTCCCAAGGTGCCGGTGGAAGTGGCCCCCGGACTGTTCGCCGCCGATCTGGGTGGGGCCGCCACCGTGCCCACCGACTGGGCGGTGATCTCGCTGTGTCGCACCGGCGACACCTTCGCCGGCCATCCGATGCGGCGGCAGTTGTACCTGGTCGACCAGTCGGGCGATCACAACCCACGGTTGGATCTGGCCGTGGCCGACGCCGTGGACACCATCGACGCGTTCCTGGCCGACGGCATGAACGTGGTGGTGCACTGCCACGGTGGCCGCAGCCGAACTGGCCTGGTGCTCAAGGCGTGGAAGATGCGTACCGACGGCGTGACGCACCCCGAGGCCCATGACTGGCTGGCGCGTCACTGGCCGTGGGTGGAGCGCTGGAACACCGACTTCGAGGGTTTCCTCGACACGCAGTGGCCCGAGTTGTCACGAGGCGGTGGGTTCTAGCCCCAGGCGCGCACCCAGTCCGGTCGGTCCGATGACCGTGAGGCCCAGGACTGCTCGGCTTACACCCACGTACAGCAGGGTGTCGGTGATGGGCCACTTCGAGGCGACCATGATCACGCTCTGGAACTCGAGGCCCTTCACGCGGCGAGCCGTCTCGCAGACCACACGTCCCTCTCCCCGGTCCTCCCATCGGCAGAACTCGGGTGACTCTCGCAGGACGTCTCGGGCGGTGCTGTCGAGACACACCACGGCGATGTCGTCGTCATCGAGTCCTGCACGACGCAGACGCGCCACTTCCGTCGTCACTTCCGTACGCAACTGAGCATCGTCGACCGTGTCGCCCATCGACCGGTAGTGCAGATGGGTGGATTCGGGAGCACCCCTGGGTGCCGGTGGACCATCGAGGCGTCGACGGAGCAGCTGTGCGATGGCCATGGAGTTGCGGGTGTTGCTGACCAGTTCGCACACCGCCCATCCGTCGTCGGAGCGAGGGGGCATGAAGCCCCGTAGATGGAGTTCCTGGTCGGAGTCGCCGGCCAGCAACATGCGGCGTGGTCCATCGGGGTCCAGCAGTGCCTCCAGTTGTGCCAGCCAGGCGGGGCTGAAGTCCTGGGCCTCGTCGATGATGATGGTGTCGAAGCGTTGGGTGATGCTGGGCCAGTTGAGGTGCAGGTGGCCGTTGACCTCGTTGTTCCAGAAGTCCTGATCGGCTCGGCGACCATCGGGGATGGCAAGGGGCGGCATACCTTCGAGTCCGAGGGCGACCGGGAAGAACGGACCCACCGTGAGTTCGTCGAAATGGGCGAGCCGACGCTGGAACTCGTCACCCAAGGGCTCGTTGTAACACACCAGCAGCGTTCGCTCTTCGCGCTCGATCTGCGATCGGGTGGTCCATGCCAACGCCAGACGACTCTTCCCCGTGCCGGCCCCACCCGACACATACACCTTGCGGTTGGCGTCCAGGCGCTCCAGTGCTCGTACGTGATTCCCGTTGATGCGCTCGATGAGTTTCTGCGCCCAGACGGCGTACGCATTGGGGTCGTCGTCGAACTGCACGTTCGGCCGCATGATCTCGACGAGTTGCTTGAAGACGCCGTCGGCGAACATGGGCACCCCGGCCCGGCCGCGGGGCATGGCCCGCATGAGGCACGACTCGATGTACTCGAGGTCTTGCGACCAGATGATTCGATCGGGGCTGAGATCAGCGGGTTGGATGCCGTTCTTGAAGCCCTTGGCGTTTGGGAACGCCACGGCGCTGGGCACATCGATATGAGGCGTCGCATGACAACTGCGGCGCAGCAGGTCTCGCAGTGCATAACTGTTCCGGTTCAACTGCGCAGGGGGTCCACCGCCTCCGTCTTTGAACGGATCGACCCAACCGGTCCCGCGGATCTCGGGCAGATAGCCCTTTACTTCGACGATGCCCACCCCGAAGGCCGGATGCGCCACCACCGTGTCGATCTCGACGGGCGGCTGCTCGTCGATACGCACCGACGGCATGATGATCCAGTTGTTGTCGGTGAACTCGATGAGCGCATCCACCACCAACTTCTCGCTGGCGTTCAGTTTGTGCAGGGGAAAGTCGGCGGGGTGCAGTCGGCCCATGCGACACAGTGTCGCGCACAGTGCCCGATGGCTGGATGCTGCGACCTGAAGCGCGGATCAGCCGTCGGCAAGGAGTCGACGACTTCGTCGAACCGGTGGCACGCCTGTGTCCCAGGCTTCGGTGGCGGCGAACAGTTCGGGCGGTCTCCCGCCCGCCGGGACGGCGAGTCGATCCCCGGTGGCCACCACGTACGGGTTGCGTTCGGTGAGGAGGTTGCGGCGGAAGTTGGCCGGGTCGAGGCTCTCGCCCCAGAACCCCTCGTACACCTTGCGGAGCTGCGTCAGGGTGAACGCAGCAGGTACGAAGGCCCTGGCGAGGGGGCCGAGGTCCAACTGGTCGGCCACGTGTTGGGCAGCCTCGCTCACGATGCGGTGGTGGTCGAAGGCCAGTGACATGGACCCGTCGACGATGTGCTCGAGGGGGTGCAGCGCAGCGTTGGCGGCATCGGTGCCAGCGGTGAGCGTGCCCACGTCGGGTGTCACCACCAGGTAGGCGATCGTCACGACGTTGCGTCGAGGATCGCGGCCCGGGTCGCCATAGGCCCGGAACTGGCCGAGATGTGACGGGGCCCGAAGGCCGGTCTCTTCGAGGAGTTCACGGGCCGCTGCCTCATCCAGAGTCTCTGTAGGCGTCTTGAAGCCACCGGGGAGCGCCCACGCGCCCTTGAACGGGTTGCCACCTCGCTCGATCAGCAGCACATGGGGCACATCGTCGCTCATGGTGAACACGACGATGTCGACAGTGACGGCGAAGGGTGGGAAACCCTCGTGAGGTTGGGCGGTGGGGGCTTTCGCTCTGGGCACAGCCTCACCGTAGCTGTTTGACGATGGTTTCGTGCGAGTTGACATATACCCACTTCGGTCGATATGGTTAGAAGCGAGATGACATAAACCTTCGTCATCACACTTCGCTCATGCGAGCGCGTTCATCAGACCCGGGGTCAGGGTGACCCCACCCACGAAAGGGATTCACTTCCATGCTCCGTCAGTTCGATCGCATCTCCGTCGGTTACCCCATCACACGTCGCGGGGTGTCGTTCTTCCCCGTCTACCTCACGCAGCCCGTCTCGCTCATCGCCACCGGCAACCTCGCCGGCGTCGAGATCACCGAGCGGCCCGACGCCGAGGTTCCCGTCATCGTGATGCACAACCGCACCGGGCACTTGGTGCTGGTGCCTGCGGGCACCGTGGTCAGCGGTGGCCGACAGAACCGCACGCTGAATGTGTCGGTGTTGGTGCCGGCCAACACCACCCTCGAGGTTCCTGTCAGTTGCGTGGAGGCAGGTCGCTGGCATGGCGGCGGCACCTTCGGCCTGAGCGGCATGATCGTCAGCCGACGGGTCCGGCGTGCCATGCAGCGCTCATTGGCCGAGAACATGACTCACGGTCAGCGTGGAGCCGATCAGGGTCAGGTGTGGTCAGCCGTCTCCGACGAACTGAACCGCCTGCAGGTGATCAGCCACAGCAGCAACTTCCTGGACATCGAGAGCGCCTTCGCCGCCGACGAGCGCATGGCCGCCGCCACCGAGGAACTCGTGGCCATGGGCCCCCTGCCGGGTCAGGTGGGTGTGGTGGTGTGCCACGGCAGCCGTGTGGTGTCGGCCGATCTGTTCGCCACCCCCGACATGTTGGCCTGCCATTGGGAGGCTCTGGTGCGTAGCGCCATGTTGGAGTCGAGCGACCGCACCCGCACCGCTCCGTCGGCCACCAAGGTGCTGCGCTTCCTGCGCTCGTTCGCCAAGGCCAAGGCCGTGGTGACGCCGGGGACAGGCGTTGGCCGGGAGCACCACGTGACCACCGATCGCATCGCCGGCCAGGCCCTGATGCTGGACGACGTGGTGGTGCACGCGTCCATGTTCGCCGTGGCCGCATGACGGCTTCGGTAGCCCAAAAAACAAGCCCTGAACTGGCCTGATGTCGTCTTTCGACGAATGGCGAGTCGCAGGAGGTGTCCACGATCAACAGGAGGTCCGCTTATGAACATCACCATCAACTCCTTCTCACGCAACCGGCGCCAGCCCGACCCCTTTGCCGAGTGGATCGCCCAGGCTTCGAAGTCGGCATACCGCCGGGCCTGCCGTGCTGGCCGCTCCGATCAGGACGCCGCCGACATCGCTCAGGAGGTCGCCGAGTACGCCTTGAACCGTGGCCCGGCCATCGCACAGGCCTACGTCGACCCCACGTTGTTCGCAGCAGCTCGCACCTACCACGCCGGCGTGGCATGGGATCGCCGCAACGGCGCGCAGAGCGGACTGGGCGCCAACTTCGGCCGCTCCAAGACGTCGCTGGACGTCGAGTTCGGTGAGGGCTCGACCCTTCGGGACACCCTGGCTGCCGACGACGACACTGCCGAGGCAGCGGAGCGCCGCCTCGAGGCCGATGCCGTTCGGATCATGTTGGCAACGACGCTGGACCCCCGCACCGCAGCGTGGGTGTGGGATGTGAAGGCACTGGGCATGACGGTGACCGAGGTCGCCGAGCGTGATGGCGTTCGGCGAGAAGTGGTCAGCCGTGCGGTGAACGACGGCGTGCGGGAACTCCAGCAGGTGAAGGGCGAGTTCCTCGGTGGATGAGTTCAACACCAGCGGGGCTGGGGCGTGGGAGACTGCGCCGGTGGCGACACCCCTCGACGAGGCGTTCATCCAGGCACGGATGATCGAGGTGTACCACTGGTGTCAGTCGACCGAGGCCATCGCCATTGCTCGGCGCATCCTGCAGCGCAAGCGTCTGGTGCTGGCCCCCGAGGACCTCGTGCTCGAGGTCCAGGCGCGCGTGTGTCGGACCATCCGCAACCGCCCTGAATCGTTCGAGACCTTCGAGGTGGCCAACTACTGCACGCGGTCCATGGGCAACTACGTCAAGACCCTCATGTCCCGTCGGCCGATGGAGGAAGTGCTGGTGGGCGACGACCAGCACTCGTGGGTGCCGTTCTCGGTGGACTTCGCCGTGACCGAGGTGGACCACGGCGACGTCGACCGTTTCCGCGCCTGCGTGGAGGCGTTGGGAGGCGACCCCGTGCACATCTCGGCGGCACTGACCCTCACCTCACTGAGGGCGTTCAACACCATCTCCATCGATGACGCACCGTGGCCGAAGGCAGGCGTGCGTGATGATCGTCGGGACGGGTGGCCGGCGTTGTGGTTCGCCACCCGGAACCCGTCGCTGTTCCCTGCCCGAGGGCGTCGCGATCATCAGGCCCGCATTCGGCAACGCCATCTGGAGCGTATCGACGCACTCTGGGTGCGTGCCGGCCTGGCGGCCACCATGGAGGGGCCGTCATGAGCCGCTGGGAATCCGCCCCGTATGCCGCCACCGCACTGTTGGTGCAGTCACCACTGGGCGGCGAACCGGGTGAGGTGGAGCTCACCGACTTCGCTCCAGGTCCGGCGGGCACCGCCGGTACTCGGGTGCACGGCGATGTGACCATCGACGTGGACTTCGCCGAACCGGATCGCCTGTGTTCGCTCGAGGCCGCCGACATCGGCTCCAGTCGCACGTTGGAGCAACTCATCGGCCCGGAGAGTTACCGGGCGGTGAGGGCGGCCCTGCTGCGCGGGGGCGAGCAGGTGCATCGCATCACCCCGACTCGCTCGAACTCGATGAACCGTGGTGGCATGCCCACCACCAGTCTCCCGGGACCCGATGCCCGTCTGCGCGACTTCACCTTCTCGTTGGCGTCGCGAGCGGTGGGTGACGACCCCTACGAGTCGCCACTGGTGCGTGCCGTTGCCTACCTCGAGTCGGCGGCGTTGCTGGTGTCCACCGGCTGGGCCGGCGTCGTGGACGGTGGCGGTCTGGAGGAGCAGTTGGTGTTCGCCAGCGAGTCGTTGTTGCAGGACGCCGTCGACGAGCAGTTGATCGACGAATTGGATCTGCGCGACTACGAACGACTGCGTGAGGCCGTGATGCAGGTGGCGCAGCACCCGGCCTGGGCGAAGCAACGGTGGGTGCAGCGGTTGGTGCGGCGCTTCCCGCGGCGACTGGTGGACCTCGACGCAGAGCGTCATCAACGCTTAGAGGAGGACATGGCCATGGACGTCATGCCCTCCTTGCGTTCAGTCGCCTTTGCCCCTCCGAGGGCGTACGAGGATGCCAGGTCGATAGTGACGCATGAGCCGCCGATGCGGGTGGAGCGACTCGGTCCCGGTCGCTACGTGTACCGCTACACCACGCGCCCCGATGGCTCGTGGCTGCGACTGGTCGATGCGTCCACACAGTCGCTGTTGGCGTTGGTGCCCATCAAGCGCCACGGGCGGGCGTGGGAAGCGCATGTGGTGCTTCCCCTCACCACCAAGCCTTCCTCGGTGGTGGCCGAACCCACCGACCGTCCCACCGTGGGTTCCGCTTCCACGGTGGATGCGATGATCCTGGCGATCGACCTCGGCCGGGCAGCCGCACGACTGTCGGCAGCGGGAGACCGCGCAGCGGTCGGGCGTTGGAGGTTGTGCGCTCAGGCGTGGACCGAACTGGGCGATGATGGCCGCGCTGGTCGCGCCCTCGCCTATGCCGAAGGCGTGGAGCAGGTGACGCGGCCCGCCTTCGTGCACGACAAAGTGCGAGACCTGGACGGTGACCGATGAGCGACGTGACCGTCGAGACGCTCCGAGAGTGGTTCGTCGAGGCCCAACGGGACCTACACGAAGGCTTCCACGATCGAGCCTGTGCATGGTTCCGACGTCTCATCGAGGGATGGACCCAACTGCAGGGGCCCGATGGTGAGCGCGTGATGGTGTGCCGGGGTTTCCTGGGTCGTGCGCTCACCGAGGCCCGCCGCTACCGCGAGGCCGAGGAGGTGCTGGGAGCCCTCGTGGTGGACCGGGCCCGCGTGGAGGGCGAGGACGCTCCGGGCGTCATGGTGACCCGCGGCAATCTCGCTCGTGCGATCGCCTTGGGCGGGCGTGTACACGAGGCCATCGTGATGTCGAGGTACCTGCTGGCCGACCGCGTGCGACTGCTGGGCAAGGACCACCCGTCCACGCTGGACACGCGCGGGAACATCGCCCACTTCCATTACCTGGGAGGCATGGCTCACGAGTCGACCCGGTTGTACGAGGCACTGTTGGCGGATCGCATCAGGGTGCTCGGCGATGACCATCCGGTGGTGGCCGCCACCCGAGCCAACCTCATCGCCGTACGGGCCAAGGCGACCGGTTCTGCCGAGTCCATCGACGAGTTGCGCAAGTTGGCCGAAGACACCCTCGACGCACTGGGACCCGAGCATCCCGACACACTGAACGAGTACGGACTGCTGGCCGAGAGGTTGCTGCAAGTGGGCCGTGTTGCCGAGGCCTTGGACACGGCGAACTTGGTCTGCGATGCACGGACTCGACTGCTGGGCGAGTGTCACTCGAGGACGGTGGGCAGCAGGATCACGCGTGTCAAGTGTCTGGTGCGCCTCGGCCGTCTGGGTGATGCCGTGGACGACTTGACGCAGTTGGTGGCGCGCCTCGACGAGATGGGACTGAACCGCGAACACACCTCGCTCCAGGCACGCGCCGAACTGCTGAGCGTGCTCGTTGGGCTGTCCCCTTTCGGCGGCGTCCTCCGCACCGACCAGCAACGCCAACTATGGCAGGCACTCTTCGACGACACCCGGCACCTCGAGCCCAACAATCCGTTGCGGGAATGGATCGACGAACTCGCACTCACGTACAGGAAAGGACGTAACCGATGACGACCCCGACACCAGCACATGTGGAGGTGCTCCTCGGCGACATCACCCAGCAGCAGGTGGACGCCATCGTGAACGCTGCCAATGATGGGCTCTGGGCCGGGGGAGGTGTGTGCGGGGCCATCTTCGCCGCTGCCGGTGGCGTCGAGTTGGAGGCGTCGTGCCGACGTCTCGGTGGTTGCCCCACCGGCTCGGCGGTGGTCACGCCATCGCATCGCCTGGCCGACCGCGGCATCGGTTACATCATCCATGCCGTCGGGCCGGTGTGGGACCCGCGGCGGTCAGACGACTGCGACCGACTGTTGGCCAGTGCGTACCGCACGTCGTTGCACTTGGCCGAAGAGTTGGGGCTGCGGTCCATCGCCTTCCCCAGCCTCTCGACCGGTACTTACTGCTTCCCACGCGAGCGTGCGGCGGCCATCGCCGTGCGCGAGACCACCTCGCATCTGGGTGGGCTGGA
>CAYMUC010000082.1:0-901 GCA_964393535.1 uncultured Ilumatobacteraceae bacterium | reverse complement strand
AGCGCATCGTGCTCATGGCCTTCGACGCCGACAGCTACGGCATCTTGGCGCCGGCCTTGGCGGCAGTGCGCTGACGTCAGTCCTTGGACGGCGGACTGACTGTCAGTGCCAGTCAGAGCCCGACAGCATTGGCACCATGCTCTGCCTGGGATCTCGTGAAACCTTCGAACTCGAGTTGATCGATGAGTCCTGACCGAGAGAAGGCCGAGAACTCCAAGTATTCCTCGGCCTTCTTCGCTGCTTGCGCCATCCAGTCGACGTTCGATGCGTCGACGGCATAAGTGGAGTCGGCGGTGGAGAAGCCCTCGAACTCCAGTTGTCCGATGAGGCCGGTACGCGAGAACGACGAAAACCGCAAATAGTCCTGAGCCTTTCGCCGGGCATTCTGTTGACTGACAGATTCACCTGATGTCACAGCGGGTGCTGTGGTGGCTACTGGTGCTGCCGGTGCGGTGGTGGGCGCGGGTGTGGTGCTGGGCGCGGAAGTGCTCGGTCTTGGCGCAGGCGCGGCTTGAGTAGTCGTCGCAGGAGTTGCTGTCGGTGCGGGCTGTGCTGCGGCCGGTGCGCTCGTTGCTGACGAGTCCGAGACCGTGTTGGTCGATGCCGTCACGGTTGTATCGGGGGACTCGACGACTGGTTGCGCTTGGTCGGTGTCGTTCGAGCCGCCAAGGGCGTTAACGGCGCCCACGACCAGTAGGAGCGCACCGACGACAATCCCTACGCGGCCCTTCATCGAGCGGTCTCGCCAGAGCACCCGCGCCAGCCTCCCCTGTGGCGACTCGGGTCGGGGAGGAGGTGGCGGTGATAGCGACATGCTCGTGGAGGATACCTGGAGTCAGGTTGTTGCTCGTGCCCGGTTAGAGATAGCCGGGGACGAGGGTTCGGTACGTCTTCGCCACCG
>CAYMUC010000081.1:0-14370 GCA_964393535.1 uncultured Ilumatobacteraceae bacterium | reverse complement strand
CCCGCAGCGTCAACTCGACGAGCCTCAGTGCGGCATACCGCCAGACCGCCGACCTTGATCTGACCGCCTGCGGCAACTGGCCAGGCATCGGAGGCGGCGGGGCCACGACGCCCTTCACCGGCACCTACGACGGTGATGGCCACACCATCCTCAACCTCAGCATCTTGGCGACCGGCGCCAGTTGGGGACTGTTCCGCAACATCGACGACAACAACGCCCTCGTCGAGAACCTGACGCTGCAGGACGCGACGGTCGTCGCCCCGAGCCCCACGTTCAACGAATTCAGCTACGGCGCACTTGTCGGCGAACTGCGATCGGGTGCCATCGACAACGTCACCGTGCTCGATGCCGACGTCTTGGCCCACAACTCCGTAGGAGGCTTGATCGGTCGAGTGCGGATCAACTCCCCCTCGGCCCACATCACCATCACCAACACACACGTCTCCACCTCGGCAACAGCAACAAACGGGTCAGCGGCGAATGTCGGGGGCGTCATAGGAATTGTCCAGAACGCGGTCAGCGGCGGCGCCGTCGTGGTCTCCACCACCTCGGCCGTCGGTGAGGTCACCGGTTCGGGAGCCAACTCCAACAGCAGTGGCGGACTTATCGGTGAAGTTTTCGACAGCAACGCCGGACTACTCGTCACGGTGTCGGCATCGTTCAGTCGTGTCAACACGACCGGCGGTCAGAGCGTCGGAGGCCTCATTGGCTACGTCTACACCAAGTCCCCATCGGGCTACTTCTGGCTTCACGACTCATACGCCCAAGGCACGGTAAACAGTACGACGAATAACGGAGATCCGAAAGCGGGCGGCCTCATCGGGGCGACTGACGGCAGCGGCACCTACGAGGTGAAACACTCCTTTGCTACTGGGCCCGTCAACGGCACCCACAGCACCATCGGTGGCCTCATCGGCAAGAACTGGGTCACCCAGGCGTCCGTGATCAACTCGTTCTGGGACGTAGGCACCACAGGACAGACCAGTTCCGACGGCGGTACCAGCAAGACCACCGCTGAGATGCAGACACTCTCTCTATTTGACACCGCTGGCTGGTCGATCACTGACGGCCCGCCCCTGACAACGGTCTGGGGGTTCTGCGACGGAACGTCGTATCCATTCCTCATATGGCAAACCCAGTTGGCTCCCGACATTCCGGGCGCAACATCGTGTAGCGCTTGGACCAACAACAACACTGGTGGCGGCGGTGTTGTGCTGCCGCCGGCGGTCAGTGAGCTGGTCACACAGCCCATCGCACCCCCGACCACCACACCGTCGACGACGGTGCCAACCACCATGTCACCGCCCACCACGGTGGCGCCCACACGTGACTCACCCCTTCCGCTGCTCATCGACGGCGAACTTCCCGAACTGGCTGCCGGTGACGTGATGGTCGTGGAGGACGGTGAGCCGGTCCCCGTGACTGTGTTCGTGGACAACGACACCGAACTGGTGCTCGAGGCAGACACCTTCGAACTACGCCTCGCTGGCGACTGCACTGCCGGTGCATGCAACATCGACACCGCCCCCGAAGGCCAAGCCGTGCTCATCCTGGAGGAGGACGGCTCTGCCACCACCGCTGGCGTCGGTTTCCAACCCGGCAGCCGAGTGGACGTGTGGCTGTTCAGCGAACCCCGCTACCTGGGTGAACTCACCGTCGACGCCGACGGAACGTTCCGAGGCAACGTCAAGCTGAGCGGCATCGACGCCGGCGAACACACCCTGCAAGTCAACGGCACCAACCAAACCGGTGCCGAACGAACCGCCAACCTCGGCGTCATCGTCAACCCCACCGGTGCACCCACACCCGAACCCGGAGTCCTCCCCGCCACCGGCAACAACACCACACCCCTCTGGCTCATCGCCCTGCTACTGCTAGGCATCGGACTCATCATCACCGCCACCCGACGCCGACTCACACGCTGAATCGAGCCAACACCCTGCTCATCGGCCTGCCGTAGCCACAGCGAACCCGGCGCCAGTCAGGGAACCAGCAGTGATTCGCTGAGGGTTTCCTGACTCATCGCCGGCGCAGCCCACGTCACCTCGCCAGCCAGCCGCCGTCCACGATCAGGCTCTGACCGGTCATGAACGTGGACGCGTCGCTGGCCAGAAGGAGCAACGCACCGTCGAGTTCGTGTTCGAAACCCATGCGGGGAATGGGCGAGTTGGCCTGCACGAACTTCTGCGAGCCCTCGTCGGTGTCCATGCCGGCGGTCATCTCGGTGACGAACCATCCGGGGCACAGGTTGTTCACCCGCACGCTCTTGCGCGCCCACTGCAACGCCAACTCACGGGTCAAGTTGATGACCGCGCCCTTCGAGGCGCAGTAGTGAGCCTGCTTGATGGGGGTGGATCCGATGAAGCCCAAGATGGACGCCACGTTGATGATGCTGCCGCCCCCTTGGGCCACCATGTGCGCGCCCGCCAACTTGCTCAGGTGCCAGATGGCGGTGGTGTTCACCTCCATGGCGTTGCGGAACATCTCGAGGCTTTCATCTTCCACCGACACCTTGTGGCCGATGCCGGCGTTGTTCACCAGCACATCGACCCGCCCGAACCGCTCGACGGTGGCCGCCACCAGATGTTCGCGCTGTGCGGGGTCGGCCACGTCGGTGGCCACCGACAACGCGCCCGGCAACTCGGCCGCCAGCGCCTCCAGACGGTCCAGTCGACGAGCGGCCAACACCACATTGGCGCCTGCGGCATGCAGCACCTGAGCGAAACGCACCCCCAACCCCGACGAGGCGCCGGTGACGATGGCGGTGCGGCCGTCGAGGCGGAACATGGCGGAGAGGTCGATAGCACTCATGGCCGTCCACTGTACGACCCTGGGGGCAGGAGGTGCCCAGCCCATGTGCCACCATGCCCCCATGAGCGAACCGATGGTGATCCTGGTGCACGGCGCCTGGCACGGCGGCTGGTGCTGGGCCGCGTTGCAGACCGAACTGGACCGGCGCGGCGTGCCGTCACTGGCCCCCGACCTTCCCGGCCACGGCGCATCGGGCGAGCCGTTGGGCGACCTGTACGGCGACGCCGACGCCATCGCGGCACTCGCACGGCGCTTGGCTAGGCCGGTGGTGTTGGTGGGCCACAGCTACGGCGGCATGGTCATCACGCAGGCCGCCACGCAGGCCGACAATGTCACCGAGTTGGTGTTCGTCGCTGCGTTCGTGCCCGACGCCGGCGACAGCCTCATGGGCCTGCTGGGAGGGTTCGAACAGCGTCGGGTGGCGCTGGGTCTGGCCACACGGCCCGGGTCCAGCGATGCCACCACTGGTGTCGACCCCGCCGGAGCGACCGACGCCTTCTACCACCTGGCCCCGCCGCCGGTGGCCGCCGCTGCGGTCGCTCGTCTGGGCGAACAGCCCGTCGCCAGTTTCGTGCAGCCCGTCACGGGCTCGCCCCTGAGCAGCATGCGCAGCACGTACGTGCGGTGCACCCAGGACGAGGCGATCCACCCCGACCATCAGGCCATCATGGCGTCACGGTGTGGCGCCACGGTGACACTCGAGGCCGACCACTCCCCTTTCCTCACCCACCTCGACGCACTGGCCGATCTCATCGAAGCGGCCTGGCAGCGTGCCCGGGCGGTGGCGTCATGAAGGTACGCATCGGGGTGGGGTTCGGTGTGCGCACCCGGCTGCACGACGAGGGGTTCGGCCAGGTGGTCGACGAGATGGAACGTCTGCAGTTCGACAGCCTGTGGTTGTCGGAACGCATCGGCGGCGATGCCCCCGATCCACTGGTGGCCTGTGCCTACGCGGCGGGTCGCACCAAGAAGATGAAGTTCGGCTTCAGCGTCATGGTGCTGCCGGGACGCAACCCGGTGGTGCTCGCGAAGGAACTCGCAACCCTGGATCAGTTGTCCGGAGGTCGTCTCCTGCCGGCGTTCGGGCTAGGGGTGGCCGACCCTCACGAACAGCAGGCGTTTGGCGTGGCACGCGAAGACCGTGCGTCGCTGTTCGACGAATCGCTGCGCGTCATCCGAGCCTGCTGGGGCCCCGAACCCGTGACCCATCACGGCAAGTGGTTCAACTACGACGCGCTCGAGGTACGGCCCAAACCCCGCCAGACACCACCCGATGTGTGGTTGGGCGGCATCGCCCCGTCGGAGCTGCGCCGGGTGGGTCGCCTGGCCGACGGTTGGCTGCCCAGTTTCGTGACACCCGACGATGTGGCCGCCGGTCGTGAGGTGGTGGAGGAAGCCGCCGCCGAAGCCGGCCGCACCATGGACCAAGAGCACTACGGCGTGCTGGTGCCCTACGCGCACGGTCCCTTGCCCGACGCGTTGGTGGCCGGCCTGTCTGCCCGACGGCCCGACCTGGCCGACCCCCGGGTGCTGTTCCCCCAGGGGTGGGATGAACTACAGGCCCGCATCGAACAGTTCGTGGCCGTCGGGTTCTCGAAGTTCGTGGCGCTGCCCATCGTGGAACCCCCCACCCCCGACGCCTGGTGCGCACATCTGGGCGAACTGGCCGATGCCGTCTTGGGGTTGCAGACATGACCCTTCCCACAGCTTTGTTCGAGGTGCATGGCACCACGGTCACCCCCACCGCACTCAGCCGCGGCCCGTGGGATCCGCGGCACTGCCACGGCGGGCCGGTGTCGGCACTGTTGGCACGGGCCGTCGAATCGGTCAGCGAGCCCGGCGGGCAGTTCGCCCGGCTGAGCATCGAACTCACTCGGCCGGTGCCGGTGGGGCGCACACTCACCCTGGCCACGCAGGTCGAACGTCCGGGGCGCAAGGTGTCGTTGCTGGCGGCGACGCTGAGCGACGGCGACACCGAGGTGGCCCGGGTGCGCAGCCTGTGGATCCGTGACGACGACATACCGGTACCCATCGACGCGACACCGGGTGTTGATCAGGCCGACATGGGTCAGGCCGGATCTGGGCGCCTCGAGCGCTCCACCTGGGCGCTCACCGACGGCCCGGCATTCCACTCGCACGCCTGCGAGCACCGGTTCATCGAGGGCGGATGGCTGCACCAGGGTCCCGCGGCGGTGTGGATCAGGCTGACGGTGCCGGTGGTGGAGGGTGAGGACCCGACAGGACTTCAGCGCACGGCCGCTGCCGCCGACTTCGGCAACGGGGTCGCCGGCGCGCTGCCCATCGAGCAGTTCACCTTCATCAACCCCGACCTGACCATTCACCTGCTGCGACCAGCCGTGGGCGAATGGATCGGTTTGCGCAGCGCATCGCACTACGGGCATCGCGGTGCCGGCCTCGCCGAGTCGGCGTTGTTCGACGAGCGCGGCCGCCTGGGTCGCAGTGTGCAGAGCCTGTTGGTGGCCAACCGCTGAGTCATCCCTGGGCGCGCTACGGTCAGCATCAGTGACACACCGATGAAGGCCGCCGATGACACGTGACGTCACCGCCCCACAGATGCGCGCGGCGGCCGACATGCTGCGGGAAGCGCAGGACGCCGGCATGGGACTGGATCGTCGAAGCCTCAGCAGCGTGTGGCAGGTACACATGTCGGCCGACGAACTCGCCTCGGTCTACACCGCCGAGTCACGCCTGGAACTCAGTGCCTGAGCGCTTCGGCCCACGACGCCTCAGGACTTCTTCGTTGACCGTCGCCGGACGCCCTCGATCGACGCCGCGAGTGAGGCCTGCGGGCGGCGGCCACTGGGTGACACGGTCGTACCTCTGTCTCATTTATGCAACATTCGTTCTATTTCTGATCACCTCCGTTGTACTCTGACGACGTGGACTTCAGGCATCCCGTCGCTGCCGTGATTCCGGGGGCACAAGGACAGATTCTCCAAGCGCTCGCGCTGGCGTCCAGTGAGCTGAGTGTGCGGGCACTGGCACGGGTCTGCGGTGTCAGTGCGGCACAAACCTCCCGGGTGATGCCCGGCTTGGTGAGCCTGGGCCTGGTGGAGCGGCGGGAGGTGCCACCCTCAGCACTGTTTCGTCTGAATCGCGACCACGTTGCGGCCCCGGCCATCCTGATGCTGGCCAAGGCGCACGACGTTGCGATCGAGCGACTCCGCGAAGCGGCCCGCAACATCACGGTTGCACCGATCAACATGACGTTGTTCGGGTCGCTGGCGCGCGGTGAAGCCGACGCTGAGAGTGACGCGGACGTGCTGGTGGTGCGGCCCGATGAACTCTCCGAGGATGACGTGCAGTGGTCTGGTGGCATGGACCGATGGCGAGACATCGCCGAGCACATACTCGGCAACGACGTGAACTTTCTCGAAGTGAGCCGCAGCGAGGCACAACGCCGAATGGGGAAGAACACTGCGCTCTGGCGAAACATCGAGCGGGAAGGAATCGTCCTGACGGGTCGAGCCTTGAGCGAACTGCGATAGCTCTACGTGAACACCGGGAGACGAACCAGACCCGTGTCGCGTGAGCAGGTGATGCAGTACGCGGCCAAGGCCACCGAATACGCCGCAGCTGCCGAAGCAGAACTCGTCTCTGGACGTTTCACGGCTGCAACGAGTCTTGCCGTTCACGCTGCCATCTGCGCGTCGGATGCGGTGTGCGGCGCCCGGCTCGGCGTTCGGTCAGTCGGTGAACGACACCAAGAGGTGTTGGACCTACTCCGACGGGCAGGCCCCGATGGGGCGGCCATCGACGTCGAGCTTCGTCGCCTCCTACCGCTGAAGAACGGCGCCGAGTACGAACCCGACGAGGTGTCGCACGGAACAGCGACTCGGGCAGTGAGCCGGGCAGATCGCTGTGCGGAGGTGGCACGAGTAGTCGCCTCGAAGTTGCGCTGACTCTCGACCTACTCGCCGATGGGACGCGGCCGGCGACCGACGGCGACAGCGCCGAAGCCCAGCAGGACCAGCGCCAGCAACACCATGGGCGTGGCGTTGCTGCCGGTGGAGGGCAGTTCACCGGCAGCAGGCGTCGGCAGTGCCGCCGGGTTCACCAGCACACCCAAGTTGGCGCTGCGGGCAACGCCGTCGAAGCTGGTGCCGTTGGCCTGCAGGGTGTGCTCGCCCACTGCGATATCACCCAACGGCACCACACCGGTGAAGGTGCCGTCGGCACCCACAGTCAACTCACCGAGGAACCGGGGTTCGGAGAACAGCCACACGTACACCGTGGAACCGGGCAAGAACCCCTCCCCCGACACGCGAGCCAGACCCCGCTCCTCGAGCGTGACCACCTCGCGACCCTCGGCGGTGGTCTCGATACTGCAACCCGAAGCGCATTCACCCCTCAGGCGAAGTTCGAAGTCCTGACCCTGCATCACCAGGTCGGTGCGGTCGTCCACGAACACCTCCACAGGTGTCAGCACACCGCCTTGGGACACCTGGCCAGCACCGGGGGTCATGGCGGGCAGCGCACCTTCGAAGGGCACCGGCGCCGGCACCGTGGTGGTGGGCGGTCTCACTGTGGGGGGCACGGTCGTCGTGGGTAACGGCACCTCGGTCGTCGACGGCGCAACCGGTTGTGTCACCAGATCACTGATCCCCGGCGGCAGCACCGCCGCCGGTGGAGTACCCCCGGCAAGGGCAGCACGCGGGTTGCCGTCATGCGTCATCAGCGTCATACCAGAGCCCAAAGGGTTGGGGTCCGTGGTGCCATCCACACCGTCGAAGCCGTTGGGGCCCAGCGATCCAGGCGCACCCGCCGCGCCGTTGCTGCGCCCACCCTGGCCGCCACCACCACCCACGCCGCCGGTGCCGCCACCACCGCCGGTCGCGACCACCAGTGGCGTCAGCGAACTGTTCGGATTCACTAGGTAGAGCCCGGCCTCACCACCGGCCTGGCCGTCGCTACCGTCCTGGCCAGGCGCGCCGTCCGCGCCATTGGCGGCAGACATCGGGGTCACATTCACCCTCAACGCGGAAAGTTGCACGCACGAGGTCGGAGCTGGCGCACCGGCGCTGCCATTGGCTCCGATGGCGCCGTTTGCACCGTGGTTGCCCGCCACCACCAACAGGGTCAGCGTGGTACCGGTGCTGTTGGCATAGGTGCCCCGAAACGCGGCACCCAGGCCACCCGCCGCACCCACACCTCCGGCGCCACCAGCCCCGCCGGGAACGTTCGGCCCCGAACAGGGGGTGCCGTCCCAACCCTGCCCGCCGGCACCGCCGTTACCGCCGCTACCCCCTGCGCCGCCATGACCGGCGACGAGTTCGAACTCGATGACCGCACCTGGCGCCAACTCACATTTCAGGTCATCGGCCACCGAGATGTTGGTGACCGTGCCCAGGTCGCCGCACGGCCCGACCGGTGGCGGCGGCACGGCTGATGCCGACGGTGCCGCGAGGGGCAGAGGGAGCGCCCATGCCGATGCGGCGACCACTGCAGCGACGACAACGGAACACCTGCCAAAACGGTGAGAAAGAATCACCCCTCGACACTACTGGCATCGCGGAGAGCAGGGCCCGCCGTCGTCAGGCGAGATCGTCAGCCCCGAGCAGGCGTTGCATCACCTGGTGAACCAGCGCGTTCCACGCCTCGTCGTCCACCGGGTCAGCGCTCAACTCGTTGGTCACCCGACCGAAGGTGAACGCCCGCACGAACACCGGCACCACACTGAGGTCGGCGGCGTTGGTCAACAACCCCCGGTCACGAGCCTGCTCGAGCACCTGCTGGTAGCGCTGGTTGGTCTCGGTCTCCAGCCTGCCGATCTCGGCTCGTACGCGTGGCCGGCGAGCGGATGCGGCAATCACCGTCAGCCGCTGCACACGTCGCTCGGTGCGACTGGCCGACTGCCCCCCCCGCACCACACGGTTCAGTCCGGCAACGAACTGATCCCGCGTGGCAGACGCTTCCAGGACGCGCACCACAGCCGCCACGTCGGCTTCGGCGTTCTCACGCGCCCAGTCCAGCCACGCCGCTTCCATGAGGCCCTCACGGCTGCCGAAATAGTGATACAGCGAACTTGGCGACACCCCCACCTCGGCCAGGATCTCGTCCACCCGGAAGTCGTAGTCGGTGCGAGTCTCGATCTGACGCCTCGCCGCCGCACGGTGTAGCCAGCCACGCAGATGACCAGGTGGTCATGCGCTCACCACGCATGACCACCTGGGCCATCGCTCAGGCACATCTCCAAAATCGCCATACGGCGGCGAACGCCGACGCCTAGAACGTCCACTCGAAACGCCCTGCGCTCTCGAGGAGTACGACATGCACCGTCCGTCACGCCCACTGGTACGGCTACTGACCGTGGCAAGCCTCTTTGCCGCTACAGCCGCACCCGCGATCGTCGCATCACAACTCCCATCGGGTCATGCACTAGCCGCACCCAACACCGACTGCGCCAACGTCACCGAACCCCCCACCGTGAACGGCATCGTGCAGCTCACCACCCCCGGCCAACTGAAGTGGCTCGCCACCAACCCCGTCAGCCTCAGCGCCACCATCGAACAGCAGAACGACCTCGACCTCACCAATTGCGGCAGTTGGCCCGGCATCGGCGGTGGAAGCTCCAACCCGTTCACCGGCACCTACGACGGCGGCGGCAACACCATCAGCAACGTCAGCATCTCGGCGTCCACCGACTACTGGGGCCTGTTCCGCAACACCGACGGCGCAACACTCCGGGACCTGACACTCGACGGCGTGACCATCTCGGCAAGCGGCTTCGATCGAGTGGGCGGACTGGTGGGGCGCGCAGTCACCACCACGATCAACTCGGTCACAGTGACCCACGCACAGATCACCGGCGAGATTTCCACCGGCGGACTCGTAGGCGAAAACGACGGCGGAAGCATTACGAACTCTTCCTCGTCGGGAACAGTCATAGGCCCGTGGGATTACACCGGCGGACTGGTGGGCGAGAACTACGGCCCGATCAGCGACTCCCATTCCACCGCCGACGTGACAGGCCTCGACAACGTAGGCGGCTTGGTCGGCTACCACGAGAACTGGTACGGCAGCGATCACATCACCAGCTCGTATGCCACCGGGGATGTCACGGGCGGCAGATACGTCGGCGGGCTCGTGGGGTACAACGAAACCGCCGCCATCGACCGCTCGTTCGCCACCGGCGACGTGGTGGGAACCGGCTCCTGGTCCCACGGTGGTCTCATCGGTGAGAATTACGGACCCGTCAGTGACTCGTACGCCACAGGCGCGGTGAACGGAGCCGACTACGTGGGCGGACTGGCCGGTTACCACGAGGAGTACATCGGCAGCGACATCACCCACGCCTACTCCACGGGAAGTGTCGCTGCAACAGGAACCCCCCTTGGCGGACTCGTCGGCGACAACGATGGGGCGCTGATCACCGGCTCGTTCTGGGACAGGGAAACCTCCGCGCTGTCGACCAGCGACGGCGGCACGGGCCTCACGACCGCACAGATGAAGGCGTTCACCACGTTCGACACCGCCGGATGGTCCATCACCAATGGCGACGCCGACCAGACCAAGGTATGGGGAATCTGCGACGGGCTCACGTACCCGTTCCTCATGTGGCAGACGCAACTGCCCGTGGGGGAACCCGGCCGCGTGGTGTGCCCCTCCGGCGCTGGGACCACTGCGGCGGTCGTGCTGCCGCCGGCGATCAATGAACTGATCTCTCAGCCGGTGGCGACCTCGACCACCACCACGATCGCCCCGTCGACCACCACCACGACGGTTCCGGTCGCCACGACCGCCCCTGTCGACACAACTCCCCCTCCGGTGCTGATCGACGGGGCGCTGCCCGAACTCGCTGCGGGTGACGTGACGATCCTGGAAGACGGCCAACTCGTCACCGTGGAGACCAGTGCCGACGGCAACAGCCTCGTCCTGCAAGCCACCACCTTCGAACTCCGAGTCGAAGGCGACTGCAGCACCGGCCATTGCAGCATCGACACCACACCTGAAGGTCGAGCGGTGCTGACCCTGGAACAGGACGGTTCCGTCACCACCACGGGTATCGGTTTCGAACCCGGCAGCACCGTGCATGTGTGGCTGTTCTCAGAACCCCGCTACCTCGGGGCGTTGACCGTGTTGGCCGACGGCACCTTCCAAGGAACAGTGGCGCTGGGCGACCTCGATGTCGGTGAGCACACACTGCAGGTCAACGGCCTCAGCCAGACCGGGGCCGGACGGTCGGCCAGCCTGGGCGTGATCGTCGAGCCGGCGCAGACACCAACACCCGCACCCGGCGTGTTGCCCGCAACCGGCAGCAGCGCCACAACCCTTTGGCTGATCGCACTCACCCTGATCGGCCTCGGCCTCGTCTCGGCCAGTCGTCGACAGCGCAACGCCTGATCCGACCGTCCCTCACCTCCCCGATCCGAAAGGCACTCATGTCACATCTGATCTCGCGCGCCCGACAGAGCACTCTGCGCCGCACCGTGGCGACTCTCGTGGTCGTCGGAGGTGTGCCCTTGGCGGCCACCATCACACCGATGGCGTCGGCCGCACCGTCAGGCACCATCCGACCGGCAGTCGCTGCCGACATCCTCTCGGTCGTGCCCATGTCGGGCTCGGTGTCAGGCGGCACGGTGGTCACGATCACCACCACCGGCCTCGCCGACCTGACGACCGTCACGCCGACGGTGACCATCGGCGGCGTGGTGCTACCCGGTGCCAGTGTGTCGGCGACCAGCGCAACGGTGCTGCAGGTGACCACCCCACCCAGTGTGAACCGCAAGGCGGGCGCCGTATCTGTTCAGGTGAACGACGGTGCAGGCACAGCTTCAGACCCGGTCCGCTTCCTCTACCGGCCGGTATTGGAGACACCCCGTACCTCGAACTTTGGCGACGCCGGCACGACAGTGTCGTGTATCGGATCGGCGGGGGCGTGCGCGAGCACCTCGAAGGAGGTCCTTCGCCTGGGGCCTCTGGCCAGCAGAACCCAGGGCAATCAGGTGACCACGTCGGGCTCTGGCCCCGCCTACCTGGTGACCGGCGTCGACAGTCGATCGGGTGAGGCGTATTCGTTCGAGACGGATGTCAACTTCGGTGCCGTCGGCGCGGGTAGCGCGGGCTGGACCAGCGAGGGTACGGAAACTGCAACCACGAGCGCAGCACCACACGTCTGGATCCCCAACACGACGGGCCCCTACACGGTGACGCCAGCGCACTCGGTGGCCTCACGCACGGGAGTCCTCTCGCTGCGCAACGACGTGAGCTACTGCGACTACGACCCCTTCCGAGTTCCCCCGAATCTGGGCGTGTTCTTCAACAACTCGAACTCGGCCCGCACGCGAACGTCGTATTGCAGCCTGTTCGGTCCCGAGGTCTACTCAGAACCGTTCTACGCCACCACCGACTCTGCGCTGTCGTTCGACTGGGTGGCGACGGGCACGCTGGACACCTACGAGGTCTACGGCTTCCTGGTGCGGGTGGAGGACCCGTCGGTCACGACGGAACTACCGACACTCGCAACGGCTTCGGCTGCGACACAGCCCAGCCAGGTCGGCCATCACTCGATCGTCATGCACGGGCGAGGACAGGGGGCTTCGAGCCCGACGGCCAGCGACTGGCGCACGGCGACCGGCGACATTCCCGTCGACGGCTACTACCGGTTCCGGTTCGTGAACGGCTCGTTCGACAAAACCGGCGGGTGGCAACTCGGGGCCATCATGAACATCGACCCGAACGTGGTCGTGGCGCTCAAGAACGCCATCACCTTCGACCCCATCCCCGACCAGTACACAGCGGCCTCGCAGACGGTCGTGACCGCCACGGTGTCGGCGGCGTCGGGCGAGCCGGTCACGGTCACGCCCATCGGCTCCTCACCTCCGTGCACCGCCAGTGTGTCGGGGACCACGCTCACCGTCACGGTGTCGGGCGCCCCGACACAGACGTGCACGCTGAGCGCCACTCAGGGTGCGACGGGCGCGTACGCGCCGGCATCGAGCGTCACACAAACCTTCAGCGTGCTGCCCCCGTCGGCACCGTCGGCTCCCACCATCACTCAGGCAACCTCGCCCGGCACCGGCATCAGCGTCACGTTCACCCCGGGCGCCGACGGCGGTTCGCCCATCACCGACTACGAATACTCGGTGGACGGCGGTGCGTGGGCCAGCGCATCGGCGTTGACCAGCCCCATGGCCATCCCCGGCGTGGTGGTCGGTAGCGCACCGGTGACAGTCAGCATTCGGGCGATCAACGCCGTGGGCACCAGTCCCTCGTCGAACGTCGCGACCGTGGTCGTTCAGGCACCGTCGCCATCCTCCAGCCCGTCCATCCCGGCGACGCCTGCTCCCGCCGGCATGACCACACCCGAACGCGTCGGGGGCGCCTCGCGAGTCGACACCTCGGTGGCGTTGTCCCGCGAGTTCTTCCCCTCGCGAGTGTCGGTGGTGTACCTGGCGACAGCGGCAACGTTCGCCGACGCACTCGTAGCCGGACCTGCGGCAGGTTTCGATCGCGGCCCGGTGTTGTTGACCGAGCACGCCTCGGTCCCTGCAGTGACGTTGAGCGAACTTCGCCGGCTGAACCCCAGTCGGGTCGTGGTCGTCGGTGGTGAGTCGGCGATCGCCGCATCGGTGTTCGACTCGCTCACCGGTGAAGCGCCCACCGTCAGCCGCATCGGTGGCGACGACCGCTACGAGACCGCCGTGCTGTTGAGTCGCGACGCCTTCCCCAATCCGGTACCCGTCGTCTACGTGGCCACCGGTGAGGACTACGCCGATGCCGTGTCGGGTGGCCCGGCATCCGGGTTGGACGGAGCCCCGATCCTGCTGGTGCGCCGCAACTCGATTCCCCAGGCCACCATCGCCGAACTGCGCCGACTGGCACCCAGGCGAATCGTGGTGCTCGGACTCACCGATGCCGTGTCGGCCACCGTCGAGGCCGCCTTGGCTCCCTACGCACCGCAGGTCGAGCGCATCGGCGGCGCAACCCGGTACGACACCTCGGCGGTGCTCTCGGCGTCGAAGTACGACCCAGGCGTCGAGGTCGTGTTCCTGGCCACCGGAACGGGCTTCGCCGACGCCCTGTCGGCCGTGCCTCCCGCCACCATCACGGGCGGTCCGGTGCTGTTGACCAGGCCGTCGTGCGTGCCGCAATCGGTACTCACCGAACTGCGGCGACTCAGGGCCGGTCGACTGGTGGTACTCGGTGGCCAGTCAGCGCTGAGCGACAACGTGGCCAACCTGGTCGGCTGCTCACGCTGATCAACACTTCGGGCCGCTTAGGTCGACCGGGTTCACCGCCCGACCTCGGCCATGACCAAGTGGTCATGGCCTGACCGCTCCATGACCAGTCAGGCCATCTTCAGGCACACCTGACCGTCCCCCACCCTTGGCCCACCGCCAAGGCGAAGAACCTCAACAGCCGTCACCGCATGCTCCAGGAGTACGACATGAAGCGACCATCGAGACCACTCACCAGACTGCTGACCGCAGCCGCCCTCATGGCGACCGGCGTAGGCGCCGTCGTGGCCGCACCGGCACTGACCTCGCCGGCCGCGGCCACCGCAGAACCGTCGTGTAGCGGGACCATCGGTACCGG
>CAYMUC010000080.1:0-14548 GCA_964393535.1 uncultured Ilumatobacteraceae bacterium | reverse complement strand
GGCCTCGCCGACCGTCGGCGGCAACGGCGTCTACCGCTACGGCCCGTCGGCCTTCCCCACTGACAGCTATCTGGGGACCTGGTACCTCACCGACGTGCTGTTCGACCGTGCCGGCACCACACCCGACCTCACCGTGGTGCAACGCACACCCGCACCCGATCTGGTCGCCGTGGATCCCGCCACCGACATCACCGTCACCTGGTCGGGCGCTGTCGACCCAGCCACAGCGAGCCTGACCGTGACCGCAACCGACGGCCCGGTGTCCGGCGTCGTGGAGGTGACCGACGGTGGCCGCACCCTGCGTTGGCGTCCGAACGGATCCCTTCCCGCCGGGGCCGTCGTGACCGTGGCGGCCTCGGCCCGACCGGCCACGGGCGGCACCATGGTTGCAGCGTCACCGTGGTCGTTCCGGGTCGACGGTGGCGACGGCACGTCACCGGCCACGCTGTGGACGACGGCGAGCGTGCCCGCCGTCGTCGAGGCCAACGACACGAGCCCCGTGGAGTTGGGTGTGGTGTGGCGCAGTGAGATGGACGGCCGGGTCACCGCCCTGCGGTTCTACAAGGCCGCGGGGAACACGGGGCCGCATATCGGGCGACTGTGGAGCGTCGACGGGCGACTGCTGGGCACGGTGGCGTTTCCCGACGCGAACTCGACCGGTTGGCAGCAGGCACCGCTCGTACCGCCGGTGCCGGTGACCGCAGGCACCACCTACATCGCCTCATACCACGCGCCATCTGGCCGCTACAGCATCAATGTCGGCACGTTCGCCACCCAGGCCCGTCGACGCGCTCCACTGGTGGCACCGGCGTCCACCGCCGCCAGCGGCAACGGTCGCTTCGTGTACGGACCAGGCGGGTTCCCCACCGGGAGTTTCCTCGCTGCCGACTATGGCGTCGACGTCGTCGTCGAGTTCGACACGGGACTCACCGTGGTGAACCGCCAACCCGAGCCCGGAGCCGTCGACGTGGCCTGGGACACCCCCGTGGTCGTGGCCTTCGATCGCCCTGTCGAGGCCCCGTCGGTGGGCATCTTGGTTCGTGACGACACCGGCTCACCTCTCACCGGTTCCACATCACGAATCGACGATCGAACCATGCTGTGGCGGCCCGACGCCCCGTATCCCGCCGGTCGCCGACTGACCATCACGGTGCAGACGGCACGTGCCCTCGATGGCAGTTCGCTCCCGGTCCCGGTGAGTTGGTCCATCGTCACCCGGGACACCTCGAGTGCCGCCGTGTGGACGTTGTTCGGAGCAGGCGACATCCCCGCAGTGACGTCGGCCAACGACACGTCTGCAGTGGAGTTGGGCGTGAGGGTGCGCTGTGGCGTCGACGCGGAGGTGGTCGGGGTTCGGCACTACGTGGGCCCCAGTAACCGTGGCCCTCACGTGGTCAGACTGTGGAGCGGCACCGGCACGCTGTTGGCCGAGGCGACGGCACCGACCGGGTCGGGCTGGGTGGAGACCCGCTTCGCCACCCCGGTCGCCGTCGCCGCCGGCGGTGTGGTGGTGGCGTCGTATCTGGCGCCCCAAGGCGGGTACGCCTTCGACGTCGGCCGCTTGGCCGATCCGATCACGACTGGACCGCTCACCGCACCAGCGAACGGCGACATCGGCCCCAACGGTTGCTATCGATACGGAGGCGGCTTCCCCGACTCGTCGTACCTGGCATCGAGTTACGGCGTCGACATCGTCGTGGTCGTTCGGTCATGACCGACACTCCGCTGATCGACCGTCGTCGAAGGGGTCCAGCGGCCCTGCCCCGGGTGGACGCTCTCGTGCCTTGCTACGGGTATGGGCATCTTCTGTCCCAGAACGTGGCCAGTCTCTGCTCACAGCGAGGCGTCGACGTGAGAGTGGTCATCGTCGACGATGCCAGTCCCGACGACACCGCCGAGGTGGCGGCGCATCTCGCCGCCGCCGACAGCCGTGTGGAGGTGGTGCGCCACGAGGTCAACCGCGGCCATATCGCCACCTACAACCACGCCCTGTCGCTGGTCGAGGGCGACTACGTGACCCTGGTGTCGGCCGACGACGTGGTGACCGACGGCGCGCTGGCCCGGGCGACTTCCACCATGGAACGCCACCCCGAGGTGGGGTTCGTGTATGGCCGGGTGCGGTCGTTCACCGGCCCATGGGTACCGCCGCGATCGACTCCCGCTGGGGCGAGAGTGTGGTCGGGCGACGAGTGGCTGGCGCAACGGTGTCGGCGAGCGGTGAACGTCATTGCATCACCCGAGGTGGTGGTCCGTGCCAGCACCCATCGACTCGTCGGTGGCTACGAACCCAGCCTTCCCCACACCGCGGACCTGCACCTGTGGTTGCGTCTGGCCTCGGTTGCCCATGTCGCCTACCTGCGGGGATGTGTGCAGGCTGGCTACCGGGTGCACCCGCACAGCCTTCAGCGCACCGTGCACTCGGGGCCACTGTTGGATATCAGCGAGCGCTGGATCATGTTCCAGCATCTCTTCGCTCACGCCTGGGCCGACCGTCCAGACGCCGACGCCCTGTTGCTCGCGGCCCGAGAGGCGCTGCACCAAGAGGCCTTGGAACGAGCCCGACGAGCGCTCGAGCGCCGCGACGCCGACCTCGCCCAGCGCTTCTCGATGCTCGCCGAGCAGATCCGCATCGGGGTCTCGCCCGAACTCGCCGTACCGTCCGCACTCGGTCCTCGCTCGAGTCTGGGGTCAGTGCTGGCCGGTATCGGGCGTCGAGGCCTGCGATCCGTGGCCCGAGTCCGACGAGAACTGGTCGGCACATGAACGCCCCCCGGGCCGATCTCGCCGACGTGGTCGCCACCGCCGCGCGTTGGAGTCTGGCGTCCAGCATCGTCCAACGCATCGCACAGGTGGTGGTGGGCGTCATCGTGGCTCGCCTCGTCGTCCCCGCCGAGATGGGCGTCTACGCCGCTGCCCTCGTGGTGGTGGCACTGCTGGTGGGGGTCAGCGAACTCGGTGTCAGCGTCGGCGTCATTCGCACGCCGCAGCCCCTCGAGCGGGTGGCACCCACGGCGGTGACCATCGCCGCGGTGTGGTCGGTCATCGTCACCGCCAGCCTCGTCGTCACCGCTCCCGCCTGGGCCGCCGCGCTGGGAAGTCCAGCCGCTGCGGGTCCTATGCGGCTCATGGCCGTGGCGGTGCTGATCGGTGGCCTCAGCGCGGTACCGGCGGCTCTGGCACAGCGGACCTTCAGGCACCGGCGGCGCGCCGTGGCAGAGCTCACCGGGTTCACCGCCGGAGCCATTGCCACCCTCGTCCTCGCAGTGGCCGGCAGCGGGGCGTGGAGCCTGGCGGCAGGGCGGGTGGTCACCAACCTCGTCGCCACGGTCGTGCTCATGTCATCGGCGTCGCTACGCGTCCCCATCGGCTTCCGTTGGCCGGCTGCACGCGAACTGTTGGGCGTGGGTCTGCCCCTCACGGGTGCCGGTCTGGTGGCACTGGCCCTGTGGCAGATCGACTACGTGGTGGTGGGCCGCCAACTCGGCGGAACAGCGCTGGGACTGTACGTCCTGGCCTTCAATCTGGCGTCGTGGCCGGTCACGGCGTTGTCGGTGGCGGCCCGGGCGGTGACGCTGCCTGCGTTCGCCGAGTTGCGCTCGCAGCCCGAGCGTTGCGCCGCCATCTTCCCCTTGGCCTTACGCACGGTGTTGAGTGCAGCGGTCCCCGTGGCGGCTGCCATCACCGTCACGGCACCGGCTCTGGTGCGAGTCGTGTACGGGGTGAGGTGGAATGCCGCGGGCGAGGTCCTGGCGGTCCTGGTGTGGTTGGGGGCCGTGCGGGTGGGAACCGACGTCGCCGTGGACTTCCTCGCCGCTGCCGGCCGCACGGTCGCTGTGATGTGGACCCACGCGCTGTGGCTGGTGGCGCTCATCCCGGCACTGCTCATCGCCACGGGTGCCGGCGGGCTGCGATGGGTCGCCGTCGCCCATGTCGTGGTCGCCGTGGTGGTCGCCATGCCGTTCTTACTGCGAGCGGTCGTAGCACTGGGAGTGTCGCCGGGCGAGGTGTGGTCGGCGACCGCTCGACCGGTGGTCGCCGGCGCCCTCGGGACCATCGCCGGTTACATCGTCACCCGCCCACTCCCCGACGACCTCGCCGTGCTGACCGTCGGGGCCTGCGTCGCCACGGCCACATGTGCCGCCGTGCTGTGGCCATCTCGTCCCTGGCGCGTGTCGTCGTTCCTCCTCACCACCACCGTCCCCGCCACCACCGACACGGAGGTTTCCTCATGACCGCCACCACCTCACCCACCGACCTCGGCCGCACGCTGGTGCGTCGGGGACGCCAGGTTCGGCGACTGTGGGCCGAGCAGGGCTCGGGTGCCGTGGCGAACCGCGTGGCACGCCGGGTGATGCACCACCTGCCGGCCACCTTCGAGGAGCCATGGCCCGTGGCCCGGGCCGACGTACTCGCTGCCGATCTCACACACCTGCGCCAGTTCCCCTGGCGACGAGTTCCAGCGGGCACTCCGCTGTGGATCAACGTGATCATGACCCCCCCATCCGCGGGTTCGGGTGGCCACACCACGGTGTTCCGCCTGGTCAGCCATCTCGAAGCGGCCGGGCATCGCGTACGGCTCTACCTCGACGACGTCCACGGCAGTGACGCCGCCTGGTACGCCCCTCGCATTGCCCAGTGGTGGCCCGAGGTCCAGGCCAGTGTGCTGGATGCCCGCCACGGCCTGGGCGACGCCGACGCCGTGATCGCCACAGCGTGGCCAACGGCCTACCGGGCCTACGTGGATCCGTGCGCCGGCAAGCGGTTCTACCTCGTGCAGGACTTCGAACCGTGGTTCCATCCGCCTGGTTCCCTCGCCGCACTGGCCGAGGCCACCTATCGCATGGGGTTCCACACGATCACCGCTGGTCGCTGGCTGGCCGACGTGTTGCACGAACGCTTCGGTGTCACCGCCGATGCCTTCGACTTCGGCACTGATGACGTGTACCGGTTGGCCGACGACACCCCGTCACCTCGCTCGGGCGTGGTGTTCCACACCCGGCACGACACACCGCGTCGTGCCTACGAGTTGGGCATGCTGGCCCTCGAGGTGTTCGCCCAGCACCACCCCGACGTACCCATCGCGCTGTACGGCGGACCGGTTCATCATGTGCCGTTCCCCCACCTCGCACTGGGTGTCGTACCCCCCCAACAGTTGGCCGACCTCTACCGACGCAGCCAGGGTGGTCTCTCACTGTCGTTCACCAACGCCTCGCTGGTGCCTCACGAGATGCTGGCTGCGGGGTGCATACCGGTGGTGAACGACGCCCCTCACAACCGACGCGTCCTCGACAACGACCACATCCACTACGCCGACGCCCAACCTCACGCCTTGGCCCGGGCACTGGCTCACGTCGTGGCGGATCCCGAGGGCGAACGGCATGCCGTCGAAGCCTCACGCAGCGTGACCACGCGCCACTGGGCCGATGCCGGCGAGGTTGCTCGAGCGGTGTTGGAACGGGAGCTGTGGTGGTGAACGGAGTCCTGGCGATCGTCGTCACCCATGCCAGTTCCGCCACAGTGCCGGTGCTGTGGCGTTCGTTGATGGCGCAACTCCCTGACCTGCCAGGCCCTCCCTCCTCGGGGTTGCGGGTCTGCATCGTCGACAGTGCCTCGCCCGACGACACCGTGTCCGTCGCCCGACGACTCGTGTCCTGCGCCCCCGCCGAGGTCGAAGCGTGGGTGGAAGTGAGCGAGCGCAATATCGGGTATGCGGCCGCTATCAATCGCGCCCGACGCCACCGCCGACCAGGCGAAGCCCTCCTGGTACTGAACCCCGATGTGGTTCTGGATCATGGTTGCGTCGCCCGCCTCCTCGGTGCACTCGACGATCCCACTGTGGGCATCAGCGTTCCTCGACTGGTCGACCCCGGCGGACGGCCACTTCGCTCGAGGCGGCGACACCCAACGCTCACGCGCATGCTGGGCGAGGCGTGGTTCGGTGACCACTGGGCCACACGTCCTGCCTGGTGCGCCGAGGTGCGCCGCGACGACCACACCTCTCACCGTCCCGGCGACGTGGACTGGGCCACCGGAGCGGTGTGGGCGGTCAGTTCCGACTGCGATGACGCGGTGGGTGACTGGGACGAGCGGTACTTCCTGTACGGCGAGGAGGTCGACCACGCCCGCCGCGCCCGTTCACTGGGGTTCCGACTGCGCTATCTGCCCACCGCCACCGCCATCCACGCCGAAGGGGGTTCGGGTCGTCGACCCGAACTCGTGGCGCTGGCCTGGTGGAACCGCGTACGCGATCAACACTGGCAACGCGGTTGGTGGGCCGCAGCCGTGGCGTGGTGCATCGCCCTCGTGCACAACGCCCTTCGATGCCGTCGCCGCGAGGAGCGAGCGGCACTGGCCTGGTTGCTTCCAACCCGGCGTCGACCGGTCGCCACATTGCTGGCTCGGCTCACAGGAGTCACCCCATGAACCCCGACCGACTGATCGTGAGAGCCCTGCAGTGCTGGGTCCTGGCCTTGTTCCTCGCTCCAGCCGACATGGTCGTGCGGCCACTGGGTGGCCAGGCCCACCTGGCGAACCTGCTCGGCGTGGCACTGGCGGGAGCGTGGATCGCCGTCGGGGTACTTCCCGGACGACGCCGCCCCGGGGCAGTCCACCTCGCTGTGGGCCTCATGTGGGTGGCCACCTTCGCCGCCTGGGTGGGGTTGGCTCGCCGAGGCGCCGACGAGCTCACCTGGAACGGAGCGGACCGTTGGCTCATGGTGGTGCTCGCCTTCAGCGGGGTGGCACTTGTCATCACCGACGGCGTCAGGCGACTCGACGATCTACACCGTTTGGCAGCCACGGCGGTGTTCGCCGCCGCCGTCGCAGGTCTCGTGGGCATGGTGCAGTGGCGAACGTCCCTGGACCCATCGACGTGGCTGCGTACCCTGCCCGGATTCACCCAGGTGGGCGACGGCGTGGCGACGGTGACCGTCCGCGGTGAAGTGGGACGTGTCACGGGCACCGCACTGCACGCCATCGAGTTCGGTGTGGGATCAGCGCTGATGATTCCCCTCGCCATCCACCTGCTGATCCACGATCGACGCCGTCACATTCTTCGTCGTGTCGTTCCCCTCATGCTCTGCGCCGTGGCGGTACCGCTGTCGGTGTCCCGCTCCGCCGTACTCGTCACGGCGGTGGCTGTGGGCGTCACCGTATGGTTCATGCCGGCGATCCCCCGGCTCACTGCGCTGGCGACTGCTCCCCTCATGTCGGGAGTCGTGCTGCTGGCCGCTCCCGGTACCGCTTCCACGATTGCGACGTCGTTCCTGCGCGCCACCGACGACAGTTCCATCCAGGCACGACTCGACGACTTCGACCTCGTGGGTGGCCTCATCGCCGACCAACGTTGGTGGGGCCTGGGAGGTGGCGCCTATCGCCCTGTCGACCTGTTCGAGATCCTCGACAACCAGTACCTGCTGACCTTGGTCGAGTTCGGGATCGTCGGTGGCGCAGTGTTCGTCGCTGCAACGCTGCTCATGCCCCTTCATGTGGCCGCCAGCACACGACGGCGTTCGACCACACCGACACTTCGATCGCTCGCAGCAGCCGGTCTGGCCACCACGTGGGGAGCCGTCGTCGCCTGGGCGGCCTTCGACGCCTGGGCCTTCCCTCACTTCGTCGGCATCAGCGCCCTCACCCTCGGGGTGCTGGGCACCGTGTCCCATCTCACCCCAACCCAAGCCGAGGAGGCTCCCTCATGGACCTGTTGAACTTCGTACGCACCCTGTGGCGGCACCGTTGGTGGACCCTCCCACTGGTGGTCCTCACCGGTGTGGCCGTCGGTTACGTGTGGCTGGCCGCCGACCGGGTCTACGAGGCACGTGCGGACCTGGTGCTCATCGGACCTCCCGGGCCCCCGTCACCCGCCGAACTGGAGGCCGACCCCTCACTGGCTCAGGCACAACTCGACAATCCCTATGCACGGGCTTTCGACCCCACGGTCATCACCGAGATCGTGGCCCGGGTGGTGGCAGCCGGCGCCGACCGGGGCGAACTCCCCGCCGGCTACCGCATCGAGACCGCTCGCCGATACGGCAGCGCCGCTCCACTGGTCGAGATCTCCGCCCGGGCAAGTGATCCACTCATCGCCTCGGACCATGCTCGAGCCGTGTCGAACGGGTTCGTCTCGGCGCTCCAGAACCTGCAGGCCGTCGAGGAAGTGCACCCCCGTGCCCTCATCACCACACGTGCCGTCGACACCGCCCGGGAACCCCGCGAAGTCCTCACGCAACGCCTCCGCGCCGTCGTGGGCGTGGCTGGTCTCGGAGCTCTGCTCCTGATCATCGCCGTCACCATCGCCCAGGCCATCGCCGAACACCGTCAGACCACGCGAACCAAGACCGTACGGGCTTTGGACCCTGGCCCCACGGGGCCGTCGGTGGTGGGGCTGCAGGCTCCCACGACCGGGCAAGGGTGAGAACGGCGACCCTGGGATCACGTCACCTCCATCAAGAGGCTGATGCCACCCATTCGCCGCATCGGCTCCCCAGGTCGATCACTTACGAGGAGCGTCGTGACTCTCACCGATCCCCCCGCAGTCCAGTCCCAGGTACCGCCGGTCGAGACCGCTTGGATGTCGTTCGACGATGTCTCGAGCCTCACCGACACATTGAGCCAGGTTCGGCACCAGGCAGGTCGGGTGGCGGTGTGGCTCACCGACGTTCCCACTCGCTTCACACCCGATCAGGAGACCGTGTTGTGGGAAGTGGCACTGCGAGCCCGCACCTTGGTGGTGCCATCACGCTGTGCCCTCGCACGCGTGCTGGCCAGTGGTGTGGTGCACCCTGCCTCGGTGGTGGTGGTCCCCATGCCAACTCGCCTCGCCGCGTCGGGTGTCACCCCCGCACCGGTCTCGGGGGCTGGACCCGTGTTGGTCACCCCCACCTCGCTGCACCAGGCCGAACGCATCGACTCGGTGCTCGAAGCCATCGCCGGCCTCCGACGCCGAGGAGTGGCCGTGCGTTATCACGTGGTGGGCGACCCCGGTGCGCATCGCCATCGCAATGGTCACGACGGTTGGGGCGCCGGCGAGGCCCTGGACCGGTGGGACCGGTGGCAGCAACGCGCCACCCGACTGGGGTTGAACGACCGAGTCGTGTGGTCGCTGGAGGGAGATCCACTGGGGGCCATGGCCTCGGCCCAGGTCGTGGTGCTGCCATGGGAGACCGACGACCTGGTCGCCTCACAGGGCCTCATCGACGCCGTCAGCCTGGGGGTACCCGTGGTGGCGAGTTCGTTTCCGCACGCTGTGGAACTCGCACCCACGGGTGCGGTGGCCGTGTGGCGTACCGGTTCGCGCGATGGGCTGGAACGGGCGCTGCACCGGGTGCTCACCCGTCCGTTGTTGCGTACGGCCATGCGCCACGCCGCTCGCCAGGTGGCCCGGGCCCACCGACCCGAGGCCGTCGACGAGCGACTGCACGTGTTGACCCTCGCGCCCACGATCCTGCAACGGTGAATCGTCGTGGACGACCTCGTCACCGCTCTGGTGGCGGCATCACCCGACGCCATCCTGGTCTCCAACGGCACCGGCCGGGTCCTCGTCGCCAACCCAGCGGCTGAAGCCCTCACCGGGTTCAACCATGCCGAACTGGTGGGTATGCCCTTCGCCGACCTGGCCGATGCCGTCCTCGCCAGCATCGTGGAACGCACCGTGCACGAGGCGAGTCTCCCCATCGACTCACTTCGCCTCCACGACAGCAGTATCAAGCACCGATCGGGAACCCTCGTTCCCGTAGAGGCCCGTGTTGCCCGACTCGACGTCGACCACCACCCCAGTGCTGCCGTGTACCTGCGCCCGGTCACCATGGCCACCTCCCACGATGAGCTGAGCGCCTTTCGCCACATGCTCGACGCCGTGATCGCCGATCGTGATCTCCCCGAGGTCCTGGACGTGGCGGCTCGGGCGGCCTGCGAACTGTTCGGCGCCCACGGTGCCAGCGTCGCTCGGCACACCCCCGACTCGGACCACGTGGAGGTGATCGCCGCCTGTGGCATGCTCGCCCGTTACCTGGGCGCCCGCATCTTGCTGGCCGGCACCCGAGTACAGGTGGCACTGCACACCGGCGTACCCGTGCACTTCGTGTCGGGCGGCCTGCTGCACCAGCGCGCCAGCCTGCCTCAGGGACCCGATTTCGGTGAACTGTGGATCGCCCCGTTGAGTGTGGACGGCGAGCGGTTCGGCGCCCTGTCGGTGGCCACACCGCCCGGTGTTCGCCTCGCCTCCGACGTCGACGAACGACTCGGACGTTTCGTCGACGTGCTCGCCCTCGCCATCGAGATGACCGAGGCCAACCGGCACCGATCGGTGCTGGCGGTGGTCGCCGATCAGGAACGCATCGCACGCGATCTCCACGACGTCGTGATCCAACGACTCATCGCTTCAGCCATGCGCCTCGAGTCACTGTCGCGTCAGGTCGACCGAGAGGTACGACACCGCCTCGACATCGTCATCGACGACCTGGATCGTGTCACCCGCGACATTCGCGCCACCGTGTTCGACCTCCAGCGCGACAGTGGTGCCCAGCTCACCGTCACCCGCGAGATCACCGATCTCGCAGCCTCCACCGGTGATGCCTTCGGCATGGAGGTGCAATGCCACGTCCACGGCGACGACGGTGACGACTTGCCCGAGGGCCTGCGCGCCAACCTGTTGGCCGCCACTCGGGAGGCGCTGTCCAACGTCGGCCGACACGCGAACGCCTCCCACGTCGTCGTCGATGTGACCGTGGGCGATCCGTTGATCCTCGTCGTCACCGACGACGGCTGCGGGGTATCTCCTGATGCCAAGCCTGGAAACGGCCTGCACAACCTCGCCGTGCGCGCCGAGGAACTCCGAGGTTCACTCACGCTTCGTCCCGGTGACAACGGGGGCACGGTGCTCACATGGGAGACGCCCTGGCCCGCCAGGGCAGGCGGCGAGCCCGCCTCAGCGGCGGGACTGTGACCCGCCCGACAGCGGTGCTGGCGCCCGTCGGGTGCGACGCTCGGCCAGGCGAGCGGCATACGTCGCCGCTTCGGTGCGACGACGGAACCCCATCTTCATGAGGAGGTTCGACACATAGTTCTTCACGGTCTTCTCGGCCAGATTCAGCTTGGTGGCGATCTGCCGGTTGGTGAGGCCCTCCGACAGCAGGTCCAACACCCGGCGCTCCTGCTGGCTCAGCGAGGCCAACCGGCGATCGGTCTCCCGCCCGGTGCGGAACATCTCGAACACCCGGGCCGTCACCGCCGGATCCAGCAGTGATCGGCCCGCCGCAACCTGGCGGATCGAGTCCAGCAGTTCACCACTTCGGGCACCCTTCAGCACGTAGCCGGCGGCACCGGCCATGATGGCGTCGAACAGGGCTTCATCGTCGGAGAACGACGTGAGGATGAGGCAGTGAAGTTCGGGGCGACGCGACCTCGCCTCGCGGCACACCTGCACCCCGTCGCCGTCGGGAAGGAAGAGATCCACCACGGCCACGTCCGGTCGGGAGCTCTCGAGACGGGTGATGGCATCGGCCACGGTGCTGGCCTCTCCCACCACCTCGAGATCCTCACACGAGTCGATCACTGCACGGAGTCCGTCTCGCACGATCTCGTGGTCGTCCACCAGGAACACCCGAATAGGGCGAGTCGGGACGGCGGTCTCGTCGTGTGAGCGAGACTCGATGACCTCACCCATCGTGGGGGTGGTGGCAGGATTGGACAGCATGTCATCAGGGTAAACAGCCCCCAGGGTCGTCCTAGGGCCAAAAGGCCTACCCCATCTGCCCGAGTGTCCCTACCCGCGCCGTGGAACTCGGCCCGATACAGTGCCGACCCGTGACCGGTCGTGCCGACGGCTTCGACCCCCTGCCGCCGCACCGCCTCGAGCGGTGGGCATCGTTCGGCAGGTGGGAAGCCACTTACTTCCCCGCTCTTCTCGGCATCGAGGTGGTGGACATTCGCGACGGCTACTGCCGGATGCGACTGCCGTGGCGGTTCGAACTCACTCAACCGGCCGGCGTGGTGCACGGGGGTGTGGTGGCGTCGCTCATCGACAGTGTCGTGGTGCCGGCCATCGGCGCCGGATACGACGAAGCGATGCGCTTCGCCACCGTCGACCTTCACGTGCAGTACCAGGGGGCCGTGGTGAACCAGGACATGATCGCCGAGGGTTGGGTCACGCGCCGTGGCCGGTCCGTGGTGTTCTGCGAAGCCGAGGTGTGCACCGACACCGGCGACGTGGTGGCCCGCGGCATGATGACCTACAAGGTGTCCCCGCCGCGCTGAACCATGCGGCGAACGGTCCGAGTCCTCGCTGGGGTGATGCTCAGCGCCTCCGCCTGCGCCTCGGCGACCTCGTCACCGACACCCACCACCACGAGTCCGACCAGTGTGGCTGGGCGGGCCACCACGACCAGTCCCCCCTTCACGACGACCACCACGACCACGACAGCCAGGGTGGTGACCACCACCCCATCACCACAGGCCCGAACCGTGACCATGGCGTTCTCGGGTGATGTGCTGGTGCATTCGCCGGTGTGGCTCCAGGCCGAGCGTTGGGCCCGGGAGGCCGGCCGACCCGGATACGACTTCGCTCCGTTCTTCGACCTCACCCGACCACTGGTCGAGTCGGTGGACCTGGCGGTGTGCCACCTCGAGGTCCCCCTTCGCCGCCCGGGTCGCGAACCGTCCACTCACCCCATCTACGGTGCGCCGGCCGAGGTGGTGGCCGGCATCGCCAGTGGAGGGTACGACCACTGCTCCACCGCTTCGAACCACACCCTGGACCAGGGAACCGAAGGTATCGACCTCACCGTCGCCGAGTTCGAACGCATCGGCCTCACTCAGTCGGGCATGGCACGAACGCCCGACGAGATTCAACCGAGGGTGCTCACGGTCCAAGGCACCTCAGGTCCTGTGGCCGTCTCGCTGTTGTCGTACACCTGGAGCTACAACGGGCTCCAGACTCCCCCCGACGAGCCGTGGCGTTCGGCACTCATCGACCCCGAACGCATCATCGCCGACGCCGAACGCGCCCGACGGGAAGGTGCCGAGCTCGTCGTGGTCAGCCTTCACTGGGGCGCCGAGAAGGTGCACGCCGTCACCGGCGAACAACGCCGATGGGCCGAGCAGATCACCGCCAGTGGCGACATCGATCTCGTCGTGGGTCACCACGCCCATGTGGTCCAACCCATCGAACAGGTCAACGGGGTGTGGGTGGTGTTCGGCCTGGGCAACATCCTCAGCAATCATCCCTCCACCGACCAGTGGCCTGCTGCGTCGCAGGACGCGATGATCGTGACGGTCAGTGCCAGCGTTCACCCCGACGGGACGCGCAGCATCGATGCGCCAGTGGCCCACCCCACCTGGGTCGACAAGAGGCAGAACTTGGTCATTCGAGACGTGCTCGCCGAACTCGCCGATCCAGCACTGCCACTCGATCGGCGTGGTGCGCTCGAGGCCTCCCTCGCCCGCACGCAACGTGTCGTCGGTGAGTACACAGCATCGAGTTGACCATCTGTAGGGCACCGTCGTGGGAGACTGACGACAGCGACCACGACGAGGGAGAACACGGGTGAGAGTGACCGAACGCCGCAGCAAATCGCCGCGTCAGCGTCAGGACGATCACCCGACGCGCACCCTCCTCATCACGACAACAGCAGAACTCCTCAAGACATCGGGAGTCGGTCGCTTCCACATCGACGATCTTCTCGAGGCCACAGGTCTCACCCGAGGGGCGGTGTACCACCACTTCGACGGTGTCGACGACCTCATCGAGTCGGCACTGCTGGCCACCTACGCAGAAGGTGTCGGTGCCAACATCGAGATCGTCCAGAACCTCATGACCACGGTCACGACCGCTGAGGCGTTCCGCAGCGGTGTCTTGCGGGCCAACGTGATCTACGCCGAGAACGCCACATTGCGAGACGTGCGAATCCTGCGGGCCCACGCACTCGCCTCGGTCGGCTCGTCCGACCGCATCGCCAAGTCGTTGGCACGCGAACAGCAGCGGCTCACCGACGCCTACGTCGACCTCATCACCCAAGCCCAGCAGCGGGGTTGGGTACGCCAGAGCCTGGAACCCGAAACGCTCGCCGTGTTCATCCAGGCCTACAGCTTCGGGGTGATCATCGACGACATGTCCGAGCGTCACATCGAACCCGATGCGTGGGCACGCATGATCGCGCTGTTCTTCGAACGCTGCGTTTTCACCGAGGGTGACGCCGACGGCGGCTGAGTCGACCGTCAGTGCGAGTCGCCCTCCTTCAAGCCGAACCGGTCGTGGAAGCGGCGCAGTGGTGCCGGCGCCCACCAGTTGGCGTCACCCGTCAGCCGCATGAACGCTGGCACCAAGAAGGCTCGAACGATGGTGGCATCCACCAACACCGCTAGTCCCAGGCCGATGCCGAACAGCTTGATGAAGCTCACGCCCGAGGTGCCGAAGGCGAAGAAGGTGATCGAGAGCAGCAGGGCAGCCGCCGTGATGATGCTGCCGGTGCGCTCCAGCCCCAGAGCCACCGACCGCTCGTTATCGCCGATGCGGTCGTACTCCTCCTTGATGCGCGACAGCAGGAACACC
>CAYMUC010000079.1:0-14581 GCA_964393535.1 uncultured Ilumatobacteraceae bacterium | reverse complement strand
GCTGGAGGAGGAATTCGGCATCGAGGTGCCCGAGGAAGAACTCGACGGCATCGGCACGGTCGGCCAGGCATACGACCTGGTGGTCTCCAAACTCTGATGCCTGCCGCACTCCGACGAGTGGCCATCACCGGCTACGGCGTCGTCGCTCCTTGCGGAGCGGGGAGGGACGCCTTCTGGAGTGGGCTCCTGGCGTCCCCGCCCGCAACGGGACGAGCCGTGGAGATCGCCGACTGGGATCCCACCCCGTACTTCGCCAATGCCAAGGAGGCGCGCCGCGCTGATCGGGTGGAGCAGTTCGCCCTGGCGGCCGCCGCCGAGGCCTTCGAAATGGCCGGACGACCCAACGTCGATCCCGGTCGTTTCGGCACCATCTTCGCCACCGGTGTCGGCGGTCTGCACACGCTCGAAGAGCAGATTCAGGTCCGCCTCGAAAAGGGCGAACGACGGGTGTCGCCGTTCCTGGTACCCATGATGATGGCCAATGCTGCCGGTGCCGCCATCTCCATGCGCTACGGCCTGCAGGGCCCCAACGAAACCGTCGTGACCGCATGTGCTGCGTCCACCCACGCCATGGGTTACGCCGCGCGCCTGATCGCCTGGGGCCGCTGCGACGCCGTGGCCACCGGCGGCAGCGAGGCTGCCGCCACCCCTACCGGACTGGCGGGCTTCGGCAACATGACCGCCCTGTCGACAGTCGGCCTCAGTCGGCCGTTCGACAGGGACCGCGACGGCTTCGTCATGGGGGAAGGCTCTGGGGTGTTCATCTTCGAGGAGTGGGAGGCGGCGATCGCTCGCGGTGCCACGATCCTCGCCGAGGTGCTCGGGTCGGCGAGCAACGCCGATGCCCATCACATCACGGCACCGTCACCCGGCGGAGTGGGCGCCATCGCGTGTATGCGCCTGGCCCTGGAAGAGGCGGGATTGTCCCCCGCTGATATCAGGCAGGTGAACGCTCACGGCACGTCGACGCCACTGAACGATGCTGCGGAGGCCGAGGCCGTGAACGTCGTCTTCGGACGGGGTGGCGTGCCGGTGACCTCCACCAAAGGCGTCACCGGACACGCCCTAGGTGCCGCCGGCGCGTTGGAGGCGGCAGCCGTGTTGGGGTCGTTCCAGCACCGGTTGATCCCTCCCACACTGGGCACTGCCAACGTGGACCCCGATCTGGGAATCGACCTCGTGCTGGGCTCGGCCCGTCCGTGGGAGCCGGGTCCGACCATGTCGAACAACTTCGGCTTCGGTGGCCACAACGGGTCCATCGTGATCGCTCCGGTCGACTGACGCGTCAGGCGTCGACCACCACGAACAACAGGTCGCACTCACACGCTGTTTCGCCATTGACGCGTGCCTGTCCATGCCCTTTGCCGGCGCGGGCCGACATGCGACCCAACTCCACGCTCATCTCGAGGGTGTCGCCGGGAACGACCTGGCGGCGGAATCGTGCGCCGTCGAGGCCGCCGAACAGTGGCAGTTTGCCGGCGAAGCGTTCGTCGGACAGCACCGCCAACGCGCCCACTTGGGCGATGGCCTCGCACATCAACACCCCGGGAAGGGTGGGGCGACCGGGAAAGTGGCCAGCGAAGAACCACTCATCGCCGGTGAGATGCCAGCGCCCGGTGGCCGACTGGCCCGGTTCGAGTGCGACCAGTTCGTCCACGAACAGAAACGGGGTTCGGTGGGCCAGCAGCGACGACGGTTCGGGTAAGTCGCTCATGACTCGAGTGCCATCAGCAGGTTCGTGGGCGTGTCGGCTGGGCTGATCTTGTACCAGGCATACTCGACACGGCCCTGTTCGTCGATGAGAAAGGCCGACCGGAGCGTGCCCATGGACTTCTTGCCGTACATGGTCTTCTCCACCCACACCCCGTAGGCCTCGGCGACGGTATGGTCGACATCGGCGAGCAATGGGTAGCCCAAGCCGTGCTTGGTATCCCACTTGAGTTGCTTGGCAGGGCTGTCGGTGCTGATGCCCACGATGGCAGTGCTGCCCACTCGATCGGCCACGTCGCGCAGACCGCATGCCTGGGTGGTGCACCCTGGGGTGTCGGCCCGTGGATAGAAGAAGACAAGCACCTTGCGGCCGGCGAACTGGGCAAGGGTCGTGGTCTCTCCGTGTTGATCACTGAGGGCGAACGCAGGTGCGGTGTCTCCAGGACTGAGCATGACGCTCACCGTATCGGGGCAACCGCGTCAACTGCCTCACGGATTTCTGCCACGTACGCGCCCACGGCCTCGGGACCGCCTTCGATCATGCGACGCATCACCGACGCCCCCTGCACAGCACCATCGGCCACGGAGCACACCTCGGCGGCCTGGGCGGCATTCGACACGCCCACGCCCACCAGTACAGGGACATCGGTCAACGGCTTCAGCCGACGAACCAGTGACAGAGCACTGCTCGCCAAACGATCCCGCTCTCCGGTGACGCCTAAGAGGCCGACCGAGTACACAAACCCGCGAGCCCTGGCGACGATGCGCGGAAGCCTTTCGTCGGGTGCGGTCGGGGCCGCCAACATCACCGTGTCCACCCCGGCGGCGTCGGCGGCCTCGCACCAGGGTCCGGACTCCTCCAGGGGTAGATCGGGCACGATGACACCGGCTACTCCCGAGGCGGCCGCCTGCTGTGCGAAGCGCTCGTGCCCGGCGTGGAAGACCGTGTTGTAGTAACACATCACGGCGATGGGGACACCCACCTCCAACTGCCGAATCCCGTCGAACACCGACGGCGGCGTGGTGCCGAGTTCCAGGGCCTTCTGAGCAGCGTGCTCGAGCACGGGACCATCCATCACGGGGTCGGAGAACGGGATTCCCACTTCGACCGCGTCGGCGCCGTGTGCGACCGCAGAGCGAACAGCGTCCATCCATTCGGGGTATCCCCCGGTGATATAGGGCACCACCAACTTGTGGCCGGCATCCCTGCGTGCGCGGAGATGCGTCTCGAGTGGCCCGGGCATCAGCCGAGGATGCCCATCATCTGACCGACGTCCTTGTCGCCACGACCCGACAGGTTGATGAGCACGGTCGCACCCTGCATGCGTGGAGCCTCGCGGATCACCCAGGCGATGGCATGTGCGGGCTCGAGAGCCGGAATGATGCCCTCAGTGCGTGAAAGCACCTGGAACGCGTCGATGACCTCGGCATCGGTGACGCTGGGGTACTCGGCCCGGCCGATCGACGAAAGGTACGAGTGCTCGGGTCCGACGCCCGGGTAATCGAGACCGGCCGAAATCGAGTGGGCTTCCTGGACTTGGCCGTATTCGTCCTGCATGAGGTAACTCTTCATGCCATGCACCACACCCGGCACACCGCGGCCCACTGCCGCTCCACCGGCGGGCTCGACGCCCACGAGTCGGGCCGAGGTGTCGACGAAGCCTGAGAAGATGCCGATGGCGTTGGATCCACCGCCGACACACGCCACGACCAGATCAGGGTGAGCGCCATCGAGTAACTCGTTGCACTGGGCGCGGGCCTCACAGCCGATGATCGAGTGGAACTGCCGCACCATCCACGGATACGGGTGCGGTCCCATGACCGAACCCAGCAGATAGTGCGTGCTCTCCACCGACGCCACCCATTCACGCATGGCGTCGTTCACCGCGTCCTTCAGGGTGCGGCTACCCGAAGTGACCGGCCGCACCTCGGCGCCCAGCAACTTCATGCGGAACACGTTCAACTGCTGTCGCTCCACGTCGACGGCACCCATGAACACCACGCACTCCAAGCCGAACAGTGCCGCCGCAGTGGCACTGGCCACGCCGTGCTGGCCGGCCCCGGTCTCCGCCACGATGCGCTGCTTTCCCATGCGCTTGGTCAGGAGTGCCTGACCAAGAACATTGTTGATCTTGTGAGACCCGGTGTGGTTCAGATCCTCGCGCTTCAGCAGGACACGGACGCCGAGACTGCGGCTCAGGTTGTGGCACTCGGTGATGATCGACGGGCGACCGGCGTAGTCGCGCAGCACTGCCGACAACTCGGCGTGGAACGTGTCGTCCGCCCAGGCCTCACGGAACGCCACCTCCAGTTCCTGACAAGCAGGAACCAGGGTTTCGGGCACGAACCGACCTCCGAAGTCGCCGAATCGGCCGTCTGCACCGGGTTCGACCAGTCGGGGGGTCGGGGAACTGGGTTCAGCGGTGATCGTCACCTGTGCATTGTCCTCGCGTCACTCGTCGTCCGCCCAGTCGTAGGGCATCTCGTCAGGACCACGGTAGGGGGCAGGAGCAGCCGCGCGTGCGGCTTCGATGAATTTCTTCACCTTCATGGCGTCCTTACGCCCCGGCTCACGCTCGACGCCGCTCGACACGTCCACACCCCATGGCCTCGTCCGCTCGACCGCCGCTGCAACGTTGTCGGGGTCGAGGCCCCCAGCAAGGATCAGTCGCACGCCGCTAGGGACATCGGCCACCAATGACCAGTCGAACATGGTGCCCGAGCCCGGCGTCGGAGCGTCCAGAAGGATGAGGTCGGTCGCAAGACTGCGGGCCTCGCGGACCTGGGGATGTCCAGCCGGATAGGCCTTGATGACCCAGCGCACCGCCCGTGCCACCTGAGCCACTTGGGCGGGAGTCTCCCGACCGTGCAGTTGCGCCGCCTTCACGCCCGAGCGTTGCACCAGGTCCACGACTCGTTCCGGGAGTTCGTCTCGAAAGACCCCGACGGTCAAAATCTCCGGCGGCAGGCGGCGCGTGATGTCGTAGACCCGCTGTGGCGCGATCTGTCGTGGACTCGGCGCGAACACGAATCCCACGGCGTCGGCCCCCATGGCCACGGCGAACAACGCGTCGTCCTCGCTGGTGATCCCACAGATCTTCACGAACATCACCGGTGACCGTACTTCGCTGCGGTGCCGGGTTCGGGGAATCACTGCAACACCCCCACCGTACACTTGTTCGCATGGATCGCTCCGGGGTTCTCCATCACGTGGAACGACTGGTCGCGCTCGAGGTCGGGGCACTCTCGAACGACGCTGCGCTCGAAGCGTTGGCCACTGCTCAGCGAGTCCAGTCCTGGGTGGCCGGCCGTACTTCAGCCCTTCGTCGGCGTGTCAAAGAGACGTCACCATCCCCTACTGCAGGCAAGGCTGATGCCGACGAGGCGTCCACCTCATCGCAATCGTCTGGCAGCCGCGACGATGTGCGGGCCGACACGACTGGGGCAATTCCCGAGGCGCAAGACGCCCTCGACCTCGGTGATATCACCCCCGAGCATGTCGACGTCATCGCTGCCGCCATGTCCATGCTGGAGCCAGACGAACAGGCGTTGCTGGCCACCATGGGCCGCCACCTCATCGAACAAGCCCTCGGCGTGAATCCAGATCTCTACCGTGCTCGCCTGCGAGTTCTGGTGGACCGAATGCGGCGTGACGCTGGTCAAGCTCTGCTCGAGCGCCAAATGCGCGCCACCTCTCTCCAGGTGTGGTTCGACAAAGACACCGGCATGTGGTGCATCAATGGCCGCCTCGACCCTCAACTTGCAACCATCATCAAGCAGCAACTCGATGCGGCACTGCGAGCACGCTTCGCCGAGAAGACACCCGAGTTGTGTCCCAGCGATCCTCGAGCCAAGACCAACTGGCTTCGTGCGCACGCCTTGGCCGACATCTTCGCTGCAGCCCTCGGTGGCGGGCCCAGCGGCGGAGGGTCGCGAACGCAGGCAGAGGTGACCATCGTGGTCACGTCCCCAGCGGGCCAGGTCGACTCCGGTCTCGACTGCCCGGTCTCAGCGCACTTTGTCGCTGACCTGATCAGGCGCGGCACCGCCCGAGTGTTCACCGTCGTCACCGAGAACGGTGAGGTGGTCTCAGCGCCGGGACGCCTCGATCTGGGTCGCACCACCCGCATCGCTAGTCGGGCCCAACGCCGTGCTCTCCACGCGTTGTACGCCACCTGTGCTGTACCGGGGTGCACCGTCGACTACCGGTGGTGCCGACTCCACCATGTCCACTGGTGGAGACATGGTGGCCCCACCGATCTGTGGAACCTTCTGCCCCTGTGCAACGACCACCACACCGCCATTCACCAGCAAGGCTGGCACCTGGCACTCGGCCCACACCGTGAGCTCACAATCACCAGGCCCGATGGCAAGGTGCTCAGCACCGGACCCCCAGGGAGAGGCGGTTAGGCCCTGCGCAAGGCCGCCACGGCGGCGGCCCGGTCAGGTGCCCGCATCAGGGTCTCCCCCACCAGCACTGCGTGGTAACCAGCCTCTCGCAGGCGGGCTGCATCGTCGGGTCCCCTCACCCCCGACTCGGCGATGCGAACCACGCCCTCGGGAATGAGTGAGCCCATACGACGGGCACGGTCGTGGTCGACGGCGAAGGTCACCAGGTCGCGCTGATTCACACCGACCATCGTGGCACCAGCATCCATGGCCACGGCCAACTCGGCCTCGTCGTGGATCTCGACCAGAACGTCGAGGCCGATATCCACGGCACATGCGTGCAGGTGGGCCAGTTCACCCGGGTCCAACGCGGCCGCGATCAGAAGTACGGCATCGGCACCCATCAAGCGAGCGTCTGCCACGTCGCGCTCGTCGACGGTGAAGTCCTTGCGCAGCACCGGCAACGTCACCGCCGCCCGGGCGGTAGCCAGATCCTCGGGCGACCCACCGAAGAACTCCACGTCGGTGAGCACCGACAAGCATGTCGCCCCACCTTCGACGTACGCGCAGGCGATCGCCGCTGGGTCCACCTCCTCGGCCAGTGGACCCTTCGACGGGGACCGACGTTTGACTTCGGCGATGACCCCCAACGTGCCCTGCACCGACACCTTCTCGAGGGCTGACGCAAAGCCGCGACACGGCTCGAGGCTTCGGGTAGCGGCAATCAGTTCACCGAGGTGACGTCGGTCGCTGGCAGCCACCTCACGGTGACGGGCGAGGATCCGATCGAGATACGTGGCCACGAATGGCAGGCCGGCGAGCGGTCAGAATCCCTTGCCGCCGATGGGCTTGGTAAAGATCAACTCTGGGCGACCACCGAGGAACGGCCCAATGGCCCCGCCCAATGCCTTGAACGCGTCGGAGCCCATATGAGAGTCGAGATCGGCCTTAGACTCGTACATCTCGTACATCCACAGCATGTCGGGGTCGTTGTCGTCCGTGTGCAGGATGTAGTACCGAGTGCCTTGTTCTCCGGCAGCCGTGTCGAGGGCTACCTGAAGTGCGGCGGCCAACTCGGCACGCTTGCCCGGGGCTGCGGGAACCTTGGCGATGACGGAGATCTGCGACATGGCCTCGCACCGTAGCAGCCGACCCAGACCGGCCTAGCCGTCAGAACCCGAGGCGCTCACCCACGACGTGGGTCAACTCGGCGATCGACACTCGTACCTGCTCGGTGGAGTCTCGATCACGAATGGTCACGGCCCCGTCCTCCAACGAGTCGAAGTCGACCGTGACGCACAGTGGTGTGCCGATCTCGTCCTGTCGGCGATAGCGACGACCGATCGACTGAGTGTCGTCGTAGTCGACCATGTAGCGAGCGGCGAGCGAACGGAAGACGTCTCGGGCCAACGGCGTGAGCGTGTCCTTCTTGGACAGGGGCAACACCGCAACCTTGTACGGTGCCAGGCGCGGGTGCAGGCGAAGCACCGTGCGCTCTTCCCCGCCCACCGTGTCGGTGTCGTACGCCGCCAGCAGAAAAGCGGCCATGGTGCGCGTAGCACCAGCGGCGGGCTCGATGACGTAGGGCGTGTACCGATCGTTGTTCGCCTGGTCGAAGTAGTCGAGCTTTTCCCCCGAGTGGGCGGAGTGTTGCTTCAGGTCGAAATCGGTGCGCTGAGCGATACCTTCGAGTTCGTCCCAGCCCCAGGGGAACAAGAACTCCACATCAGCGGTGCCCGTCGAGTAGTGGCTGAGTTCGTCCTCGTCGTGCGCCCGAAGGCGCAACATGTCGCTGGGGATGCCGTGACGCCGGTACCAGTCGAGACGCTCGTTGCACCAGTACTCGTACCAACGGGAACCCTCGGCCGGAGGCACGAAGAACTCCAACTCCATCTGCTCGAACTCCCGGGTTCGGAAGATCCAGTTCTGGGGGGTGATCTCGTTTCGAAAACTCTTGCCCACCTGAGCGATGCCGAATGGGGGCTTCTTACGACTGGTCTGAACCACGTTGGCGAAATTGGTGAACATGCCCTGCGCGGTCTCGGGCCGAAGGTACGCCACCGCACCCGAGTCCTCCACCGGACCGGCATGTGTCTTGAACATGAGGTTGAACTGGCGAGCCTCGGTGAACGACCCACGTGTGCCGCAACTCGGGCAGAGTTCTGGATCCTCCAACTTGTCGAGGCGGAATCGCTGCTTGCACTTGGTGCAGTCGACGAGTGGGTCGGAGAAGTTCGCCAAGTGCCCCGAGGCCTCCCAGACCTGCGGCGGACCCAAGATCGCAGCGTCGATGAGGACGACGTCATCACGCTCCTGCACCATCGCCCGCACCCAGGCATCTTTCACGTTGCGCAGCATGAGCGAACCCAATGGACCGTAGTCGTAGGTGGAGCGAAACCCGCCGTAGATCTCGGCCGACGGGTACACGAACCCCCGGCGCTTGCACAGGTTGACGATCTGGTCGAGTTCCGTGGCGGGCATAAGGCCCACAGGCTAGTGACTCACCGTGATTCGAACATGGCTACTGCCCGGAGTCGGCGTTCCAGATGGTGCTCCATGAACCGAGTGGCCAGGTGTGCCACCTCGTGGGTGGCCGAGGTGAGGGGTGCTGCCAGGGCCGCGTTCAACGAACCTCCCAGCACCTGGCGCATCAACGACAATGCTTCGGGAGACAGCGACATGCCACGACGACAACTTCGACAGAGCACCCCGCCCTGGTCGACATCGAAAGCCACCAGTGGGGCCAGGTCCTCGCCACACGCGACGCAGGTATCCAGTTCCGGCCTGACACCCTCGACAGCCAGCATCTTCCAGAAGAACGCAGGCACCACCAATGGTGACGGGCGCTCCTCCAGGGTGCGGAGCACCCCGACCAGCATGCGGTATCGCTGTGCGTCGGGCTCACGATCCAACGACAACTGGTCCACTACTTCCAGCACGGCCATCGCCTGCGTCAGCCGGTCTAGATCACCCCGCAAGTGCACCGGTGTCTCCACCAACTCCGCCTGACTGACCACGTCGAGGTCTCGACCCTTGTGCAGCAAAAGGCGCACATGGCTGGCAGGTTCCAGCCGGGCCCCGAACTTGGACTGGGTCTTGCGGATTCCCTTGGCGACGGCACGCACCTTGCCGTGCTGCTCGGTGAACAGGACCACGATGCGATCCGCCTCACCCAGCCGATATGTGCGCAGCACGACCCCGGTGTCGCGGTACAACTTCACGAGTCGACGCCCCCGAAACGACGGTCACGTCGCCGAAAATCGTCCACTGCGAGCTGGAGATGGGCTGCATCGAGAACGTCCCACGCAAGGTCGAGAAAGACCAACTCGGCGTAGGCCAACTCCCATACCAGCGACGGCGGGAGCCGCGTGGGAGGACCGAGCACCACCACGAGATCGGGTTCCACCCCGCTGGGGGCCAGAAGGGTGTGCACCAAGACGGCTTCATTCACGTCATCGGCCGACACGTGAGTACGACGCAGCGCCTCGACCGCTGCAGCGAACCGTTGCTGGCCGTCGGCGCGGGGCGATACCAATACTGTCACGCCGGCGTTGGGACCGCCGATCAGGGGTGCGCACTCCACACCGGCCGAGGTGACGGTACCGTCCAACACCTCGGCCATGTGCGCCATCCAGGTCTGCTCGTCGGCAGACGGGAGGCAACCAGAGACGGGCCGCAAGGTCAGCCATGGCACTCCCAGTTCGGCCAGCGCCACCGCGAACGATCGAACCCGATGCCGCCAAGCCTCGTTGGAGAACTCGACCCAACCAGGGCCGGTACCTCCGACCACGACCACATGTCTCAGTCCCGCTTCGGGTGGGGCCACACGGTGACTGCGCGCCATGCGGCGATTCTTCCACGGCGAGCCGTCCGTGGGAGGGCGGCGCGGTAGCGTCTCGGTCGGTGAGACCGGGTCCGCACATCGCCTGCATCATGGACGGTAACGGGCGTTGGGCGCGCCGCCAGGGTCTACCGCGAACAGCAGGTCACACTGCTGGCGAAGAGAACCTGGCCGAGATCACCCGAACGGCACAGCGTTTGGGTGTCGGCTGGCTGACCGTCTTCGGGTTCTCCACCGAGAACTGGGTCCGACCTCGGACAGAAGTGCGCCACATCCTGTCGCTGCACCGGCGATTGTTCGGTCGCCTCGAAGAATTGAACGCCAACGACGTGCGAGTGCAATGGATCGGTCGGCCCTTTGACGAGCCTGGGGCACGAACGCCCGTGATGGTGCAGCGTGCCATCCGGCGAGCCATCGAGGACACGGCCAGGAACACGGGCATGACCTTGACGGTGGCATTCGATTACGGCAGTCGTGCGGAGCTGGTGCGCGCTGCACAACAGGTCGTGGGAGGGGGCGACGAGCCCGTCACCCCGTGCGAGATCAGCCGCCATCTCTACTCGCCCGACCTGCCCCCAGTCGATGTCTTGGTTCGCACCTCGGGGGAAACGCGGATCTCGAATTTTCTGCTGTGGCAGATCGCCGGTGCGTCCGTGTACTTCACCGAACGGACGTGGCCCGATTTCGACGCTGCAGATCTGGAACGGGCTCTGGAACTGGTGCCTGTTCGATCGTGAGTGTCTCCGAACTTCTGGCCGTGGTGACGGCTGCGCTTCCTGGCACCGAGCATCGACCCGGTCAGATCGACATGTCGACGGCCGTGGCACGCGCCATCGGCGGTCGACGGCACTTGGTGGTGCAAGCGGGAACGGGCACCGGCAAGACCCTCGCCTATCTGGTTCCAGCCGTGCTGCACGACACGACCGTCGTCGTGGCGACAGCAACCAAGGCGCTTCAGGATCAACTCGCTACCAAGGATCTCCCTTGGCTGGAGTTACACCTTCCAGGTGGGCTGTCCTGGGCCGTGCTGAAGGGCCGCAGTAACTATGTGTGCCAACAGCGACTCGTCGAACTGAACGATCGGGATCAAGGCCAACTGGAACTCGACGGCCTATCCGGTTCGGTGAAGAGTGAGATCCGTCGCCTCCAGCAGTGGGCCCAGACCTCTCCAACGGGCGACGCATCGGAGTTGGACTGGTCCCCGTCGGACGCCGCGTGGCGGGCCGTCAGTGTCGGTTCCGATGAGTGCCCGGGGCGTACCCGCTGTCCCCAGGGGGATCGCTGTTTCGCCGAGTCCGCCCGTGACCGCGCCAAGGACTCGCAGGTCGTCGTGGTGAACACCCACCTCTACGGCCTCCACGTGGCCAGTGGCGGCGCCATCCTTCCTGAGCACGATGTGGTCATCGTGGACGAGGCCCACCTCCTCGAAGACATCATGAGCGACACCGTTGGGGTGTCCATCGGTCCTGGCAGGTTCACCACCTTGGCGGCAGCGGTGCGCAAGGTTCTCGCCGACAGCGACATCTCGGAGGCCCTTGTCGATGTCGCAAGCCGACTCCGTGAGGTCCTCGCGCCCTCGGCGGGCCAGCGGCTCAGCATCCCGTTACCGGGTGAACTTGCCGAACTGTTGACCCTTGGACGCCTCAAGGTCGCCGACGTCCTCGAAGCGTTACGGCGAGTCGACAGCGAGCAGGACCAGTTCAAACAACGACGCCTGCGCGCCCAGACATTGGCGACACGACTGGCCGACGATCTCGATGGAACGGCGCGAGCCACCGACCACTCCGTCGCATATGTGTCGGGCACCGATGTCACTGCCCGTCTCGAGATCGCTCCCCTCGATGTGGGGCCGACGCTGGCCAAGAGCGTGTGGTCCACGACGGTGGGAGTGCTCACCAGTGCGACGGTGCCCGCCACCCTGTCTCAGCGCGTGGGTCTGCACCTCGTGGACACCCCGGTGGACACACTCGACGTTGGGAGTCCGTTCGACTACGAGCAGCAAGGGTTGCTGTACTGCGCCATGCACCTGCCTGATGTGCGTGCGTCAGAGTTCGCTACCAAGGCCCATGAAGAACTGATCGCGCTCATCAGGGCCGCTGGGGGTCGCACCCTGTCGCTGTTCACGAGCTGGCGGGCCATGGACGCTGCTGCTGAAGCAGTCCGTGCGGTCGTGCCGTACAAGGTGCTCACCCAACGCGACCTTCCCAAACCGGCATTGGTGCGGGAGTTCAGCCAGGACGAGAGTTCGTGCCTGTTCGCCACCGCTGGATTCTTCCAGGGCGTCGACATCCCCGGCCGCACCCTCACCCTGGTCACGATCGATCGCCTACCGTTTCCGCGACCCGACGACCCCCTCTTGTCGGCCAGGCGTGAACAACTCGGTGACGCCGCCTTCAGAGTGATCGACGTACCCCGAGCGGCGACCCTGCTGGCCCAGGCTGCCGGTCGCCTCATCCGGACGCGGGATGACAAGGGCGTGGTGGCGGTGTTGGATCGCCGCCTCGGAGCCGCCAACTATCGGTGGGAGTTGATCAAGGCCTTGCCACCTATGCGCCGCACGCGCAATCGGTCCGAGGCGGAAGCGTTCCTCGCCGAGGTCGCCAGCCACTAGGTTCCGGACCATGTCCGACCCACTGGTACGGGTCGAGGTGACGGGGGGTGTCGCCACCATCACACTCGACTCGCCGAGCAATCGCAACGCGTTGTCGCGTCGTCTGGTCCACGACCTCCACGCCGCACTCGACGTCGCAGATCGTCCCGAGGTTCGAGTGACCGTACTGACGCACGCGGGACCGGTGTTCTGCTCCGGCGCCGACCTGAAGGAACGTCTCTCGGACGACGGTAGGTCAGCACTTGACGACTCCTCGCGCGACATGGTGGCGGTACTCCAACGCCTGATGGAGAGTCCGCATCCCACCATCGCCGTGGTTCGAGGGCCCGTTCGCGCCGGAGGGGTCGGCCTCATGGCGTCGTGCGACCTCGTGGCCGTGTCGCCCGACGTCACCTTCGCCTTCACCGAGGTTCGCATCGGGGTGGCGCCTGCAATCATCTCCGTGCCCATCCTCAGGCGAGTGTCACCTGCGCACCTCACCGCCCCCTTTCTCACCGGCGATATCTTCGACGCCCAACACGCCGTCGCCATCGGACTTGCCAATGATCTCGGGGATCCGGACGACGTGGCCAGACGTTGGTGTGACGGCATCCTCGCTGCAGCACCAGGTGCCGTCGCCGCCACCAAGTCACTTCTCGCCAGTATTCCCGGACGGCCAGTCGACGAAGCATTCGCCGACATGGCCGACCTCTCGGCGAGGTTGTTCGCCAGTGATGAGGGCCTCGAAGGTATGGCGGCCTTCGCCGAGCGACGTCCACCGCGCTGGACTCGCCAGGACGTCTGACATGCCCGTGCTCCCCGACCGCCTGGATGTGAGCAGCGACACGTACCGCGCCAACCGCGCCGCCCAGGAAACCATCCTCGCCGCTCACGAGGAACTCCTCGATCAAGTCCGTGCTGGTGGTGGCGAGAAGTACGTCGCCCGGCACCGACAGCGAGGCAAACTGCTCGCCCGTGAGCGCGTCGAGGCCATCGTCGATGCCGACAGTCCCCTGCTCGAGTTGTCACCCTTGGCTGCGTGGGGCACGTCGTTTCCGGTCGGCGCCTCGCTGGTCACCGCCATCGGCGTCATCGAGGACACCGAATGCGTGATCATCGCCAACGAGCCAACGGTTCGTGGTGGCGCCACCAACCCCTTCACCATGCGAAAGACCCTGCGGGCCATGGAGATCGCTCGCCAGAACCGCCTGCCTTTGGTGAATCTGGTGGAGTCAGGTGGTGCTGATCTTCCCACCCAGAGCGAGATCTTCATTCCTGGTGGCCAGAGCTTCCACGACATCACCGAACTCTCGGCCATGGGCATTCCCACGGTCGCCGTCGTCTTCGGGAACTCCACGGCCGGAGGCGCCTATGTGCCCGGCATGAGCGACTACATCGTCATGATCGAGGGGCGGTCGAAAGTGTTCCTCGGTGGGCCACCACTCGTGAAGATGGCCACTGGCGAGGAGAGCGACGACGAGAGCCTCGGTGGCGCCACGATGCATGCCCGTGTGTCGGGATTGGCGGATTACCTGGCCATCGACGAACTCGACGGCATCCGTCTCGGTCGACAGGTGGTGAGGCGCCTCAATCATCGGCGGCTGGGTCCTGCTCCCCGAGGCGAGGGCCGACCCCCGCTCTACGACCCCGACCACCTCCTGGGCGTGGCCTCGGCGGATCAACGCATTCCCTTCGATCCCAGGGACGTTCTCGCCCGCGTCGTCGATGGAAGCGAGTTCGACGAGTTCAAACCCTTGTACGGTCCGTCCCTGGTGACGGGCTTTGCCGAGATCCACGGCTACCCGGTGGGCATCCTCGCCAACCATCACGGTGTGCTGTTCAACGAAGAAGCCGAGAAAGGCGCCCAGTTCATCCAACTGGCGAACCAGATCGACACACCGTTGATCTTCCTGCAGAACACCACCGGATTCATGGTGGGCAAGGAGTACGAACAGCGAGGAATCGTCAAAGACGGATCGAAGATGATCAACGCCGTCACCAACTCGACCGTCCCTCACATCACCCTCCACATGGCTGCGTCCTACGGTGCC
>CAYMUC010000078.1:0-14653 GCA_964393535.1 uncultured Ilumatobacteraceae bacterium | reverse complement strand
CCCACTGGGCCAAGAGCATCGTGTGCGGTTTCGCCCGCCTCGGTGGCCAAGCGGTGGGCGTGGTGGGCAACCAGCCCATGGCCTTCGCCGGTGTCCTCGACATCGAGTCCAGCGAGAAGGCGGCCCGCTTCGTGCGCACCTGCGATGCCTTCAACATCCCCCTCATCACCTTCGTGGACGTACCGGGCTTCCTCCCCGGTGTGGACCAGGAATACAACGGCATCATCCGCCACGGTGCCAAACTGCTGTATGCCTTCTGCGAGGCCACCGTGCCCCGCATCCAGGTCATCACCCGCAAGGCCTACGGCGGGGCATACGTGGTCATGAACTCGAAGTCCATCGGTGCCGATCTCGCCTTTGCCTGGCCGACGGCTGAACTGGCCGTGATGGGCCCTCAGGGTGCCGTGGAGATCGTGTACCGGCGGGAACTGCAGCAGGCCGCCGACCCGGTGGCTCGACGCGCCGAACTGGTGGCCGACTACACCGAGCGCTACGCCAACCCGTACGCGGCGGCCGAACGCGGTTACGTCGACGATGTCATCGATCCGGCCGAGACCCGGTCCAAGGTCATCGCCGGACTGCGCATGCTCATGACCAAGCGCGAGGAACTCCCTCGCCGCAAGCATGGCAACATGCCGCTGTGACCTCGCTGCCGCCGCCACCGCCTCCCGGAGGAGCGCCACCGCCGCCGCCGCCTCCGCCGCCACCTCCCCCTAGCGGTCCCACCGCTGTGCCCTACGGGTACGAGTCGTGGACCACGCCCCGCAACGACCGGGCCAGTTTCTGGCGGCGACTGGCGTCCACCATTCTCGACAGCGTGCTCTACGGCTTGGCGCTCGTGGCGGCGTTGATTCCCGCGGGCGTGTTCATCGGACTGGCCATCCAGGACTGCACCACCGACGATGACGGCAACATCTCCTGCCCCGACGGCGCCCTGCAGGTGACACCCCTCGTGGTGGGCATCGTGGTGGGAGCCGTAGCCATCATCGGAATCGCAGTGTTGTACATCCGGTCCCTGGGACGCCGAGGCACCACCTGGGGTCGGGTCATCGTGGGCATCAGGGTGGTCGATGTGAACACCGGCCAACCCATCGGCATCCCCCGTGCGCTCGGCCGCACCCTGTTCGCCAACATCATCTCCGGCAGCATCTTCTACCTGGGGTACTTGTGGATGCTGTGGGACAAGAACCGCCAGACCTGGCACGACAAGGTCACCGACAGCACGGTGGTGCGCACATGATCACCTTCGACGGACCCGAACCCACCGACGAGGAAGCGGTCGCCATCATGGCCGCCACCGAGGCGTTGTGGCCGCGACCCGTGGTGCTGGCCGACGAGCCGGCCAACAGGCGCTCCAACGCCTGGCGGTTCAGCGGGCGTTGGTGGAGTCTCCCCATCCCGGTGCGACGCGACCGACCCTGGACCTGAGTTCGCTCAACACAGTGACGCTCGGAGCATGGCCACGAACCGGTCGTGATCGGCGGCGGTGACCACCACAGCGTTGGGAGCAGCGTGTTCCAGTCCCAACACGTCCATCACGACCATGCCACGGGTCAGTTCGCTCTCGGTCTCCACTTCCAGGTGCAAACGGCGTGTCTCGGTGGCCACGGACGGGTCCAGTGCGTAGGCCATGGCGATGGGATCGGGCAGGTCGAACCCGGCCAACTTGGTCTCGGTCTCGCAGAACGCCGACACACACACCTGGATGTCCATGCACACCTCGGCAAGGGTGGTTCCGATGCCCCGAAGGTCGGCTGCGAGCCCGGGTTCGATGACGGCGTAGTGCCGTGAGATGTCCCACCCGACGAACTCGAGGTGCATTCCCGAGGCCAGCACCACGTCCACGGCGTGTGGGTCTACCCACATGTTGAACTCGGCCACCGGAGTGATGTTGCCGATGTGGTCGGCCACCGCCCCCATGACCACGCACCGTGCGATCTTGGTGGCCAACGACGGGTCTCGCTGCAGTGCCACCGCCACATTGGTCAACGGCCCCAGAGTTACCAAGGTCAGCGTGCCGGCGTAGCGGTCGGCAGCCTCCAGCAGCGCATCCACGGCATGACCCGGCGTGGCGGTTCGCCCTGTGAGGTGCAGGCCGATATCGCCCATACCGTCCACTCCGTGCACCTTCTGCGCTGTCGACAACGGCAGAGAGAGAGGCCGGTCGCACCCGGCGTACACCGGCACGGTGTCGGTCGCGCCACACAACTCCACCATGTACAGGGCGTTCTGCACCCCTTGATCCAGTGGCACATTGCCGGCCACCACCCCGATACCCACCACCTCCACGTCCTCGTGCCGCAGGGCCATGACCAGTGCCACGGCGTCATCGCTGGCGGTGTCGGTGTCGATGTAGAAGGGGCGTGTGGCAGACATCGCCATGGACGTTAGCCACTACCCTCGGCGGGGTGACCGATGCGCCGTGGGAAGTGACGACCCGGGCCGATGACCTGGTGGTACTGCACCGCCCACGCCCGGGTGCCCCCGAGGGTGCGGGGGCTGACGTGCGTCGACTCGAGGGTCTGGCGCCCGATACCGAGGTGACAGTCGATGGCACCACGGTGCGCACACTGCCTCGGCCCGCCGGTGCCCTGTTGTGTCGGGTGGCCACGGTGAACGACGTCCACTTCGGCGAGGTGGAGTGCGGCCGCATCGACGATCATCCCGACGGGCCCATCCTGCGGGCCGAGCCTGGCGCCCCTGCGTATCCCGAGGTCATGAACGCCGCCGCGGCCGACGAGATCGCGGCGGTGAACGCCGACGCTGTCATCGTGAAGGGCGACCTCACCCGGGCCGGCACGGTGGAGGAGTTCGTGGCGTTCGACCAGTGTTGGTTGCGCCGCTTCGGTGACCGTTTGCATGTGGTGCGAGGCAATCACGACGCCTACGACGGTCAGCAGGTGTTCACCGGTGACCGATGGATCGTGTTGGACGGCGTCATTGTGGCGCTCATGGACACGGTCATTCCCCGCCACACCACCGGCCGTCTGCTCCCCGAACAACTGGAGTGGCTCGACGATCACGCAGCCACAGCCGATCGCCCGGTCGTGGTCATGGGGCACCATCAGCAGTGGGTGCCCGACCCCGGAGACGCCTCGCCCAAGCGCAGCGACGACTACTTCGGACTGCATCCCGACTCCAGCGACGCACTGGCCGGCGTGATCGCCCGCCGACCTGCCATCGTGGCCTACACCGCCGGGCACACCCACCGTCACCGAGTGCGTCTCACCGCGGCCGGCGTGCCCAGCGTCGAGGTTGGATGTGTGAAGGACTTCCCCGGCACCTGGGCCGAATACCGGGTGTTCGAAGGCGGCCTTCTCCAGGTGGTGCACCGCATGTCGTCGCCCGATGCCCTGGCATGGAGCGAGAGGTGTCGGCAGTTGTACCGCGACTTCGGGGTGGACTACGCCAGTTACGCCTTGGGCAGCCTGAAGGAACGCTGTTTCCAGATCGGGCTGCGATGACCGAGGGCGTTCACCACCTGACCGCAGCACGTCGTGCGGCCGCCATGCCTCCGTTCCACGCCATGGCCATGAGTGCTGCCGCTCAGGTACTCGAGTCGCAGGGACGCACCGTGTACCACCTCGAGTTGGGCCAGCCCTCCACGCCTGCGCCCGCGGCGGCTCGTCGCGCCGTCATCGACGCACTCGAGGCCGGCGAGTCTCTGGGGTACACCTCGGCGGCCGGGCTCCCCGCACTGCGCGAGCGGTTGGCGGTCCACGACACCCAACGCTCGGGCCATGCCGTCACACCGCAGCAGATCATGGTCGTGGCCGGGGCCTCGGCGGGCTTCACCCTGGCCTTCCTGGCCGCATTCGATGCGGGAGACCGGGTAGCGGTGCTGGAGCCCGGGTACCCGTGCTACCGCAACACGCTCGAGGCTCTGGGTGTGGACGTGGTGCGCATTCCGGTGGACGCCGCGACTCGTTGGGGCCCCACCCCTGAGCTGCTCGACACAGTGGGACCACTCGACGGACTCGTCATCGCCTCGCCCTCGAACCCCACCGGTACGGTGCTCGACGATGACGCCCTCGGCGCTCTGGTGGCCTGGGCCGACGGTCGCGGGGTGCAGTTGGTGGTCGACGAGATCTATCACGGCCTCACCTACGAGTCGCCCGCTCCCTCGGTGTTGTCCCACACCGACAAGGCGGTGGTGGTGAACAGTTTCTCCAAGTACTTCTCCATGACCGGTTGGCGGCTGGGCTGGATGGTGGTGCCGGACCTGTTGCGCGATGCCGTGGAGCGCCTCCATCAGAACCTGTACATCTGCGCCCCGCACACCTCGCAGATCGCCGGCCTCGCCGCGTTGGACGCCCACGACGAACTCGGCGAACACCTGGTCCGCTACAGCCACCAACGCTCGCTGCTGCACGACGGCCTCACCGCAGCCGGCTTCACCCGACTGGCCCCAGCCGATGGTGCCTTCTACGTGTATGGCGATGTGACCGAGATCCTGCACCGCTCGGGGGTGGTGGACTCGCTGTCGTTGTGTCACCGTTGGCTCGAGGAACTCGGTGTGGCCTGCACACCGGGTATCGACTTCGACGTGGACCGTGGCGCCAACACGGTTCGGTGGTCCTACGCCGGTCGGGCCGACGACCTCAGTGCGGCGGTCGAAGCACTTCAGCGATGGATGAGGGAGTACGCATCGTGAACACACCCTTGGCCGACCTGCGCGTGCTGGACCTGGCCACGGTGATCGCCGGGCCCAACTGTGCCCGCTACCTGGCCGACTACGGCGCCAAGGTGATCAAGGTGGAACGCCCCGGCGAGGGCGACAGCCTGCGCCGCATGGCCTGGCGTGATCCCCGTGACGGCGAAGGCCTGTGGTGGAAACTCGCCAACCGCAACAAGGCCACCATTGCCCTGGATCTCAAGGACCCACAGGATCTGGACGTGCTGTGGCACCTCATCGACGAGGCCCACGTCCTGGTGGAGAACTTCCGACCAGGCACGCTGGAACGCCTGGGGTTGGGACCCGACGAGTTGCACCGCCGCAACCCGCGACTGATCCTCACGCGGGTCACCGGGTTCGGCCAGACCGGGCCCTATGCGCACCGCCCGGGCTTCGCCACCGTGGCCGAAGCCATGTCGGGTCTGGCGGCACTGTCGGGCGAACCCGATGGACAACCACTGCCTCCTCCCATCGCCCTCACCGACGAGGTGACTGGCCTGGTGGCAGCCTTCGCCACCATGGTGGCCGTGCACAGTGGCGTGGGGCAGGTGGTGGACGTGAGCCTGTTGGAGAGCATGTTCCACCTCATGGGACCCCTCGCTTCGCTGCAGGCCCTGACAGGTGAGCAACAACCTCGCCTGGGAGCCGGCCTGCCCTACACCGTGCCCCGTGGCACCTACCGCTGCGCCGATGGGCACTGGGTGGGCATCTCCACCTCCAGCGACTCGGTGGCAGCGCGGGTCATGGCCCTGTTGGGCGTGGGCGACGACGAACGCTTCGCCAGTTTCGCCGGACGCGCCGCCCACCGCGACGAGTTGGAGGCGTTGATGGTGGCGTGGTGCGCTCAGCGCAGCCAGGCCGAGGTGATCGCAGCGTTCGAGGCAGCCGAGGCCGCCATCGGCCCGGTGATGGACCTCGCCGACATCGCCGTCGACCCGCATTACGTCGCCCGGCATGCGGTGGTGGACGTGGGCGGTGTGCCCCAGCAGAACCTCATCGCCCGACTGTCGGAGACGCCAGGTGTGCTGCGCCACTCCGGGCGCACGCTCGATGCCGACGGCGACGCCATTCGCCGCCGGGGATGGGCCGCCCTCGACGACGCCGACGGCTGATCAGGTGGCGAGACCCACCGGGCATGAGACGCCCGTACCACCCAGGCCGCAGTAGCCGTTGGGGTTCTTGTCGAGGTACTGCTGGTGATAGGGCTCGGCGTAGAAGTAGTCGCACGCCCCGGCGATCTCGGTGGTGATCTCGCCATACCCGGCTGCGGTCAGTTGCGACTGGAACAGATCGCGGGTCGCCACGGCGGCCGCCAGTTGCTCGTCGTCGCAGGCGTACACAGCACTGCGGTACTGGGTGCCGACGTCATTGCCCTGGCGCATGCCTTGTGTGGGATCGTGACTCTCCCAGAACACCTTCAGCAGTGTCTCGTCGCTGGTGACGGCCGGATCGAACACCACCATCACTACTTCGGTGTGGCCGGTGAGGCCACTGCACACCTCTTCATAGGTGGGGTTGGGCGTGTAGCCACCGGCATAGCCCACCGAGGTGCTGATGACACCTGGCTGCTGCCAGAAGCGACGTTCGGCCCCCCAAAAACACCCCAGGCCCACGACCAGCGTGCGGGCACCCTCGGGCCAGGGGGGCGTGAGCGGAGTCCCCAACACGGTGTGAGCCTCGGGCACCGGCATGCTCACGTGCGTACGGCCGGGCAGTGCATCGGCCGGATCGACCATCTGGACCTTGCGGGAGGCGAACAGCATGTGGGCAGGCTACGACGAGATCAGTTCTGCATGCGACGCGGCCCACGCAAGACCTCGGTCGCACGTGACCAGCACGTATCCCATCTGTTCGGCAAGTTCCGCATACAGCGCATCGGTGAGGCGCAGGCGGTGGCGCCGTTGCCACGCTCCTACCAGGGTCGGCATCGCATGATGCCGTTCGATCGGCGCCGATCGGAGTGCATCCAGGGCATCGGTGACATCGTCGTCACCCAAGACGCCTCCTCGATGGAGTCGCCCCAGAGCAGACAACACCTCTGCGTCCAGATGCGCTGGAGCGTGGAGTTCGCAGCCGTGGACACGACCAGCCACCTTCCCGTAGCGAGGGCCCCCGATCAGTAACTCCACCATTGCCGACGCGTCGATGACGACGGGAGCATTCATGAGGAATGCTGGCCCTCGAGGTCGGCCTTGGCCCCCACAAGCGCCTCCTCGATGGCCTCGGCATTCAGGCCATCGCTCCGGGGACGCCCCATACGACGGGCCTCCATCTCGGCGAGCCAGGTGGTCGTCCGGATTCCGCGGAGCGCCTGACGTAGGGCATCCTGCGTGAGTCGCGACACATTGAGGCCTGCGAGGCGGGCCTGTTCGGCCAGATCATCGGGAAGGTAGACATTCACACGTCCCATATGCGCACACCATACACACCAAGTGACTCACCGCGATCCTCACCGAGGTGGTCATCACCTCCCGGCCTCGCTACACCACCAGCAGTTTCCGCATCCGACCGCTGACCAGTCGACCTGCAGCCAGCGAGATGGCCACGAGGACGCCAGCGTGCAGTGGCAGGGTGGCATCCCAGTGGCCCATGTGGGCGGCACGGATCAACTCGACACCGTGGTACAGCGGCGACAGGTTGACCAACCACGCTGCCCCGCCGTACGACGACACGGGGAAGAACGTGGCCGAGAACAAGAAGATGGGCATGGTCACCGCCCCCACCCATTCGAAGTCGACCCATGTGCGCATGTACGTGGTGGCCGCCATGCCCACGGTGGCGAAGGCCAGGCTGATGAGCAGGCTGGCCGGTATGGCGGCCAGCAGCCACCAGGACTCGGCCAGGCCCATGGCGGTGATGGTGACGGCGAAGGCGGCGGCGTACAGCAAGCCCCGGAGCATCGCCCAGGCGATCTCGCCGATCGCCACGTCGGTGGAGGTGATCGGAGTAGCCAGCGCAGCGTCGTAGGTCTTGGCGTGACGCAGTTTGAAGTAGATGTTGAACGTCGAGTCGTACACGGCGCCGTTCATGGCAGCCGCCGCCATGAGGGCAGGCGCCACGAACGCGCTGTAGGACACCATTCGCCCGCCGCCCATGTCGACCTCGCCCACCAGGCGCCCCAAACCCAGGCGAATGGACAGCAGGTACAACAACGGTTCGGCAAACCCACTGACCAGGATCAGCCACGTGCGTCGATACACCATGGCCGAACGCTCAACCAGGCGTACCGCACCCCAGGTCAGCGGACTCATGCGTTGAGCCTCCGCCCGAAGGTGCGCACGGCCCACACCGTGGACACACTGGCCCAGGCGGCCATCACGGCCACATGCCCGATGGCCCTCCACACCCCCAGGCCTCCGGTCACCAACCCTCGGCACACTTCCACCCCGTGCCACAGCGGCGTGACCCAGCCGATGACCTGCAGTGCCTGGGGCAATTCGCTCAAGGGGTAGAACACCCCCGCGAACAGGAACAACGGCGTCACCACGAAGCGTTGGATGGCCGAGAACGACGAGTCGAGATCACGGGTGGCGGAAAAGGCGGCCATGGGCATGCCGCAGGCGGCGCCGCACAGGGCCGCCACCGGCACGGCGACCAGCAACCCCCACGACCGGGTGTCGGGGAACAGCACCAGGGCGGCGCTCACCATGGCCGCTGCCAGGGCCCCGCGAACCATGAGCCACATGGCGTGCCCCACCGCCAGGTCGGCGGCGCCCACCCGGGTGGCGACCGCTGCGTGGAACGACCGACTCCAGCGGAACGAACTCATGACGGGCCACAGGCTCTCGCCCGAGGCCAACATCATGGCGGTGGTGGCCAGCAGCGCCGGGCCGAGAAACGCCACGTACGAGCCGCCCACGGTGTCAGCACCGTCGCCGCTCTCCACCAGCGAGCCGACACCGACCCCCAGGGCCAACAGGTACAGCACCGGTTGCAGAAACGACGACGCCAGGTTGGCCCGCCATTCACGCCGGTAGAAGGTCCAGTGCCACTCCACCGAGCGGACCGCCCCGGTGAACACCGCCCCCACGTGGTCGCCCATCAGTCCACCAGCGTGCGGCCGGTGAGGTGCAGGAACACGTCTTCCAAGGTGGAGCGACGCACCAGGCTGGACAGCGGGGTCATGCCACGGGCGTGCACCGCCGCCAAGGCATCCTCGCCGTCATCGGCGTACACCAAGACCCGGTCGGGCAGGGCCTCGAGTCGCTCGCCCACGCCGGCCAGTTGCTCGGCGGCGGCTGCGCTGGCGCCCACACCGAAACGCACCTCCAACACCTCGCGGGTCGAGTGGGCCTCGATCAGCGAGCGTGGCGATCCCTCGGCCACGATGCGGCCGCCGTCCATCACCACCAGTCGGTCGCACAACTGCTCCGCCTCGTCCATGTAGTGGGTGGTGAGCACCAGGGTCACGCCCTGTTCCTTCAATCGGTACAACCGCTCCCACACCACATGGCGAGCCTGAGGATCCAAGCCCGTGGTGGGTTCGTCCAGCAGCAGCAACTCGGGTGAGTTGATGAGCGATCGGGCGATGGTGACCCGCCGCTTCATGCCGCCGCTGAGGGGGTCCACCCGACTGTCGGCGCGGTCCCCCAACTGCACGAACTCGAGCAACTCATGGGCCCGGCGGCGCGCCTCGGCGTAGGACAGATCGAAGTAGCGGCCATAGATGACCAGGTTCTCCAACACCGTCAGCTCGCCATCCAGGCTGTCCTGCTGGGGGACCGAACCCAATCGTGACCGGATGCGACGACCGTCGGTGGCGGGGTCCATACCGAAGATGCGCAGCGTGCCCGAGGTGGGCGGCGACACACATCCGATCATGCGCATGGTCGACGACTTGCCCGCACCGGTGGGCCCGAGGAACCCGAACGATTCGCCAGGCGCCACGTCCACGTCGATGCCGTCGACAGCGGTGAACGACCCGAAGCGTTTGGTGAGATCGCGGGCGTGGATGAGTGGAGTCGCCGTCATGCAGATGGCGACCCTAGCGGTCTGCCACCATGAGCCCATGGCGCTCCACCTGCGACCCCTCGCCCTCGACGACACCCACCTCATGGCCCAGGCCACCGAACTGAACCAGGCCAACGTGCCCGAGGTGGGGCCGGTGGACGCCGCCAAGATGGCGTCGCTGGTGGCCATGTCGTGGTCGTCGCTGGCGGTGGTCGACGATGCCGGTGCTCTGGCGGGATTCTGCATCGTGATGGAACCCGGCGCCCCGTACACCAGCGTGAACTACCGGTGGTTCTCGGATCGCTATGACGACTTCGTGTATCTCGACCGGGTGGCGGTGTCGACTGCGTTCCGTCGCCAGGGAGTGGGCACCATGCTGTACCGCGAGGTGGAACGCCTCGGAGTCGCACGCTCGTGGTTCACCCTGGAGGTGAACGTCATTCCCCCGAACGAGCCGTCCCTCGAGTTCCATCGACGTCTGGGCTTCGTGGAAGTGGGTCAACAAGACACCGGCGCCTACCCCGAGTACGGCATCGACCACGTGCGCGTGAGCCTGCTGGCCAAGCGCTTGGCGTGAACGCCCCGCCCGGGAGTGCCTCAGAGCGCGCGGCGGTCCGGTAGGAACCGGAACTGCTGACGCACCTCGGCCACGCGCTCGGCCGAGACGTCGGCGATGAGCAGCGACTCGGTACCCGCTGCGCCCGCCAACACCTCACCCAGGGGGTCCACGATGGCACTGTCGCCCGCGTAGTCGAGGCCACCGCCCGAACCCACCCGGTTGCACCCGACCACATAGGCCTGGTTCTCGATGGCCCGGGCCACCAGCAACGAACGCCAGTGATGCCGACGAGCAGCCGGCCAACTGGCCGGTACCAGGTACACGTCGGTATCTGGTGCCAGGGCCCAGAACTCATTGGCGAAGCGCAGGTCGTAACACACGAACAGGCTGACCCTCAGGCCTTCGACCTCGACGGTCACCCACTGATCGCCGCCGCGGAAATGCCTGTCTTCACCGGCGAAGGTGAAGGGGTGGATCTTGCGGTACCGGTGCACCATGCCGTCGGGCGCCGCCAACACGAACGAGTTGTAGGGCCGGGGATCACCGTCGACCGGCTCGGGTAGTTCGGGACAACTGCCGCCCATCCACACACCATGGCGCCGAGCCGACTCCACGAGGAACGTCGACGACGGCCCACCCTCGGGTTCGGCGATCTCCTCACCCACGGCGAACCCGGTGGAGAACATCTCGGGCAACAGGATCAACCGGGCGCCGGCGGCCGCTGCAGCGGCGACCAACGGTTCCACACGCGCGAACGTGGCCGTTCGATCGCACCAGTCGATGTCGTGCTGGACAGCAGCGATACGCATGACGCTCAGCCTGCCAGTGTCGCCAGGCGCTCCACCGCTTCGGCGATCACCTGAGGTCGTTTGCAGAACGCGAAGCGCACCAGGTGGCGCCCCTCATGACGATGAGCCTGGTCGTAGAACACCACGTTGGGAATGGCCACCACCCCACAACGGTGCGGCAGGTCGCGGCAGAACGCCATACCGTCGCCATCCGGTGCCAAGGGGCGAATGTCCACGGTGACGAAATAGGTTCCTGCGGGTTCGAACACGTCGAAGCCGGCGGTGCGCAGACCTGACATCAGCAGGTTGCGTTGCATCTGCAAACGACTGCGTAGGTCGTCGAAGTACGAGTCGGGCAGACCCAGCCCGGCGGCGATGCCCACCTGGAACGGCCCACCGCCGGCAAAGGTGAGGAACTGCTTGGCCGTGCGGACCGCCGTGACCAGATCAGCGGGCCCCACGCACCAACCGATCTTCCACCCCGTCGTGTCGAAGGTCTTGCCACCCGACGAGATGGTCAGGGTGCGATCGGCCATGCCGGGCAGGGTGGCGATGGGCGTGTGACGTCGCCCGTCGAAGGTGAGATGCTCGTACACCTCGTCGCTGACCACCAAGAGGTCGTACTCGATGGCCAGGTCGGCCAGCGCCTTCAACTCGTCGGGACCCACCACCGCTCCGGTGGGGTTGTGCGGCGTGTTCAGCAGCAACAGTCGGGTGCGCGGTGTGATGGCCGCCCGTACCGCATCCACATCCACCGTGTAGTGAGGTGGCCGAAGTGTGACGGGCCGGATGACTCCACCGGCCATGGCCACACCAGCCGCATAGCTGTCGTACATGGGCTCCAGCACCACCACCTCGTCACCGGTGTCGAGCAGTGCCAACATCGCAGCGGCCAGTGCTTCGGTGGCGCCAGCGGTCACCAGCACTTCGCGGTCGGGGTCCACCGTCATACCCCACCAACGCTGCTGGTGAGCGGCGATGGCCTGACGCAGGACCGGCAGACCCGGCCCCGGTGGGTACTGGTTCAGACCCTGGGTGATGGCCGTGCGAGCGGCCTCCAGCACCTCGGGTGGGCCGTCGGTGTCGGGGAACCCCTGACCCAGGTTCACCGCACCCGTGGCCACCGCCAGTTGACTCATCTCGGCGAAGATCGTCGTGCCGAAACCCTGCAACTTGGCTGTGAGATGAGGAACTCGCCCACGACTCACAACAGCACCCTCTCTTTGTAGCGCGGCGCTACCGCGTCCCAGTCCAACTCCTGGCGGATACGCGCCGCCAACGCCTGCGAGGACCGCTCTTCACCGTGCACGCAGAACACCCCGCGCGGGGCACTCGCTGCGGTTCCCAGCCACGCCATCAGTTCGTCCGCATCGGCATGCACCGAGAACGACGGAAGGCTCACCACATCGGCACGAACTCGGACGTAGCGACCCAGCATCTTCAACTCCTCGGCACCGTCGACCAGAGACCGCCCCCGAGTGCCCTCGGCCTGAAAGCCCACCAACGCCACCGTCGACCGTGGGTCGGGCAGATAGCGCGCCAAGTGATGCACCACGCGACCCCCCGAGGCCATACCCGAGGCCGAGATGATGATCTTCGGCTCGGGTGACTGGGTGACGGCCTTGGACCCCTCGGGGTCGCGCACCTCGGTGATGCGATGCTCCAGGAACGGAGTCGGGTCCGAGAACACCTCGCGACGTATCTCGGGGCTGCGTTCGGTGATGGCCCGCCGGTAGACGCGCAGCGCGTCGAGCGCCATGGGACTGTCCACGTAGATGGGGACCGCGGGTAGCTCGCCTCGGTCATCGAGGTGGCCGAGATGATGCAGCAAGACCTCGGTACGGTCGACGGCGAAAGCCGGAATCACCAACGTGCCACCTCGGTGGATGGTTCGCACGATGGTGTCGCGCAACTGCTCCACGGCATGGGCGTCGTCGTGCAGGCGGTCGCCGTAGGTGCTCTCCACCACGATCCAGTCGGCCTCGCCCACAGGAGCAGGCGGCACCAGCAACGGATGCTGCGAGCGCCCGAGGTCGCCACTGAACGCGATGCGCACACCGCCCACGTTCACATGGGTGACCGCCGACCCCAGGATGTGGCCGGCCGGTTGCTGCACCATGGACACCCCCGGTGCCACCTCGGTGGTGTGCCCGAAGGGCACCGAGCGCAACAGGCGCAGTGCTGCCTCGGCATGGACCTCGTCGTACAACGGCAGCGCGGGACGGTGCTTCGAGTACCCCTTGCGGTTGGCGTAGTTCGCCTCCTCCTGCTGGAGATGCGCCGAATCGGGCAGCACGATGCGGGCCAAGGCCACCGTGCCGGGACTGGCATACACCGGACCGCCGAAGCCATCGACGACCAAGCGAGGCAGGTAACCGCAATGGTCGAGGTGGGCATGGGTGAGCACCACGGCGTCCAGGCGAGCGGCCTCGAGGGGCAGCGGAGCCCAGTTCCTCAGGCGCAACTCCTTCATGCCCTGGAACAGCCCGCTGTCGATCATCACGTGAGCATCGGCGGTTTCGATGACGGCCTTCGAGCCGGTCACCGTGCCGGCTGCTCCCAGGAACGACAACACGGTGTCGGTCACGATACGGAACCTCCTTCCACGACGATTCGTTGCAGCACTACCGGGAGCGCAGGACGCTGACGACGTCCTACTCGGTAGGCGGCGCGCAAGCGGGCGGCTGCCGCCTCGGCGAGAGCGTCGCAGCGAGCATGCACCAGCGCCAGAGGCCGTTGGGCATCCACGGCCTCGCCCACTGCCGCCAGATCGGTGAGGCCAACGGCATGGTCCACGGGGTCCTGGGGCCGGGTGCGGCCACCGCCGAGGCCCACCACCACCATGCCAACCTCGCGCGTGTCCACTGCGGTCACCACACCAGTGCCCTCGGCATGGACGGCCATGATCACCGGTGCCGCCGCCAGGAACTCATGGGGACGGTCCAACAGACGGGCCGGACCACCCAGACCGCGGACCATGCGGGCGAACCGTTCGGCGGCGGTTCCGCTGTCGAGAGCCTCATTCATGGCCGAGCGACCCGCCTCCAGCGTGGTGGCCAGTCCACCCGACATGAGCATCTCGGCACCCAGGGCAACCACGACCTCGTGGAACCGCGGCTCTCGGCGAACGCCCGTCAGGTAGTCGATGGCGTAGCGAACCTCCACGGCGTTGCCCGCCGCCGACGCCAAGGGCTGGTCCATAGCGGTGAGCAGCGAGGTGGTCGGGAGGCCTGCCCCGGTGGCGACGCTCGCCAGGCTGTGAGCCAGTTCCACGGCGTCTCGCTGGCGGGTCATGAAGGCGCCATTACCCACCTTCACGTCCATCACCAGAGCGTCCAGGCCAGCGGCGAGCTTCTTCGACAGGATGGACGCCGTGATGAGCGGGATGCTCTCCACCGTGGCGGTCACGTCGCGCACGGCGTACACGCGCTTGTCGGCTGGGGCGAGGTCGGCGGTCTGGCCGATGATGGCGCAACCCACCTGGCGGACCACCCGCCGGAACCGAGCGCGATCCGGGTCGGCCACGTACCCGGGGATGGACTCCATCTTGTCGTAGGTGCCGCCGGTATGGCCCAGACCGCGCCCAGAGATCATCGGCACGAACCCTCCACACGCGGCGACGGCAGGAGCCAACACCAGACTCACGGTGTCGCCCACCCCGCCGGTGGAGTGCTTGTCCAA
>CAYMUC010000077.1:0-14654 GCA_964393535.1 uncultured Ilumatobacteraceae bacterium | reverse complement strand
GGCCGAACCCGCCATGTTGTCGCGCAGATAGTCGAAGCCGAGTTCGTTGTTGGTGCCGTACGTGATGTCACAGCCGTAACTGGCCCTCTTCTGATCGGGCCGATCGTTCACACCGGGCACCACGAGGCCCACCGACAGCCCCAGCCACTGGTGGAGAGCACCCATCCACACGGCGTCGCGTCGGGCCAGGTAGTCGTTGACCGTGACGAGGTGCACACCCTTACCGGACAGGCCGTTGAGGTAGGCGGGCAGGGTGGACACGAGTGTCTTGCCCTCGCCGGTCTTCATCTCCGCCACCCAGCCGAAATGCAGTGCTGCTCCACCCATCAACTGCACGTCGTAGTGGCGTTGACCGAGCACGCGCCGACCGGCTTCGCGCACGACGGCGAAGGCCTCGATGAGCAGGTCGTCGAGTTCGGCGCCGCGGTCCAGTCGCTGCCGGAACTCGTCGGTTCGGCCTCGCAATGCGTCGTCGTCGAGTGCGGTGACCTCGGCTTCGAGCGCGTTGATGTCGGGCACCAGCCCTTGAAGAGCGCGCAAGCGCTTGCCTTCACCGGCGCGGAGGATGCGGTCGAGAATGCCCATGCGTCGGGGGATGCTATCGGCCGAGCCCCGCTGGTACCGGGCGGCCGTCACGGTGCAAGACCTCGGGCGGCGGTGTGGCCGCCAACGCCAACGCATGGACCTCGCACGCCCCCGCCTGGCGCAGTGCCGCCACAGCGGCCCACAACGTGGCACCGGTGGTCACCACATCGTCGACGACCAGCACACCGGGTCGCCCGGTGAGAGGACGACCTCGGAACGCAGGGCCACCAAGTCGCTCGGCCCGGCTGCGACCGGTCTGATGACCACCACCTTGGCGGGCCAGGAGGCGACGAGCGGGCACGTCCCATCGGCGAGCGAGATGTCGAGCGACGAGTTCGGCCTGATCGAAGCCCCGGTGGCGACGACGCGACGACGACGTGGGCGCCCAGGTGATGACGTCGACACCGGGAAACTCGTGCCGACGATGTGCCGCTGACTCCGCGAACCACTCGGCGACATGGTGTTGTCGCCGGTACTTCATGCCGGTGATGAGGTCCCGAGCGAGGCCTCCGTAGCAGCAGAGTGCCGTGACTCCGGCAGGTGCATCCCCGGGTGGTTCGTGGAGAAGCATGTCGCGGCAGATGGGACAGGGCCCGCTGCGTAACCTTCCGCATCCGGAACACTGCTGGGGCATGAGTGCACGAGCGATACCAGGCATGACCGCCACCCTAGAAAGGGGGTGTGGCAGGGTCGGGGAGTCCGACTGACTAGCGTCGACCCGGTGCCACTGCCCGGACTTCCCGACCCAGCACTCGTGCGTCTCATGCGGTGCGTCGTGGGCCTGGCCTTGTTCGGCACGGGCATCACCCTCGTCATCGCCGCCGATCTCGGTCTCGCCCCTTGGGACGTCTTTCACCAAGGTCTGAGCCGGCGCACCGGGATTCCCATCGGGACCGTCATCATCCTCGTGGGGATGGCGCTGATGGTGCTGTGGCTCCCTCTCAGGGAGCGACCCGGTTGGGGGACGATCTTGAACGCGCTGGAGATCGGCATGGTGGTGAATCTGCTGGAACCGCGTCTCGGCACCTTCGACGCACCCCTCGCCCGCATCGCCGCCCTGGTGGGCGGCGTGGCGGTCGTGGGGCTCGGGTCGGGCCTGTACATCGGTTCGGGCCTGGGCTCGGGGCCTCGCGACGGCCTCATGACCGGTCTGGCACGTCTTGGCTGGTCGCTCGGGCGAGCGCGCACCCTCATCGAGGTGACAGTCTTCGCCGCTGGCTGGGCCCTGGGTGGCAGCGTGGGGCTGGGAACCCTGGTGTTCGCCTTGGGGATCGGCCCGCTCGTGCACCGCACGGTGCCGCGGCTGCGAGTGGTCAGTACCGATAGTGCTCGGGCTTGAACGGCCCTGACGGCTCGAGACCGAGGTACTCCGCCTGCTCGTCGGTGAGGCGCGTCAGCTTCACACCCAACGACTCGAGGTGCAGTGAGGCCACCTTCTCGTCGAGGTGCTTGGGCAGCACGTAGACGCCCGTCGGGTAACGCTCCAGGTGATTGAAGAGTTCCATCTGGGCGATGACCTGGTTCGAGAACGAGCAACTCATCACGAAACTGGGATGTCCTGTGGCGCATCCGAGGTTCACCAACCGGCCCTCGGCCAGCACGATCACGGCGTGACCGTCGGGGAACGTCCACAAGTCGGTACCGGCCTTGAGTTCGTCGCGAGTGGCGCCGCTGCGGGCCAGTCCGGCCATGTCGATCTCGTTGTCGAAGTGGCCGATGTTGCACACGATGGCGTTGTGCTTCATGCGGGCCATATCGTCGACGGTGATGATGCTGGCGTTACCGGTGGCGGTGACGAAGATGTCGGCCGAGCCCACCACATCGTCGAGGGTGGTGACCTGATAGCCCTCCATGGCCGCCTGGAGCGCGTTGATGGGGTCGATCTCGGTGACGATGACCCGGGCACCCTGACCGCGCAGGCTCTGGGCACAACCCTTGCCCACATCGCCGTAGCCCAGCACCACGGCCACCTTGCCACCGATCATGATGTCGGTGGCTCGGTTGATGGCATCCACCAGGCTGTGACGGCAGCCGTACAGGTTGTCGAACTTCGACTTGGTCACCGAGTCGTTCACGTTGATGGCCGGGAACAGCAACTCGCCCCGCTCGGCCATCTTGTACAGACGCTTCACGCCCGTGGTGGTCTCCTCGGTGACACCCTTGATGCTGGCCGCCATGCGAGTCCACTTGGTGGGATCCTGACGCAATCCACGGGCCAGCAAACCCAGCACGATGGCCAACTCCGGATTGTCGGCACTGGTGGGGTCGGGCACTTCACCGCTGCGCTCGTACTCGACACCCTTGTGCACCAACAGGGTGGCGTCGCCACCGTCGTCGAGGATCATGTTCGGGCCCTCGCTCCCGTCGGCTCCCCGCTCGGGCCACGTGAGCATCTGCTCGGTCGCCCACCAGTACTCCTCCAGTGTCTCGCCCTTCCAGGCGAACACGGGCACACCCTGGGGATCGTCGACGGTGCCGTGCGGACCCACCACCACTGCGGCCGCGGCGTGATCCTGTGTGGAGAAGATGTTGCAGGACGCCCATCGCACCTCGGCACCGAGTTCCACGAGGGTTTCGATGAGAACGGCGGTCTGCACGGTCATGTGCAGCGAACCGGAGATCCGGGCACCGGCCAGCGGCTTGGAGGGTCCGTACTGAGCGCGCAAGGCGCGCAGACCGGGCATCTCGTGCTCGGCGAGGTGGATCTCCTTGCGGCCGAAGGGGGCGAGGGAGAGATCGGCGACGCGGTAGTCGCGGCGCGCGGCCAGTGATGACGACATGACGGGTGCTCCTGGTGAGGGTGAATCGGCGTGGAAGACGCCGGGGCTGGGGCCTGCTGGCTCCCGTTCGCGATCAGCCCACGGAGTGCGTGGCGCAGTGTAGGCGACGACGGAACCCGAAGCGCTCAATCGGCGAGCACCATGGCCGACAGGTCGTAGAGGTAATGCACCGAACCGGCGGCGTTGTAGACGCGCAGCGTCAGGTCGCTCGCCAGAGGGGCCAAGGCCAGATTGGCTACATCTTCGCCCGCACCAAGGTTGATGTTGGAGGTGTCGGGCAGGGAGGGGCCGGGGTACATGGTGAGATAGGTGCTGGCGGGCCCACCTCGCTGGCGCTCGAAACCGGTGGCCGTGAGATTGCCCAAGAGTGCCTGAACCGCACCGATGGAGAACCCGTCGACCGTCGTGGTGGCGATCACCGGCGCGAAGTCCCACGGCTCGGCCTGGTTGGCACCCAGACGACTGGATCCGAACTCGGGCTGTCGGGTGTCGAAGACGCGAAACGGCGCCGTCATCGGCTGCAGGCGTCCTGCACGGGTGTCGGTGGGCACGCCGGTGCGGAAGTACCCCACGACGTCCACGAGTACGTCGACGGTGCTGGCATCGTTGTACAAGAAGATGCGCCCGTCGGGGGCGATGGGGACGACCACCAGGTTCCCTCGCACCTGGCCGGCGGACAAGTTCAGGTTCGACGTCGACGGGCCCCCTGCCACCCGAGCCGGCACCAGCGACATCCACGTGGCCGTGGCCCGAGAACGGTCGTTGATCCCGGTGACGTTCAACATCACCGCAGTCACGTCGGTGGAAGCGGGAACGATGTCACGTACCACCACGGCACCCTCGGCGTTCACCACGTCGGCACCCCGAACGTTGATCCTTCGCCACGTGCGTGGACCCAAGGGTTCCGCCCGACGCGAGTCGAAGAGACGCCCGGGATTCACCGGCACCAGCCGAGCACCTCGATCAGGGTTCTCCACCGATGAGATCCACCCGAACACGTCGACGATGACGTGCGCCGTGCCAGCGGCCGGACCCGCCAGCGTGAACCTCGCCCGCCCATCGTCGCCGGGGCGGATGATCGCCATGTTGGCGACGGTGCGCCCGGGGCTGAAGTTGATGTTCGATGCGGTGACGAGTTCACCGCAACAGGGGCTTGCCGTGACGTAGCCCTGCACGGTGGCATCGGTGACGGTGATGTTCGCCAGCACCGCTAGCACTCGGTCCGACTGAGCCGGCACGCCGCCCACGCCCAGCACGGCGGCATCGAAGGATCGACCTTGTAGGCGGATGGGGCGGGGGCCGGCATCGACGCCGATCCCGACGCGGGTGTCCACGATTCGCTGGGGCGACACGACGTGCATCTCGCCAGCGGCGCCGAGTTCACTCGGTGCTATCTGAGCCGTGGCCGAACCGCCGCCCAACGCCGCTCCCGCCGCCAACATCGCGGCGCCGAGCGCTGCAAAGAACGTTCTGCGCCGAGAGCGGCAGGGGGTTTCGCTCTGCATACCGCCACCCTAGTGCGGGGGGTTCAGGCGTCGCCGGGCATGTCGCCCCCGTCCACGAGACCCATCAGTCGGGCATGTTCGGAGTCGTCCACCTCCCGAGAGGCCTCCACCAGCATGACCGGAATATCGTCGACGATGTCGTAGCAACGCCTCAGACGTGGGTTGTACAACACGCCCTCGGTGATCAGATAGTGCAGCGGACCCTTGTCGAGGGGACAGGCCAGCACTTCGAGCAGTTGTGGATCCAGAGCCATGGTGTCGTGTCTCCTCGACGGTCAGACTGCCGTGAGCGCTGCCAGTACCTCGGCGACGTGGGTGTCGCAGCGATCGCGGTCCGGGGCTTCGAGGTTGAGGCGCAGCAGTGGTTCGGTATTGGACGGGCGAAGATTGAACCACCAGTCACCGCAGTCGACGGTGAGGCCGTCGAGGTGGTCCTGTGGGTACGGCCGATAGGCCTCGGCGATGCGGGCGATGACCGTCGCGGCGTCGTCGACCTGGGTGTTGATCTCACCGCTGGACGAGTAACGCTCCAAGGGTCGGCGCAACTCGCTGAGCGCCTGACCCTCCCGACTCATCTCGGCCAACACCAGCATGCTTGCGATGAGACCGCTGTCGGCCCGGTAGTTGTCGAGGAAGTAGTAGTGCGCCGAATGCTCACCGCCGAACACCGCTCCGGTATCGGCCATGAGTTGCTTGATGAAACTGTGCCCGACCTTGGTGCGAACCGGCACGCCGCCATGCTCACGGATGACCTCGGGTACCGCCCGTGAGCAGATGAGGTTGTGCAGGATGGTGGCCCCTGGCGAGCGTCTCAGAACACTGGCCGCCAGCAGTGCTGTCGTGGTGGAACCCGACAGTCCCCTCCCCTGCTCATCGACCACGAACACCCGGTCGGCGTCTCCGTCGAAGGCCAGGCCGACGTCGAACCCGCCGGCCACCACGCGGGCCTGGAGATCGCGCTGATTTGCGGGTTGAAGCGGATCGGCCGGGTGGTTGGGGAAGGTCCCGTCGAGTTCACCGAACATGACTTCGAGTTCCACGCCTGGCAGTCGCTCGAACACGGCGGGGACCACCAGTCCACCCATTCCGTTGGCCGTGTCGGCCACCACTCGCAGGGGCCGAAGTTCCGAGGTGTCGATGAACGACACCACGTGATCGGCGAACTCCGACAGCAGATCACGCGAACCGAGGCGACCAGCGCGTGCGGCAGGGGCCGGACCCTCGCCGGCCAGCACGGCCCGAGTGATCGCCTTGATCTCGGCGAGGCCCGTGTCGGCACCCACGGGACGCGCTCCCGCGAGACACAACTTGATGCCGTTGTACTGGGCCGGGTTGTGCGACGCCGTGAACATGGCACCAGGTGCATCGAGACGTCCGGCGGCGAAATACAACAGGTCGGTGGATGCGAGACCGAGGTCCACCACATCGACACCCTGAGCGAGAAGTCCCTCGCTGAACGCCTGGGCCAGTTCAGGACCCGACGGGCGCATGTCACGGGCGACCAACACCTTGGGCGCACCGGTGAACTGGGCGAACGCCACACCGAAGGCTCGGGCCACCGACGCATCCCACTGGTCGGGAACCGTGCCCCTGATGTCGTAGGCCTTGACGATGGCGTCCAGCAGAGGCACGGTTGGCGAGGCTACCGGGATCCGAGCGGCACCATGGGGACTGGACCGCGGCGTCGCTGCACCACGAGCGCGGCGAGGCCGCCCACGGTGATGGCCATGGCGGCGATGTCGATGCCACGCCCCCCGTAGCTGAGCTCCACCGTGGTGTCGTCGGGGATCACCACCATGAGGTTGGGGGCCACGCGGTACGGGCCTTGGCCACCGCTCACCTTCCAACCCGGGAAGTAACTGACCCGGACCAGGACCGGCACCCCAGTGCGATCCACCCTGAAACGCACCGAACTGTCACCCACCTCGACGTCGCTGACCGTGACCTGCGGAAGCGGTCGTGGCTCGACCGCTTCGGTGGGCACGACGATGTCGACCTTGCGTCCGGCCGTGCCCGGCTGGCCCTGACGTCGAGCGAGATCGATGGAGACCTCACGCCGCTGCCACTGATCGGGCCCATCAGCCGCCGGCAACGCCACCCAGTCGGCAGGTTGCTGGAACCAACTGGTCCCCAACTCGAGCCAACGCTCGCGTTGGTCACCCGATCGCTCGCCGATGACCACCGGTTCCATGGTGAGGGGTTCCACGATGCTGGCGGTGGGGAGTTCGTAGACACGCCAGGGCCCCACGTCGCCCAGCGACACCAGTTCAGGCCTCAGATCGGCTGCATCCTTGGCCTCCTGGGTGAAGGCGAGGTAGTAGCGAACCCCGAGGTCGCGCATATGGCGCACGCCGACCTCGGCATCGTTGTCGGCGTAGCGCAGTTCCCGCACCGGGTTGCTCGACTGATCGGACATCGCAGCAGCGGCCAGGAAGTGGTACGGCGTGGTCCCCGCCGCTTCGAAGAACAGGCCTTCCATGGACGCGATACAGCCATCGGTCCAGAACGGCAGCAGCATCAACGCCATGGTGGTTCCGTAGCGGTTGAGTTCGCTGTTGTTCTCCCACAGTGCCCGTCCACAACCGTGAGCGGGATCCTCGCCCAGCGACTTCATGCGCTGCACGAGGTCGTAATACTCGCCATAGGCGGGTTTCCCCTCGTAGCCCGAGAAGTTCCACCGCGCCCAACCGTCGACGAACCCCCGTGGCGAGGTGGACTTCACGGGACCCCACCGGTATTCGGCCTCGCCACGTGCATTGGTGACGAGTGACCCTCCGGGCAGTTGCTGGTACCTGAAGCCCAGCACACCCATGATGATCAGGGCCACGACGCCGGTGAGTGCCGAGCCGGTCACCCACCAGCTGAGCCGGGTCTCGGGCCTCGCCACCTCGTTCGATGCAGCGGCGCCGGCAGGCCACGTCGCGTGTCGCTCCAACTGTCGTAGGCGGGCGACGGCTCGCACGATCTCGACCAGGCCGATGGCCGCCAGGAGATACCTCACCAGGTGCAGGAACGGCAGGATGCGCGGGTTCCACAGCAGACCGATGACGGGGAGGCTGTCCTGGGCGATGTGCACGGCGGCGGCGAGGATGATCGCCATGACCCCCAGCCAGACGCCCACCAGGTTGCGTCGTGCGACACTGGCCACCACACCGATCACCGCCAAGGTGGTGAACAGGATGTCGAAGAAGGTGGGCAGCGGGAAGTACATGCCCCACATCGACGTGAACGAGCCGCCTCCCGGTTCCCCGCCGTACTTCATGTCGGTCATGAAGGAGTGACCAGCGAGGAACGGAATCACCCAGAACGACGAGAGCGCGATCGCCGTGGCGATGGTGGTCCAGGTGTAACGCCAACGGACGCGGTCGAGGTGGACCAGTCCCATGACCAGGACACCCCCGAACACGAACATGAGCACGATGCCGTGGCACAGAGCAGCGAGGGCGATCAGGACGGCGGCGCTGATGCGGTGGGTCCCGTCGCTGAGACCTCGGGCGAACAGACCGAAGGCCACCATGGTGAGCGACAACGACATGGAGAACGAGAACTCACCCGCCATGGTCGAGGCGATGTTGCCGCCGTAGATGGTGAAGCTCTCGTCGTACAGGAACACCGTCCCCGCAAGCGCGAACATCGCCGGCAACGGGAAGGGAAAGCGGGCCAGGCGTCCGAACGCCCAGCATGCGATCGGCATGGTCACGATGCCTGACACCGTGACCAACTTGAAGGCGATGCCGTAGGGCAACACCCAGTCGACCAACACGATCAGCAGCGCAGGCACCACCATGTAGAAGCGGTAGATGGGAAAACCTGCGTACCAGTCCATCGTCCAACCGCTCAGTCGGCCACTGGGCAGCAGATGATCCCGGAGGTACGCCGGACCCCACACATGTGCGCCCAGGTCACCCCCGGTGGGGGTCGATCGCGTGAACAGAAGCCCCGGATGCATGGTCCGAAGGGCGAACAGCACACAGCCCGCCACCACCACCGCCGTGGTGAGACCACTGATCAACTGGAACGGGGTCCATCGCTGCTCCACCCAGTCCCGGGCACGCTGCCAGGGCGACCCGACGGGCGGTGGTCCCTCGGAATCGGTGTCGGCAACGGTGTCAGCGGCGTCATCGACGGTGTCGGCGACGGGTAGTTCGTCGCTGTCGAGATCGGGTGGGGTCTGCTCGGTCATGTCAGGTTCACCATCAGGCAACAAGGGCCAGGCCCACGGCGTTGAAGGCCATATGAGCGAGGATGGGCATCCCCAGGCGCTTGGTGACATGGAACGTTACGCCCAGGATCAGCGAGAACGCGAACAGTCCGGGGAACTCGACGGGCCGCAGGTGGATCACGGTGAACCACACGGCGGTGATCACCAGGGCCAAGACGTCGGCGTAACGCGAGCGAAGCGTGTTCTGCACGAATCCCCGGTACACGAGTTCCTCGACCAACGGTGCCCCGATCACCACCACCGCCACCAGCGCCAGCAGCCAGGCGCCATCGGCTCGCTCGTAGAGATCCCGAGCGCGCTCTTCGATGCGCTCGGCGTCGAAGGTGGAGGGGAACAGGTCGCGCAACACCCCGTTCACGAGGCCCACCACGACCAGTTGGGACAACGCTCCGATAGGGATGCCCAACAGGTCGACGGGACGCCATCGCAGCCTGAAATCGTCTCGGAAACGTCCGGTTCCCACCCGCTGGCTGGCAGTGGACAACATCACCATGAACGGGATCCACAAGGCGCAGGCTGCCACCACGAGGACCCACACCGGTTGGCTCGCACTCTCGACGTCGGCGTAGCCGGTGATCGCCACGGCCAGAGCGGCGATGACGTTGGCGATGAGGTAACAGGCCGACCACGACACGACCATCATGGGCACGTTGAACTGGGTCTGGCCGGGTGCGGGACGCACGACTGGGGAACCTACCGTGGCCCGACTCCGGCGCTGGGGTCAACCGGCCAAGCGCGACGAGATCGTCACAAGCCGCAGGGGGCGGCGGTCCTCGAGGCGCCAACCGTTGGGCACCGAGAGGCGTGCTGCGTGCCGTTCACACAGGTCGTAGGCATGAGGATCACGGTCCGTGAGAAGGTCGTCCAGCCACACGAGCGCACGCCCGTACTGGTAGGTGAGGGTGACCGTGGCCGGCTCGCTACAACCGGGGCGAGAGCACTGTCGCACGGGACGCACGGTAGCCCCGGAACTCTGCGATCTGGCGGATACCCGAGCCGCATGGCCGGCACGACCATCCCTCCTCTGGGAGTCGGCCGTAGCATGGCCACATGAGTGCGCTGCCTCCGCCGCCCCCTCCCCCGCCGCATCGCCCCGCCGGATCCCCGCGTCCCGCATCGGCCGACCGACCGGCGTCGGCGCCTTCGGGAGCCAAGCCCTCCGACTCGACAGGTCGTAAGTCGGGCGCGTCGAACCGCAAGGGCAACTCGGGCAAACCCAGCGGCAATGGCGAACGACCGGGTGGGTCGCTCCCCCGTTGGGCGGTGTGGTTGCTGTTGGGTCTCATGTTGCTGCTGTTGTTCGGGCCGCGACTGTGGCCCGAGGCCGACACCGAGAAACTGAGCTACACCGAGTTCCTCACCCAGGTGCGTGAGGGCCAGGTCACCGAGATCACCATCAACAACAACACCAATCAGATTCGGGGCACCTTGGCCGATGGGCGGGAGTTCGCCACCACCGGCGCACCCATGCTCAGCGAGGCCGACGAGCAGTTGCTCAAGGACCAGGGCGTCCAGTACGACTTCTCCACTCCCCAGGCCAACTGGTTCGTCAGTCTGCTGCCCTTGCTGCTGCCCGTGGGTCTGCTCATTCTGTTCTTCGTCTGGATGCAGCGGCGCGCCATGGGCCAGGCGGGCAACATCATGTCGGTGGGCAAGAGCCGCGCCAAGGCCTACACCACCGACCGCCCCTCGACGACCTTCGCCGATGTCGCCGGGTACGACGGCGTGAAGCAAGAGATCACCGAGGTCGTCGACTTCCTGCGGCATCCCGACCGATTCAAGGAGATCGGTGCCAAAGTGCCCAAGGGCATCTTGTTGGTGGGGCCTCCGGGAACCGGCAAGACCCTGTTCGCACGAGCGGTGGCCGGTGAAGCCGGAGTGGGTTTCCTCTCGGTCACGGGCAGCGACTTCATGGAGATGTTCGTGGGAGTGGGCGCCAGTCGCGTGCGCGACCTGTTCCAGCAGGCCCGCAAGATGGGCCGGGCGATCATCTTCATCGACGAGATCGACTCCATCGGTCGCAAGCGTGGCGCCGGCCTGGGTGGCGGTCACGACGAGCGCGAACAGACGCTCAACCAGATGCTCGCCGAGATGGACGGCTTCGAGACCAGCGAAGGCATCGTCATCATGGCGGCCACCAACCGTCCCGACATCCTCGACCCTGCATTGCTGCGTCCGGGTCGCTTCGATCGTCAGGTGGTGGTGCCTCTGCCCGAGTACTCGGAACGTCTGGCCATCTTGAAAGTGCACTCCCGCGACAAGCACATGGGTCCTGACGTGGATCTCGAGACCATGGCCAAGGCGACGCCCGGCATGAGCGGTGCCGATCTCGCCAACCTCGTCAACGAGGCGGCACTGGTGGCGGTGCGTCGCGGCTCTCGCATGATCGAGCGCATCGACTTCGAGAACGCCCGCGACCGCGTGGTCATGGGCGCCCGCCGCGAAAGCCTGGTGCTGAGCGCCGAGGAGAAGCGCGCCACCGCCTATCACGAGGGTGGCCACGCCGTCCTCGCCGTGGTGCTGCCCAACAGCGACCCCCTCCACAAGGTGACCATCCTTCCCCGAGGCATGGCCCTTGGCGTCACCTGGACGCTCCCCGAGGAACGCCACACCTACTCGAAGGAGTTCTTCGAGGATGTGATCTGCAAGGCCATGGGAGGTCGGGTGGCCGAGATGGTGGTGTTCGGCCATCTCAACAGTGGTGCCGCCAACGACCTCGAGCAGGCCACGGCCATTGCCCGGCGCATGGTGCGCGAATGGGGCATGAGCGATCGGGTGGGCCCCATGGCATGGCACACCCAGCAGCAGGTGTTCCTGGGCGAAGACCTCATGACCAGCGGTCGGGAATACTCCGACGACACTGCCCGCCTCATCGACGAGGAAGTGTCCCGCATCCTGCACGAGCAGCAGGAGCGAGCGCGAGTACTCCTCACCACGCATCGCCGTGGCCTCGATCTGGTGGCCCAGGCACTGCTGGAGCAGGAGACCATCGACGGAGCCGAAGTGAGCCGCCTGGTGCACCAGGGTCTGGCGTCCCAGAATCCCTCGACCCCGTCGCCCATCGCCGGTCAGTGACGGCGATCAGCCGATCGAGGCTGTCACCACCAGGCCATCTGCGATCGAGACGTTGACGCGGTCCATGCGGTAGTCGGCGGTGACGGGGAACGATTCGCCATCACGCTCGGTCACCCGGACCTCGAACCCCTGCTCCTTGGCCACCTCCACGGCGCGCTCCTCGGGCAGACCGATCAGGCTGGTCGCCACGTCGTCGGACACGGGGGCATCGGGGTCGACCGGCATCGGCTCGGTCACGGCGGTGTCGACCGGCATCGGCTCGGTCACGCCGGGGTCGACCGTAGCGGGTTGGATCAACTCGTCGGCGACGGCGGGCACCATGTGTTCGCCGCCGTTACTGTCGATGAACACGTAGCCCGGGACCAACCACAGCGTGGTGCCATCGGCGTCGTACAGAGTCCACCAAGCGTCCTTCACGCCCACGATCTGCAGGGTCACGACCTCGGGTTCGACGCCCTCGCCACCATCACCGGGGTAGGGCAGCGCAATGTCCGCCTTGGGCATGGCCATACCGCCCCACCACGAGCCGCCACCGGCGACGAGCCGTTCGAACCCGACCGCTGTGCCGACCCGGTCGAAACCAGTCACCCGCTCAGGGGTGTTCAGCAGGCCTCCGGCCCAGGTGATGGTGGCGTTCTCGCCGAACCCGACCGAGGATGCGTAACTGGTGCGGCGACCATCGAGCAGATGCCACATGGTCACCGAGGCACCCCATTCGTCGGCGTAGACCTCCACTTCTACGGCATCGGCGTCGATTCCCATGGCCGCGAAGAGGTCGCGAGCGAGTGCTTCGGCCTCGGGACCGCTGGGAACTCCCTCGGGAGGGGTCATGGCGACGGGCTCAGGCAGACGGCCGTTGGCATCGATCGGCTCGGCTTCGACTACCGCCACGTTCGACCACGGCGCCGAATACGACCACCATCCGACGACATCGCCGCCGAACACCAACGAGGGTGCCGACCCGTCGTCGGGTCCGATTCGCCATCCCCCACCCCACTCAGCAGGCAGCTGCTCAGGCTCACCGGCCACACCGAACGCTTCGGCGAGGCGGCCCGCCACGGCACGGTCGAGTTCGGGCCTGGTGGTGTAGCGCCAACCGTCAGTTGGGGTGTCGAGTGCCGGTAGCTCCGCCGCCAACTCGTACTCGATCACGGTCCAGTACGGCATCATCCTCCCGTCCGGCGCCACCATGTCGGTGGCCATACCGGAATCGGCAGCGGCGATCTTGGATCCCGCCGCCTCGTTCATGGCCACACCACCGAGCCCTGCTGGTGCGGCACCACCTTGCACCCGGATGGTGAGGGGGGCCGTAGCAGTGGGCTCTGACGCCACGGGCAGATCGTCGCTGCACCCGATGAGGGCAACGATCAAGGTGAAGGGAACTGCCGCCAGAGCGTTACGTCGACGAGAGAGCATGCCCGTTGGACGCTCGACGCTCGTGCGCCGGTTCCCCGGTCAGTCGAAAAGTGCGGAGACGAACTCGGAGGGGTCGAACGCCATGAGGTCGTCGAGTTGTTCACCCAGACCCACCAACTTCACGGGAAGCCCCAACTGGGTCTCGATGGCGAACACGATGCCACCCTTGGCCGAACCGTCCAGTTTGGTGAGGACCACCCCGGTGACGTCGGTGACCTCGGCGAAGACCTGGGCCTGCGACATGCCGTTCTGACCGGTCGTGGCGTCGATGACGAGGAGCACCTCGGTGACCCGACCCCGGCCCTTTTCGGCCACGCGGCGGACCTTGCGCAACTCCTCCATCAGGTTGGTCTTGTTCTGGAGACGTCCGGCGGTGTCGGCCAGTACCAGGTTCACGCCACGAGCCGCCGCACGCTCCACGGCATCGAAGATGACCGAACTCGGATCGCCACCCTCGGCGCCCCGCACCAGTTCGGCCCCGGCCCTCTCGGCCCAGGTGCCCAACTGTTCGGCGGCCGCAGCGCGGAAGGTGTCGCCGGCGGCCAACAGCACAGAATGACCCGCTCGACGCTGTTGGGCCGCGACCTTGCCGATGGTGGTGGTCTTCCCCACCCCGTTCACGCCCACGAACAGCCACACATCGGGCTCACCCTCGGCATGAGCGGGTACTGCGAGCGAGCGATCGGTACCTTCGAGACGACCCAGCATCTCGGCCTGCAAGGCGGCGAGCAGGCCGTCGGGATCGGCGATCTCCTTGGAGGAGACGCGCTCCCGGAGACGGTCCAGCAGAGCATCGGTGACCGCCACGCCTACGTCGGCGCGCAGGAGTGCCTCTTCGAGATCGTCCCAGGTGTCGGCGGTGATGCCACCGCGCTGACGGACTCCGAGAAACACCCCGGCCAGCGCCGAGCGGGCCTTGGCGAGCCGATCCCGAAAGCCGGCGGGCTCGGGTTCGACGGCCAGTTCGGGCTCTGGTTCGACGGCCGGCTCGGCTTCGGGCTCCACGCCGGCCTCGAGCTCGACCACCGGCTCGACGGCGATGTCGGGTTCTACGACGGTGGTAGGCCGTGG
>CAYMUC010000076.1:0-14860 GCA_964393535.1 uncultured Ilumatobacteraceae bacterium | reverse complement strand
TTTTTGTCTTTTCCCTCCGATCAAACTGAGCAGCCCCAGAGTGGCTTTAAAAGCCCCAGAAGCCACTAGAATCGACTTATGGAAACAAATCAACCCGGACCGCAGTTGGTAGGTGCTGACGAACCCAGGATCCATACAGCGTTTCGACCTGAATTGGAAACCCGTGGGCATGAACTAATTGCCCTGGCTGAGATGCTTGGCGAACCGCTTATGCCTTGGCAACAATTAGTCGCTAATGAGAGCATGCGAATCAAACCAGATGGAAGATATGCCTTCCCCCAGTGTGTAGTCCTGGTTGCCAGGCAAAATGGTAAGTCTCACTTCATGCGGTTGCGGATTATTTGGGGTCTGATCAATGGCGAGAAGTTGCAGATCCTCTCGGCGCATAAGTTGGCTGTATCGCTAGAGCACTTTAACCAGGTAATCGACACTATCGAGCAGCATGACTTCTTGAAGGATCAGGTTAAGAAGATCCGGCGCACCAATGGTCAAGAAGAGGTGCAATTTACCAACGGCGCTCGATTTAAGGTGGTCGCCAATAATGCTGCCGGTCGTGGCTATGCCGGGGCAGAGACTATTTATCTGGACGAACTCCGCGAGCACAAGGATTATGGCGCTTGGTCAGCGATTACGAAAACGCAGTTAGCAGCCAAGAATCCGGTGCTATATGGCTTTAGTAATGCTGGCGATGCGACTTCAATAGTGCTTAATGAATTGCGTGATCGTGGTATCGCTACTGTTCAAGGTGTCCAAGATTCGCTACTTTGGCTAGAGTGGTCAGCACCACCTAATAGCAAGATCAGCCTGGAAGCCGCGGCACATGCTAACCCGGCTTTGGGACGCACGATTCACCCGGACAATATCCAGGCTACTTTTAATGAACCAGAAGCAGTAGTTCGCACTGAGATTTTGTGCCAGTGGGTTGAAACTCTCCAAAGCCCTTGGTCGCCTAATGCTTGGTCACAGTGTGCTGATATTAATCTTGAAGTTATACCTGGTAACCAGACCTTTTTGGCTTTCGATGTTACACCTAGACGCCACCAGGCTTCATTAGTGGCTGCTCAAATCATCGATGGTCGCATAGCCCTGGGTCTAGTTCAGACCTTTGAATCTGATACTGCCCTTGACGATTTGACTATCGCTAACGCAGTAGCGGAGTGGGCAAGGGAATATCAAGTAACTGAAATCGCTTACTCGAAAAACACTGGGCAAGCAGTTGCAGCCAGGTTACTAGCAGCCGGTATCCAAACCAACGCTATCGATGGGCGCGCATTTGCGATGGCTTGCGATCAGATGCTTAGCGCTATGGAACACAAGCGCTTAGTCCATAATGATGAAGTTACTTTTAATAAGCATATTGCGGCATGCGCTCGCGTGCCATTTTTGGAAGGTGGTTGGATAATTGGGAGACGCGCTTCTAATGCTAATGTTACTGGTGCTGTGGCTGCTGCAATGGCTATCTCGCTAGCAAGCAAACCTATATCTGATATTGATATTATCAGCGTGTAACACTTGCCAAAATAACAAAAATATGCTATAATGCCCCCCTATGGGCATCAGAGATCAATTCAGACTTTTAACCACTGCCGACTTAGTCGCCGCCAATGAGACTGCGGATCTCGTTGCCTCTTTATCACCAGTAAATACCAGCAATGGTTATTACTTCAATTATGGAAATGTTGCGGCTGTTGATCGTAATACTGCCATGCAAGTCCCTGCGCTCAGTCGCGCCAGGAACTTAATCGCTGGCGTTATTGGCAGCCTTCCGTTAGAGACGCGCTTGCGATCTGATAACTCATTTATTCCAAGCCCAAGAGTTATTAATCAGCCAGATCCGCGTGTCCCGGGATCGGGAGTTTATTTTTGGGTCGCAGAAGACCTTTTATTTTACGGGGTCAGTTTTGGAATCGTGACTGAGGTCTTCCAGGAATTCCCTAATCGAATTAAATCCTGGACACGAATTGTGCCAACCCGAGTTACTACGCTGTATAACAATGATTCAACCGAAGTTATCGGATACCAGGTAGATGGCAAGCGTGTGCCAGATCAAGGCGTTGGATCGCTAGTCGTATTTTATGGATTAGACGAAGGCATTTTAGCACGCGGCGGACGCACTATCCGCACAGCCCATGAACTCGAAAAGGCTGCTTATAACTTTGCGCAAGAGCCAGTGCCATCGATGGCGCTTAAATCAAATCTCAACTTGCCAAGCGAGCGCGTTACTAAGTTGCTTGAATCCTGGAAGGCTGCACGCCAAAGCAAGACAACTGCCTATTTGGGTGCTGATATTGAGTTGCAACAGTTTGGGCATAACCCTCGCGACTTGCAATTAGTTGAAGCCCGGCAATATCTCGCTGCTGAGATTGCTCGACTATGCAACATGCCTGCTTGGTATCTCAATGCAGATCAAAACAGCATGACCTATTCAAATGTTACCCAGAGCCGCCGAGATCTAATTGATTTATCGGTTAAACCTATTTTGGTAGCCATCGAACAGCGCCTAAGCCAACCGGACTTCACTCCGCAAACTCAGCGCGTCCGATTCGATCTTAATGACTTTTTACGCGGCACAGCAGAAGAGCGTGCTCGCGTTTGGCAGATACTTAACTCTATTGGTGCGTTGAGTGTCGAAGAAATCCGCGAACTAGAGGATCTAGTCTAATGAAAATAACAGTCCCAGTATCTTTAGTCGCCGCTGATACCGATTCCCGGACGATCTCCGGTCGCATCGTTACTTGGGGCGAGCCAGGCAATACCAGTGCAGGCAAAACAGTATTTGCCAAGGATTCTATTGCGCTTAAGCCTGTTAAGTTATTTATCGATCACAACATGGATAAGCCAATAGGCAAAGTATTAGATTTTGAAACAACCGACCAGGGTATCGATGCTACTTTTAAGATTGCAAATACCCAACGCGGCAACGAAGCCATGGAAGGTCTAAAAGACGGATTTAGCGTAGGTATCAAACTTACCGAATACGATAACACAGACGAAGGTTTAGTAGTAAAAATGAGTCAGTTGGTGGAAGTTAGTTTAGTCGAAACACCCGCCATCGATTCTGCAAGAGTTTCTGAAGTCGCAGCGGCTTCAGATGATCCAAACACAGAAGAAAAGGAAGGGTCAGACATGACCGATACTCCAGAGTTGCAGACCGAAAACGAAGTATCGGTCGAGGCAGCCAAGGTTGAAGCCGCAGCAATGCGCACTTCAGCACCAGTATTCACCTCTCCACGAGTTGATACAAATGTTTCAGCCGGACAATATGTCCATGCACAAATCAAAGCAGCCCAGGGCGATGCAGATGCACGCGATCTAGTTGCTGCTCTAGAGGTTGCAACCACCAGCGAAAATACTGGCATGGTTCCACCAAACTACCTACGCGATGTAGTTGGCATTATCGATGATCGCCGTCCATTTATTAACAGCATCGAGCGTGCTGCGCTTCCAGCATCGGGACTAAAGGTATTCACCCCGGTTCTTGGTGCTCAGGCAACAGTAGCGCAAACTGCCGAAGGCGTAGAATTCGATTCAACTGATACTGCTGTATCTTTCCAAGAAGACAATATCGTCAAGTTTGCTGGCGCTAACATTATCAATGTTGAGTTGCTAGATCGTTCAGACCCATCTTTCTTGGATCTACTAATCCGCGAATTGGCAGCATCTTACGCACAGAAGACTGATCAATATGCACTAACCGCAGCCATGAGTGGCGCACAGTTATCTGATGGCGCAACTGTATATGGTTCTATCGTTAAGGGTATTGCAGATTCATACAATGTAATGCGCGAGACACCAAATAACATTTTGGTAGCGCCAACTGGCGGCAATGATGGAATTGATTACGCAGGTTTGCTTGCTGCTGTTGATGATGCAGATCGTCCGCTATTTGCTGCTGCTGCACCAATGAACGCTGCTGGCGTAGTAACCCAGGGTTCAACCAATGGAACGATTGCAGGTCTAAATCTAGTAGTAGATCCAAACCACCTTGCATATAGCGATGGCAATAAGTATGCGTTGGTATATCCAACTCGTGCAATTAGATTCCATGAATCAGGACTACTACAACTGCGTTCAAATGTAGTTGCTAATGGTCGCGTTGAAATTGGTGTCTATGGCTATGCTGCTGTGGTTAAGCGTTACCCAACCGCAGTTCGTGCTTTAACAGTAACACCAGCCTAATTTAATTAGATCGAGGGTCGGGCGTGTTCTCCCGAGCGCCCGGCTCTCACCAAAGGAGTAGATAGTGCCAACCATAGTAACCGCTAGCGAACTTCGAGCAGTGCTCGGAGTGTCTTCTGCGCTTTACAATGACGCCTATTTAAATCAGATTCTAGATAGTGCTGAGATGACTATTCTCCCAATGCTAGTTTCATATTCCGCACCTATCGGGGGCACTCAACTTATTAGTAATGAAGCCTATATTTATACACTAGGCAGACACCCATTTAATGAAGGTCAGTCAGTAGTTATTACTGGCGCTGGATCACCTTACAATGGCACAGTAACAATTAAATCAGTTAATGTAGATACTTTTGCTGTGACTTCCGTTGGTCTAATTACCCAGGTGTTTAGAGATGCTACTGATAATCCTTATAGCCTATTTACTTTTGATTTAACTAATGCAGATATTAACTTCCGGGAAGTAATACCTAGTGGTAAAGCCACACTATCGGGTGCTGCAACTTATGTTGGTAATCAGGCTGTTCAGTCTGCTGTTTATGTTGTGGCTACAGAAATCTTTCAGTCTCGCACTGCTTCCGGTGGTCAGATCGAAGGCGTTGATTTTGCACCAAGCCCATATCGCATGGGTAAAAGCCTGCTAAGCCGAGTAACTGGCTTGCTTTCACCATATATGGATACAGGTGCTATATGCCAGTAGCGAGCACCAGGGCAGCCTTAAAAGCAGCGTTGGCAACTGTTACTGCTAATGTTTATGATCATGTGCCAGAGTCGGTTATTCCGCCAGCATGTGTAGTAGTCCCGGATTCACCATATATCGAAATTAACACCATAGGTAAAAGCGCATTAAATGCCCAGGTTAATTTTGCTATTACTATTTGCGTTGCTTATCACTCTAACGCAGCAGCGCTCGATAATTTAGAGCGACTTTACTTTCAGATTTTAGCGGCTCTGCCTGCTAATTATGTAGTCGGTGTCTTGGAAAAGCCATCGGTTACGCAAGTTGGTCCTAGCGAACTGCTAGTCGCTGACTTTAATGTTTCGACAAGATATACCAATTAAGGAGATACTATGGCTACCACTGTAGTTACAGGCAGAGATTGCACAGTTTCATTTACTAACGATTCTGGCGTGGATATCGATGCCCAGGCACTATCAGCCACACTAACAAAAACTGTAGATCGTCAGCGATACGAGACGCTTGATGGTCCTGCTTATAAGACCACTTCTGCATCTGGCACTTTCGAGATGACTATCTTGGCAGACTGGGGCAAGGCAAACAGCGTTTGCGAATATGTTTGGGGCTTGATGGACCAAGCACCAGATACACCACGCGCAATTACATTTGTGCCTGCTTCCGGTGCTTCATTTGCATTTGAAGCATATTTAGATTACCCAACAGCAGGTGGCACAGCGCCAGATGCTCAAGAAGTAACCTTCACCTTCACCATCGCTGGTGATGCTGATGTTACCGAAACCATAATTAAAACCAAACCACAACTGATCGGGGGATCAAATGAAACTACAACTAAATATCACCTATACCAATAACGAAACCGAAGAATTAACAGTTCAGGCATCGGACTGGCGTAGATGGGAAATCGAAACTAAACAAAAGATGGCATCTGCTGAACTAGGCATGAGCGATCTACTGTTTTTGGCTTACCAGGCAGTTAAGCGCAATAGCACTAAACCAGTTAAGCCGCTAGATCCCTGGTGTGATGGTGTGGCAGATGTTGAGGTGGTTGCTACAGGCGCAAACCCCACCCAAGCGGTAGCCTCGGAAGATTAATTGTTTCGTTGGCTATCGCTACCCAAATACCCATGCAGTATTGGGATAACGCAGAGGATATTCTCACAGCCTTAGAGATATTGAAGGAAAGAAATGGCAGATGAAATTACTGTTGGCTTTGATAGGCAGCAGATCGGCGCTATTCTTCGTTCATTTAAGGCTATGGACGATGAAGCAGTCGATCAGGCTAGGCAAGTTGGTGGTGATCTTGCTGAGTTTGCTGCTGGGAAAATCCGCGATTATGCTTTGGGGTCTCGTTATGTTGCTACTCGCCGCGTTGCTAATGCTGTAACTATTAAGCGCACTAGCAAAATTGGTGAGTTTGCTTATGGTAAAAAAACTGAGCGCATATTCTCCGGTGGCGCATCTACCCTAGACATGGTTTATGGCTTGGAGTTTGGTGCTATTCAATACCCACAATTCCCACCAAGAAATAAGCAAGGCTACTTTATTTACCCAACGCTAAAGCGTATTCAGCCAGAGATATTGAAAAAATGGACTGAAGCATTTAATGAGATAGTTAAGAGGTTTGTCTGATGGCTGATTCCAGAGCCTTAGTGCTCAAAATTCTTGGCGATGTATCCTCATTAAATAAAAGCATGAAAGATGCTCGCGACAGCGTCAATGGCGCTGGCATGAGTATCGAAAAATCATTTGACCAGGTAAAGAAGGCTGTAACAGTTGCTTCTGCTGCTGTAGTTGGCTTTGCTGTTGCTTATGGTAAAACTGCTGTTGAAGCCGCATCTAATTTGGCTGAAACTGTTGCTAAGTCTCAAGTCATATTTGGTAATAGCGCTACTCAAATTGAAGCATGGGGTAAGACTGCTGCTACTTCATTTGGTCAGTCACAGCGCCAAGCACTAGATGCTGCTGCTAACTTTGCTATCTTTGGTAAAGCAGCAGGATTGGCTGGTAATGATCTAGTTGGTTTCTCTACTGACTTTGTTGAGTTGGCATCTGACTTAGCATCGTTTAATAACACAAGCCCAGAGCAGGCTATTACAGCCATTGGCGCTGCGTTGCGTGGTGAAGCAGAGCCTATCCGTCAATATGGCGTGCTTATTAATGAAGCAGCCTTGCGCCAGGCAGCCCTGGAATTGGGCATAGTTAAAACTACTAAAGAAGCGCTCACTCCGCAGCAGCGTGTTTTAGCAGCCCAAAAACTTATCTTTGAACAAACCTCAGATGCTCAAGGCGATTATGCACGAACTTCTGATGGCTTAGCAAATACTCAACGATCATTAAAAGCCCAGTTAGAAGATGTTAATGCTGAAATTGGTCAAAAGTTATTGCCATTTGTTACTAACTTAGCCAAATTCTTAAGTGAAAAAGCAATTCCATTTATTACTAAGTATAAAGATGAATTGCAAATTCTTGCTGGTGCTACTGTTGCTGTTGCTAGTGGGGTGCTCGCTATTAATGCTGCATTAAAGGTTTATCAGGCAGGTATAGTTCTTGCTACTGCTGCAACTGCTATTTTTAATGCTGTAGTTTTGGCTAATCCATTTGGTTTAGTAGTAATTGCAATAGGTTTAGTCATAGCGATATTTGTAAGACTTGAAAGCCAAACAGGCATGTTGCGCAAAGCCTGGGAGTGGCTAACCGAAAAAGTAAGAGAAGCCCTAGAGTGGTTTAAAAAAGTGGCTAACTTTTTTGGCGCAGACTTTGAATTAGCAGCCGAAAAGCACCAAAAAACAATGAAGCGCAATATCGAAGTTTATGATGAAAGCCGCCGAGGTGCTAACCAGGTAACAGATAGCCTGCGCATGGGCGTATTACCTGCCATGAAAGATGTTGATGATACTGCTTCTAAATTGCCAACTGCGCTAGATAGCGTTGCAGCCGCTAATGGTCGCGTTGCTTCTTCTGCTAGGGAAGCCACAGCAGCCTTGCGTGAGCAATTATCTGCTAAGCAGGCTTTAGATCTTATTAGATCAGGATTTGAAGGCGCTTTAGGTTCTACTGGACCTGGCGCATTTGCCCAAGAAGGCGAAAGCGTTAGAAGCAAGGCTGAATTGGTTAGCCAGTTTGGTGGCTTAATTCCAGGCTTTAATCAGTTGCCTACAGATCCCTTCTTTGGCTTTGGTAAAGGTTCAGATATCCGCACCTTCAAACCAGGTCAAGGTGCAACCCAGGCTGGTAATGTGATTATCAATGTTACTGGCACTGTGGTAGATCCAGAAGGCACAGCCAGAGCAGTGCAGAAGGTAATCCAGAATTCAGCAGGTAGGGCAGGCGTTATTCAATTAGGACCAGCGTTAGCGATTGAATAATGCCATATACAATTAATCCTAAAATCACTATTGCTGATGTCGAATATACTGATAAGACTATCAGCGGTGTTACCTTAACTAATGGGCGCACTAATGTTGATGAACAGCCCAGAGCAGGTTACGCCAATTTAAGCCTAATAACGCCAGACAATACCTATCCCAATATAGAAATTGATCAGCGCGTTACAGTGCGTGTTGATGATAGTAATGGCTCAGAAGTGGTTTTATGGCGTGGTTGGGTATCTGATGTTGAGACTGTATTGCGTAACTATGGTGATAAAGGTTGGCTTCAAGAGCAACGCATTATTGCAGTTGGCAGCCTAAGCAAACTTAATAGGCGCATCGTAGGCGGTTCTGGTTACCCCAAAGAATTTGATGGCGACCGAATTGAGCAGATCCTTTTTGAGACTGCTGGAACTACCTGGGCAACCTGGCAGCCAGCCACCGATCAATGGGAAGATGTTAATCCGTTATTAACTTGGGCTAGTTCAGATCTACTCATTGGTAACATAGACACACCAGGCGATTTTGAATTAACCGATTATTCTGATGGCGAAGCATCTGGCTTAACCCTGGCTCAAACTATGGCTGCTAGTGGTTTAGGTATTCTTTACGAAGATCCAATGGGCAAGATTACTTATGATGATTACACCAGCCGCACAGATGATGTTGCCACTAATGGCTTTACCGATATTCCAGGCGATGCCATTTTGGCTTCTGGATTATCTAGCGTAAGCCGCCTGGCAGATCTGGCTAATGATGTTGAAGTAACTTATAAAGCCAATGCAAGTGAGCGCCTAGAAGATACTAATAGCATCGCTTTATATGGGCGTTATTCTGCCAAGGTTGCAACCCAACTGGAAAAGCAGATCGATGCTGAGCAGCGTGCGCAATACTACTTAGATACCAGGGCTTTCCCTAGACGCGAACTACAGCAAATTACCCTGGCTTTACACTTGGATACAGTCGCCAATGTTGATCGCGATGCTTTGCTGCCTATGCGAGTGAGTAAACCGATCCGAATAACTAGCCTTCCAGCGTCAATTTATCCAACAACTTTTGCTGGATTTGTTGAGGGTTATACCTGGACAATTAACGAAAATGAATTATTCTTAACCCTTAATGTAAGTGAATATGGTTTTAGCCAGTTAGAAATGAACTGGTTGCAAGTTCCACCTGCCCTAGAGTGGGCAGATGTTAGCGCCACGCTAGAGTGGCAGGAAGCGAGAGTGGTGGCGTAATGAGCGTTACTCCTAACTTTAGTTGGCCGCTAATACAGCCAACTGATTTCGTAACAGACCTACCAGCAGACCTAGAAGCGTTGGCAGATGATATTGATGCTGATGTTTGGGCTATTAAACAAACGGCAGACGCAGCATTACCTGAAACCGTAATTGACGCTAAAGGTGATTTAATTGTTGGCACAGCAGCCGACACAGCAGCGCGTCTTGCCGTGGGCACTAATGGGCAGGTTTTATCTGCGGACAGCACAGAAACAACAGGTCTCAAATGGATTTCAGCACCTTCACCGGCATTAAATGAACAAATTTTTACAAGCAGCGGAACTTTTACAGTGCCAAGCGGTGTTACCAAAGTTTGGGTTGAAGTTCGCGGCGGCGGAGGTGGCGGCGGCGGTGGCGGCGGTCAGTATGTTGGTGACGGTGGCGGCGGTGCTGAATTAAAACAAGAACAAGTAACGGTAACCCCCGCTGGAAGTGTAACCGTGACCATTGGCGGAGGTGGGGCTGGTGGCGGTTCGGGTGCAAATGGTTCCGGCGGCTCAACCTCCAGTTTTGGAGCCCTTTCTGCTGCTGGCGGTGCTAGAGGACTTTCATTGTTTTTCGCTAACAGTAACGCTGGTTATGGAACTAAAGGTGGTGGTAATGGCGGCGGTGCTGGTAATACTGGCGGCGGAACAAGTGCGGCAGCAAATACAGGCGCAGGAGGAGGCGGCGCTGGTAGCGGTTCAGGCGGTTCAGGCGGTTCAGGCATAGTAGTAGTTAGGTGGTTAGGTTAATGGCTAATTTTGCAGAAATAGACGACAACAATGTAGTTGTTCGCGTTTTGGTAGTTGATAATAGTCAAGAGCATCGCGGTCAAGAATTTTTGGCTGAAGATTTAGGTCTTGGTGGACGCTGGGTTCAGACTAGTTACAACGCCAATTTTAGAGGTAAATTCGCCGGTATCGGCGATATTTATGATGAAATTAATGATGTATTTGTTGCGCCTGAGCCAGTAGAAGCCGATGCCTAATCCAGTTCCAAACTACAATATCACCACGCCATACAAGCGTGAGGGCAAGTGGTGGAAACTTGGTTACCACACGGGCATCGACTACAAAGCGCCACAAGGCACAAATGTAGTTGCTGCTCAGGATTGCCGAGTGCTTGAAGTAAGCCAGCGTGTATCTTGGGGCGAGTCATATGGCACAGCAGTAATCGTGCTGCATCGGGATATGACCAGAGCCATCTATGCGCATCTAAGCAAAACCCTAGTCACTCGGAATCAAACACTCCGAGCCGGCGACAAGATAGGCAAGGTCGGTAGCACAGGCAACTCCACAGGCGCTCATCTGCATTTTGAGGTTCGCACAGGCAATAATGGCGATGGGACAGGCTACAAGTATGGCGATGATTGTGATCCAATGCCATATGTGGCAGACTCCGATGTGTCGTTGGGATTGAACCCAGTTAAGAAGGTGGCAAATGCTAAACCAAAACCAGCCAAATCAACCACTCCAAAAAAGCCTGGACGATCTAGTAGAAGCGGTAGCAAGTAGCCAGCACGGGGCAATGGTCACCGGCTGGTGCATGGTCATGGAGTTTATTGGCGATGACCAGCAGTATTACTTATTAACGCTGCATGACGATAAGAAGCCAGTTTGGCAGCACAAGGCGCTGCTTAATGAAGGCTTAGATGACTTGGCAAATGAAATAGAAGAGGTAATAGAAGATGAAAATGACTACTAATGCACAGCGCATAGGTTTAGCCTTAACAGCCTTCACAGCAGCCTGGGGTGCTACTGGATTTGATGAGCGACCACAAGCGATTATTGGATCTATAATTGCTGCGCTTGCAGGTTTTCTCAAGCCCCACGAGAAGGAAACTGACGCATAATGTTTGTTGATGCTCAATTAATCTTCGGCGCGGCGACTTTACTTTTAGCCATATTTACTGTTTTAGTTCAGATAAGCATGAAGATAGCCAAGATCGAAGCACAGGTATTGCCCAACTCCGGCAGCAGTATCAGCGACAAGGTGTCCGCTATCGATCGTAGGTTGGCTATCCTGGAAGCAACCTTAGAGAGGTGAGATGGAAAGAATTTTGGTCGTTTCAGACCTTCAAATTCCCTATCACGATACCAGGGCAACCAGTGTCCTAATAGATTTTATTAAGCGTTATAAGCCAGATCGAGTAGTTTCCATAGGCGATGAGTTAGATTTTCCGACCATTGGGCGTTGGAATCGCGGCAGGATCGGCGAATATGCCAGATCCATCGGGAGAGATCGCGATATAGCAGTTAGGCTTTTAGAGCAATTGCGCATAACAGATGTAATTAGATCAAATCACACAGATCGGTTATTTACTTATATAGCCAACCAAGCGCCAGGATTAATGGGAATCCCGGAACTCCGCTTAGAAAACTTTATGAAACTGCCAGAATTAGGCATTACTTACTGGAAAAAACCGATGCCAATAGCACCTGGCTGGATCGCAGTTCATGGCGATCATGGCAGGATATCTCAGGTTGCCGGTCAGACAGCCCTTAAACAGGCTTTACAGCATGGTAAGAGCGTGGTGTGTGGTCACACGCACAGGCTAGGTATATCGTCCGTTACAGAGGCTTCTGGGGGCGTTATAGGGCGTATCCTCACAGGCTTTGAAGTAGGCAACCTTATGCGGTTTAGTAGCGCTCATTACACCAATGGTTCAGCCAACTGGCAGCAAGGATTTGGGTTGCTATATGTTGATGGCAAACAGGTAAGCCCAGTTGCAGTGCCAGTAGCCAAAGATGGCTCATTTATTGTCGAAGGTAAGCGCTACGGATAATGATTACAGTGCTGATGGGTGCGCCAGGGGCAGGTAAAACTACCTGGCTTAAACTCAACGCATCTGGAACTGAGCATATTTACGATACTCACCCAGTTCGCTTAAATCGGGAAATTGATGCTGGCATATTTATGCACCAGGCACGCCTAAAAGCAGTCAAAGCAGCAGAATTAGGCATGGATTTAATCTGCGATGGCACACACACAATTACCAGCCATAGGCAAGTGTGGCTTAACCTGGCACAGCGTTTAGGCGTCCCATGCCGTTTGGTTATCTTCGACACGCCGCTAAACCAACTTCTAGCAGCACAGCGCCAGCGCGAGTTTCCAGCCCCAGATCGGGTAGTCATAGATCATTATCAGCGCATGCAAGCAGCCAAGGTTCTCGCCCAAAAAGAGCCTTGGGATTTCATCGAGACCATAAAAAGAAGCCCCTAGAGGTGCGAATTCTCTAGGGACTCCCGGGAGGTAAGCGGATCGCCGTGGCTTACGATCGTTATCATATCGTTATCAAAATATATAGCAAATCGACTTGCCCCTATGCCATAATTGAGCCATGCCAGATGGTCTGGCTAGGGAGGGGCTAAAAATGTCCGAAAAATATGTGGTATGTAAAAAATGCAATACGCCTGGATTGGCTTGGCGTCAGTCTGCTAAAGGTAAGTGGTATCTATATGATCCAATGACTGTTTCCACTACTTATGGCGGCAATAATGTTATTCCAAAGGCTCACCAATGCCCAGTCGAATACGATGAGCAGGGTAATGTGATTGGTATCAAAGTTCTCATGCACCCAGACGAAATTGCACGCAAGATGCGTGAATTTAGAGCAGAAAATCAGGTGGCATAATGAACGCACGATGGGACTTGGCGCTGCCGGCACTCCTGGTGTCTGCTTACGCCGCTATCTTCTGGCTTATGGGTTATTGGCAAGGTCGCAAAGGCGCTGAGGATCGGCAACTTATGGTTGCTGATTGGAATCGCGTGCGACTAGCCCAGGAAAAACAACTATACGATTGGGAACGCGATGGCATTTAATTTAGATGACTACCAAACAGTTGCAGAGCGCTTAGACCAGGCAATTAAAGATCACCCGGATCTACGCATTATCACGAAACTGGAACATGTCGAACGAATTGATGGACGCCCAGTTCATTATATTTTCAAGGCTGAGATGTGGCTTGGCACGATATTGCTAAGCACTGGTTGGGCAGATGAAATCGTAGGCGCTAACCATATTAATAAGACTAATGCTATGGAGGTCTGCGAGACAAGCGCCATCGGAAGATGCTTGGCTAACGCAGGATACCAGGGTAAGAAGTCCGCTAACGATAATCCAGCAAAGACCAGACCAACGCGCGAAGAAATGCAAAAGGCTGAGCGTTATAAAAAGGTTGAGCAAGACGAAATCAAGGCTAAGAATCCGCTTGATTGGGGCGATCCAATGCCACCAGAGCCACCAGCAGATGACCCGTTTGCTAGTTGGGATCCAATAGCAGCACTAGGCGCTGAAGTCATTGAGACCAAACCAAAAACCGGTGATTGGACTTCTGCTACTAAAGCAGGTGAGCCTTCAACTGAAAAACAGCACAAGTTGATTAGAGCCAAGTTTGCTGAATTGCACCCGGACGGAGATTTGAAGGCATTTGTGGCTGAAGTTACCAAGAAGCCAGATCTAGAGCATTTAAGCGAGTTAGATAAATGGTCTGCTTCTATGGTCATAGATAAGTTATTGAAAGGTTAATCATGGGAAAAGGTTATCGCCGTTATCATTATGAGCCGCCAAATAATCGAGTTACTTTAGAGTGTTCAAGATGTAGTGGCTCTGGTTATCAAAATCCACTAGATATAGATTCTAGTATTTGTTTTAGTTGCATGGGCGCTGGCATAATTGAGTTGAAATCATGACTGAACCCATGCCTGGCTATTCGATTAAGCGTGATCCTCAATGGGGTTTCACAGTCGCAGTAGATGATATGGATAAAGCACCTTGCCCCATGTGTATTGGTGAAGGTCATATCTGGGTCGATGATGGATATGATCAAGATGGAAATCTCACAGCAGAATATCAAATAACTTGCCCTAGATGCCTGGGTAAGCGCACCTACAAACTGGAACAGGAAGACAATGGATAGACGCACAGCAGACTTCTTAGAGACTTTAGAAGGTTTGCTTATCACAATGGAAGAGCGCGCAAAGACTGATGCTATGACTATGGGCGAATTTCGATCATATATAACAGCCATTTTAGAAGAGCACTATAAGGATCGATATGAGCGAGACTAAAGACTTTAATATATGCGATGTTATTGGTCATGATGACGAGTGGCATAATCCTCAAATAGCGCTTTGCTATAACTGCCGCCAGGTTAATCCCAGGTATTATGATGCCGAAATATAAGCACCTGCCACCTGAGCAGAACTACACGCATTTAAGCCCATATTGCCGCAAGCCTGAGTGTGTCTTTGGCTTTATTGATTGGTTCGACCTAGACGATAACTATCTAACCACCACAGTATGCGCAGTATGCAAGCCCGAGACATTTGACCTACTTCAGCAATTCCCC
>CAYMUC010000075.1:0-14879 GCA_964393535.1 uncultured Ilumatobacteraceae bacterium | reverse complement strand
ATCTCCACGGGTGCCGGAGAACGACATATCGACATGGAACCCGCCGGACTTCCGGTGGCCGAGCGGGGAGTGCACTGACATGGGCAAGCGCACCGATATCGAGTCCATCCTGCTGATCGGCTCGGGCCCCATCGTGATCGGACAAGCGTGCGAGTTCGACTACTCGGGAACGCAGGCCTGTCGGGTGTTGAGGTCCGAGGGCTACCGGGTCATCTTGGCCAACTCGAACCCGGCCACCATCATGACCGACCCCGATTTCGCAGACCGTACCTATATCGAGCCGTTGACCTGGGAGGTCGTGGCTCGCATCCTCGAGCAGGAACGCCCCGACGCCGTACTGGCGACACTCGGGGGTCAGACGGCGCTCAACATCGCCATGGACCTCTACCGACGCCAGATCATCGGCGTTCCAGGTACTCCCGAGATGATCGGCGCCAATGCCGAGGCCATCGAGACGGCCGAGGACCGCGAGCGGTTCAAGCAGGCGATGATCGAGATCGGTCTCGGTGTCCCTCCCTCGGGCACCGCCCACTCCCTGGCCGAGGCGATGGTGGTCGCCGAACAGATCGGCCTCCCCGTCATCGTGCGGCCGGCCTACATCCTGGGTGGCCGCGGCACAGGCATCGCCGCCACCATGGACGAGTTCCGCCTGGTGGCACAACGGGGCCTCGAGGCCAGTCCCATCAGCGAGATTCTCATCGAGCGATCCATCGCTGGTTGGAAGGAGTTCGAACTCGAGGTCATGCGCGACCGGGCCGACAACTGCGTCGTGATCTGCTCCATCGAGAACGTCGACCCCATGGGCGTGCACACCGGGGACTCCATCACGGTGGCTCCGGCTCAGACGCTCACCGATGTGGAGTACCAGCAGATGCGCGACGCTGCGTTCGCCTGCCTACGTCGTGTGGGTGTGGAGACCGGTGGGTCCAACGTGCAGTTCGCGGTGAACCCGGCAAATGGCGATCAAGTGGTCATCGAGATGAACCCCCGCGTGTCGCGGTCGTCGGCTCTGGCGTCGAAGGCCACGGGCTTCCCCATCGCCAAGATCGCTGCCCGCCTTGCCGTCGGCTACACCCTCGACGAGATCCCCAACGACATCACCAAGGCCACGCCGGCCAGTTTCGAACCCACCATCGACTACGTGGTCACCAAGGTGCCGCGGTGGGCGTTCGAGAAACTGCCCGGCACCTCGGGAGTGCTGGGCACCCAGATGCAAAGTGTGGGTGAAGCCATGGCCATCGGGCGCACCTTCCCCGAGAGTCTGCAGAAGGCATTGCGCTCGCTCGAGCAGGGGCGTCTCGGCCTGAACGCCGACCCCGGTGAGATGGCCCTCGCCGATCGCACCGTGGACGAACTTCTCGCTCAGATCGCGCTGGCCACACCCGACCGACTGTTCCAGGTGGGAGAGTTGCTCCGGCGAGGCGTGAGCATCGATCGCATCCACGAGGTCTGCCGCATCGATCCGTGGTTCCTCGATCAGATGTCGGCCATCGTCGAGGAACGTCAGCATCTGCAGACCTTGGACGGTCCGTCGGCCATGACGGTGCGCCAGTGGCGCCGCGCCAAGCAACTGGGTTTCGCCGACGGTCAGTTGGCGCATCTGTGGGCATGCGACGAGGCCACGGTCCGCACCACTCGGGAGTCGGCTGGGGTGCTGCCCACCTACAAGAGCGTGGACACCTGCTCGGCCGAGTTCGCCGCTCAGACGCCTTACCTGTACTCCACCTACGAGGACGAGTCCGAAGTTGGGCCGTCCACGCGCCCCAAGGTCATCATTCTCGGGTCTGGCCCCAACCGCATCGGCCAGGGCATCGAGTTCGACTACTGCTGCGTCCATGCATCGTTCGCTCTGCGCGACGCTGGATTCGAGACCGTCATGGTCAACTGCAACCCCGAGACGGTCTCCACCGACTACGACACCTCCGACCGGTTGTACTTCGAACCCCTCACGCATGAGCACGTGCTCGACGTGATCGCGTCGGAGACGGCGGCTGCAGGTGGGGTGGCACCCAAGATCATCGTGTCCCTGGGTGGGCAGACACCCCTGAAGTTGTCGGGTCTGCTCCCCACCGAACTCATCGCCGGCACGTCGCCCGCGTCCATCGACCTGGCCGAGGATCGTGAGAAGTGGAACGCCCTGTGTGAGCGACTGCGGATTCCACAGCCTCCTGGCGGTACGGCCACCACCCTCGAGGAGGCCTTGCGCATCGTCGACCGGGTGGGTTTCCCCGTGTTGGTCCGTCCCAGTTATGTCTTGGGCGGTCGGGCCATGCAGATCGTGCACGACCGTGACCACCTGGCCCGAGCCATGGATGAACTGGCGGCCTTCGGCACGTTGGGTCGTGAGGGTGGTCTGTCGGCCGAGCGTCCTGTGCTCATCGACCGATTCCTCGAGTCGGCCACCGAGGTCGATGTCGATGCCCTGCGCGACCACACCGGTGAGGTCCTCATCGGTGGCGTCATGGAGCACGTCGAAGAAGCGGGAGTGCACTCGGGCGACTCGGCGTGCGCCCTGCCGCCCCAGCATCTGCCGCGGTGGGTGGTCGAGGTCATCGAGGCCTACACCCGTTCCATCGCCGACGCCCTGGACGTGCGTGGGTTGTTGAACGTGCAGTACGCCGTGGTCGGCACCACCGTGTACGTCATCGAGGCCAACCCCCGAGCCAGTCGCACGGTGCCCTTCGTGGCCAAGGCGACTGGCGTGCCTCTGGCCAAGATCGCCACCCGCGTGATGTTGGGGGCCACCTTGGCCGAACTTCGTGCAGAGGGCCTGCTGGTCGATCCGGTCAGCGGTGGTCACGTGTCGGTGAAGGAAGCGGTGTTGCCCTTCAACCGGTTCCCCGAAGTCGATACCGCCCTCGGTCCCGAGATGCGCTCGACCGGCGAGGTGATGGGTATCGACACCACGTTCGGGCGCGCTTTCTACAAGGCGGCCCTCGCTGCCGGGACGGTGTTGCCACGTGAGGGAACGGTGTTCTTGTCGCTGGCCGAGCGGCACAAGCCTGCGGGTCTCGTGTTGGCGCGTCGCCTGCGCCAACTGGGCCTGCGTATCGCCGCCACGCGCGGCACCGCCGAGCATCTCGCCCAGTTCGGACTGCCCGTCGACGTGGTCCTGGCCAAGGTCAGCGACGACGATGGTGGGTCGGGTGACACGGCGGTGGACCTGATCGCTCGCGGAGAGATCAGCTTCGTGATCAACACGCCACAGGGTCGCGGCGGGCGCCGTGACGGCGAGGCCATCCGCAAGGCGGCCAACGTGCACCGGGTCAGCCTCGTCACCACCATCGACGCCGCGCTGGCGGCGGTGCAGGGCATGGCCGAACAGCACGACGACCCCACCAGGCTCGAGGTGCGAGCACTGCAGGATTATCACGGTCGCTGACATGGGCTGGCGACGTCGCTCCGTACCGGGTGCTGGTGACGGGTCACCGGTGGACCAGCGTGTCGCCGTTGGGTCGGTCACGTTGAACGCCCCGGTCATGACTGCCTCGGGCACCGCCGGCCACGGGGCAGAGTTGGCTCCGTACCTCGAGTTGTCCCGGTTGGGTGCGGTCGTGGTGAAGTCGTTGTCCGCCGAGCCATGGCCGGGAAATCCCGCCCCAAGGCTCATGGGGGCGCCACAAGGAATGCTCAACGCAGTCGGTCTTCAGGGACCCGGTGTCGCGCACTGGCGGGCGCACGATCTGCCCGTGCTGCGTGAGTTGGGGGCCACCGTCGTGGTGAGCATCTGGGGACGAAGCGTGGCCGACTACGCGGCGGCCGCCGAGGCGCTTCGCGGAGCCGATGTCGCTGCCGTCGAGGTCAACCTCTCCTGCCCCAACCTCGAGGGACGTCGAGGAATCTTCGCTCACGATCCGGTGTTGTCGGCCGAGGTCGTCGACGCCGCAGGTGTCGCCGGTCTCCCACGCTGGGCCAAGCTCAGCCCCAACACCGACCGGGTGGTCGAGGTGGCGGCTGCGGTGCAGGAGGCCGGTGCTGAGGCAGTCACCCTCATCAACACACTGCTCGGCATGATCCTCGACCCCGACACCGGCCGTCCTGCTCTTGCGGCGGGTGGGGGAGGATGGTCTGGCCGCGCCGTGCATCCGGTCGCCGTACGAACCGTCTACGACGTCCATGCGGCCTTGCCCGACCTGCCCATCGTGGGTGTGGGGGGTGTCACCGACGGATGGTCGGCAGCCGAACTCATGTTGGCGGGTGCCACGGCCGTCCAGGTCGGTACGGCAACCTTCTCCGATCCCGGTGCCCCGGGACGGGTGCTTCACGAACTCGTGGAGCTGATCGGCCGGCGTGGTCATCGGTCGGTTGCATCGATCACCGGCCTCGCCCATCACTCGGGCTGGTGACACCGATCGTCAACAGCGATGGGGGCTGGGGAAGCCGGGTCTGCAGGCGTCCTCAGCGCTAATCTGGCCGCTATGGCAACTCCCCCCTCCCTCAGCCCTGAGCAGCGCGCCGCAGCACTCGAGAAGGCCGCCCAGGCCCGTGCCGAGCGCGCAGAACTCAAGGGCCGCCTCAAGAACGGTTCCATCACCTTGGCGCAGGTACTCGACGCCACCGACCCCGCCGCTGCGAAGTTGAAGGTGGTCACACTGCTCGAGAGCCTGCCCGGTGTCGGCAAGGTCAAGGCCCGTCGGATCATGGAAGAGATCGGCATCGCCGACAACCGGCGCGTCCAGGGTCTGGGCGCACAGCAGAAGCAGGCCATTCTGGATCTGCTGGCATCGTGAGCGAGGGGGGCCCTCAACACAGCGCCCCCCTCGTGGTCGTCGTCTCCGGTCCCGGGGGCGTCGGCAAGGGCACGATCGTCGAGGCGTTGGTGCGCCGTGATCCCTCCCTGCACCTCAGCAGGTCGTGGACCACACGGCCCCAACGCCCCGGCGAGCCCGACACCGCCTACGTCTTCACCGATCGTGAGACGTTTCAACGGCGCATCAGCGACGGCGGTTTCCTCGAATGGACCGAGTTCCTGGGGAACTTCTACGGCACGCCCACGCCAGATGTCGCGCCTGGTCAAGACCTGGTGCTCGAGATCGAGGTCGACGGTGCCCGACAGGTCAAGGCCAGCCATCCCAGTGCGGTACTCGTGTTCGTCCTGCCGCCGTCGAGAGACGAGCAGGAGCGACGACTGCGTGGCCGTGGTGATCCCGAATCGAACGTGCAGGCCCGCCTCCGCAAAGCCGAGGAAGAAGAACCCGTCGGGCGTGCACTCGCCGATCATGTCGTGGTGAACGATCATCTCGATGAGACCGTCGAGGCCATGCTGGCCGTCATCCGCTCCGAGCGGGCGCGTCTCAGCCGAAGCGCACGGTAGAATCCGCCGTCGGTCCACCCACCCAGGCGGTGGCCGACAACGACGCAGGAGATCGCCTCACCATGCAGTCCTCGTATGACTCGATGATCAGCCCGCCCATCGAAGGACTGCTCGACCGAGTCGACTCGAAGTTCCGTCTGGTGACGCTGGGTGCCCGGCGGGCCCGCCAACTCACGTCCTACTTCAACCAGTTGGGCGACGGGCTGGGCAACAAGATCCCGCCCCAGGTGTCTACCGTGGCTCGCAAGCCCTTGTCGATGGCGTTCGAGGAGATCGCCGCCGACAAGATCGTCTACGCCGAAGTGGAATCGGTCGCCGAGGTCGATGTCGACCACGACGAGATGAACCCCGACGCCGAGTGACCTGGCTTCGGCCCGTGTCGTCGCACCGACCCGCACCGTCGTGATGTCCATTCTGGGGGGTCGGCGCATCGTGCTCGGCGTGTCGGGCGGTATCGCTGCCTACAAGTCCGTCGAGCTGTGTCGTCGTCTCGTCGACGCCGGTGCGCACGTGCAACCGGTCATGACCAGGGGTGCCACCCGCTTCATCGGCGAGGTGACGCTCTCGGCACTGGCCTCCGAACCGGTGCGCACCAGCCTGTGGGACGAACCCGAGCCCATCCCGCACACGCGCCTCGGCCAGGGAGCCGACGTCGTGGTGGTGGCCCCGGCGACGGCTCGCGTCCTGGCGGCCTATGCGCACGGACTGTCCACCGATCTGCTCACCAACACGCTCATCGCCACCCGTGCGCCGGTAGTGGTCTGCCCGGCCATGCACACCGAGATGTGGGAACACCCAGCGGTCCAGGCCAACATCGCTCTGTTGCGTGCCCGCGGGGTCATCGTGGTCGAGCCCGACGAGGGGCGCCTGGCTGGTGGCGACGTGGGCAAGGGCCGACTTGCCTCACCTGAACGCATCGTGGCGGCGGTCGAGTCGGTGTTCATCTCCCGTGACCTCGAGTCCCGACATGTGGTGATCACCGCCGGTGGCACCCGCGAGCCCATCGACGCCGTGCGCGTCATCGCCAATCGATCCAGCGGCAAGCAGGGGTACGCGCTGGCATCCGAGGCAACGGCCCGTGGGGCGCGAGTCACCCTCATCTCCACTGTGGACCTGCCAGTACCCGTTGGTGTGGAGGTCATCGCTGTGGAGACGGCCGCGCAGATGCAAGCGGCCGTGGAGCGAGCGGCGACAGGGGCTGACGTGGTCATCATGGCGGCGGCTGTCGCCGATTTCCGACCCGCCCAGCCCAGTGACCGCAAACTGAAGAAAGATCAGGGGCCACCCTCCATCGTGCTGGAACCCACTCCCGACATCCTGGCGGGCCTCGGTGCCTCCAAATCCGTCGGACAGGTCCTGGTGGGCTTCGCGGCGGAGACCGACGACCTCGTGAACAACGCCCGAGCAAAGGTGCAACGGAAGAATCTCGACTTGATCGTCGCCAACGATGTCAGCGCTGTGGGCGTCGGCTTCGCGTACGACACGAATGCCGTTACGATCATCGATGCGGACGGTGTCGTTGCCGAGGTGGCGCTCAGTGACAAACGCCGGGTGGCGGCCGCCGTGCTGGATACGGTGGTGGCGGTGCTGGACTCGGTGTCACCCCGATGAACCGGACCATCCTCTTCGAGTTTCCCTACGACGTACGACCAGGAGCATCGTGAGCCGCTGGACCTTCACTTCAGAGAGCGTGACCGAGGGTCACCCCGACAAGATGGCCGATCAGGTCAGCGACGCCGTGCTGGACGCCATCCTCGCGGAAGACCCCACTGGACGCGTGGCCTGCGAGACACTGCTCACCACTGGGTTGTGCGTGGTGGCCGGTGAGATCACCACCACCGCCTACGTCGACATTCCGAAGTTGGCCCGCCAGGTCATCAAGGACATCGGTTACGACAACGCCCTCTATGGCTTCGACGGCAACACCTGCGGTGTCATCGTGTCCATCGACGAGCAGAGCCCGAACATCGCGCAGGGTGTCGACCGTTCCGAAGAGTTGCGCAGTGGTCGTACCGGCGAGGACGTGGTGGCCGCCCAGGGTGCCGGTGATCAGGGCATGATGTTCGGTTACGCGTGTGACGAGACGCCCGATCTCATGCCACTGCCCATCTGGACGGCCCACCGCCTTGCCGAGCGTCTCTCCGAGGTGCGCAAGTCCGGAGTGCTGCCCTATCTGCGTCCCGACGGCAAGACCCAGGTCACCTTCGATTACGAAGACGGCCGTCCCGTGCGCCTGCGCGCTGTGCTGGTGTCCACCCAGCATCAGCAGGGCATCGACCGCGACACCGTCATCCGTCCCGATCTCATCGAGCAGGTCATCCGGCCCGTCGTGCCCGAGCAGTTCGCCGACGACGACTACGCCGTGTACGTGAACCCAACCGGCACCTTCGTGCTGGGCGGACCTCATGCCGATACCGGTCTCACCGGACGCAAGATCATCGTGGACACCTACGGCGGAATGGGCCGTCATGGTGGGGGAGCGTTCTCGGGTAAGGACCCGTCCAAGGTCGACCGCTCGGCGGCCTACGCCGCCCGATGGGTGGCCAAGCATGTCGTGGCCTCAGGCGCCGCCAAGCGGTGCGAGGTCCAGGTGGCGTACGCCATCGGCATGGCTCAGCCCATCTCCATCCTCGTGGAGACGTTCGGCACCTCGACCATCGACCACGAACTGATCGAGCATGCGGTCCGCGACGTGTTCGACCTCAGGCCCGCCGCCATCGTTCGCCAGTTGGACCTCATGCGGCCCATCTACCGCACCACGGCCGCGTACGGTCACTTCGGCCGCTCGCTGCCCGAGTTCACCTGGGAACACACCTCGAAGCTGGACGATTTCAAGGCGGCCCTGGGGCTCTGACCGTCGGCCCCGTGTCCACCCCGTTGGTCGCGCGGGTCTCGCCCGATGTCTCGGGGGTGGAGCGCGTGTTCGACTACCTCGTTCCCGACGAGTTGGGATCACGGCTCCAGGTCGGTTCGCGGGTGCGGGTGGTGCTGCAACGCCGGCGTGTGACCGGTTGGGTGGTGGGCCTGGGTGAACCCGATCCCGCCCTTCCCGTCGAGAGGCTCAGTCCGGTGCTCCAGTTCGTGAGTGAAGGACCCTCCGCCGACATCGTCGAGTTGTCGCAGTGGGCGGCGCACCATTGGTGTGGGCCTCGGCGGGCACTTCTGGTGGCGGCATCTCCTCCCCGCATCGTCAAGCACCGTCCCTCGCCCCGGCGGTTCGCGCCCGGTGGATCCTGGAACGACCTGGCCCATCCCGCAGCGTCGGCAGTGCTGGACCGGGGCGGTGGGCTGCTCCGCTGGCCGCCGACATGGGATGTGCTGCCACTCATCGCCGCTGCGCATTCGAAGGGTCCGGTGCTCGTGGTCACACCCGGCGTGCGTCAGGCCGAGGTGCTGGCACGCCGTCTCGATCGACACGGGGTGTCCGTGGCGACACTCCCTCAGGACTGGGCGGCTGCGGCCGGAGGAGTCGACGTCGTGATCGGCGCTCGTCACGCCGTGTGGGGTCCGTGCGACGGGATGGCCAGCATCGTGGTGCTGGACGAACACGATGAAGCCCATCACGAGGAACGCGCCCCCACCTGGCATGCCCCCACCGTGGCTCTCGAGCGGGCCCGGCGGGCTGGTGTACCGGTCCTGATGGTGTCGCCGTGCCCGTCGGTGGTGGCGCAGTACCGGGAGGGCCTGGCGTGGCGACCATCGCGTGACGATGAGCGCGAGGCGTGGCCGGTGCTCGATATCGCCGATGTGGGTGATCGTCCACCCTGGGACCGGTCACCGCTCACGCCCCTGGTCCGTCAGTGGCTCGCCGACCCCGATCGACGCGTGGTGTGTGTCTCGAACACCACCGGCCAGGCCCGCCTCCTCGCGTGTCGGGGATGCACGGCCATCGTGCGGTGTGCGTCATGCGACGCGGCCGTGTCGCAGCGCGACGACTTCTCGCTGGTGTGCCGGCGTTGCGGTACCGAGCGTCCGCCTGTGTGCACAGAGTGTGGGGCCTCGGCCTTGACAGTGTTGCGTCCCGGTCTGGCCCGCCTGAGGCGAGAAGTGGAGGCTGCGGCTCGCCGGCCCGTGGTCGAGGTGACGGCCACGAGGGGCGAGCCTGAACAATACGCCTGGACACAGGCGGGCGTGATCGTGGGGACCGAGGCCACACTGCATCGTGTGCGGCGAGCCGATGTGGTGGTGTTCTGCGATCTCGACTCCGAGGTACTCGCTCCTCGCTATCGCGCCGAGGAACAGGTGGTGTCACTCCTCGCCAGGGCAGCACGCCTGGTCGGACCGCGCAGCGGGGGAGGACGACTGGTGGTCCAGACGGCTCTTCCCGATCATCCCGTGTTCCGTGCGGTGCAGGCGGTCGATCTGGACCGATTGGCCCCACCCGAGTTGGCGCGGCGCGCCGACCTCGGGTGGCCACCTTCGGGTGCCGTCGCCACGGTGGAGGGGGCGGGTTCCGACGCCTGGGTGGATGCTCTTCGCTCCCACGTGGGCAGTGCACTGCGAATCATGGGGCCTGCTGACGGGCGGTACTTGCTTCGGGCTACCTCGGCCGATGCACTGGCTTCAGCCCTGGCGTCGGTGCCACGACCACCCCGCTCACGCTGTCGGGTGGTCGTGGATCCGCCACGGCTGTAGCTCCATCAACCGGTAACCCTGCGACGACGCCAGTCGACGGACGTCGAAGCCGCGTCCGCTCAACCACGTCGCCAGCGAGTCCGCGCCCAGATGCTTCTGTACCACCAGCACCGCACGGCCATCGGGGGAGAGACGGGTCAACCACACATCGAGCAGTTCGTGCAGAGCCGCTTTGCCGATCCGGATCGGTGGGTTCGACCAGATCTCGGTGAAGCGCACCCAAGGAGGTACCTCGGTCGGATCGACCACCCGCACGCCAGTGCAACCCAGGCGCTCGGCATTGGCCTGGCACAGCGCTCGTGCGCGCTCGTTCACATCCACGGCCCACACCGTGGCGGCCGGTGCTCGACGGGCCAGCACCACGGCAATGGCGCCGGCTCCGCAGCCCAGATCCAAGACGTGATCGCCGGGGCCGACCCGCGGCTCGCCGCCCCTTCGCAGCAGGAGCTCGGTGCCGGTGTCCAGTCGACCGTGGCTGAACACGCCTCGGTCGGTGTCCAACTCGAGGTCCAAGTCGTCCAGTGACACGCGAATTCGCCGAGGCGCCGAACTCGCCGAAGGTTCGGACGAGAAGTAGTGCCCAAGAGATCGGTCACGGCGGGGTTCGGGCTGTCGGCGCGTCATCTCGTGGCTAGCCTCGCAGACATGGCCCACGACATCCGCACGTTCGGCGACCCGGTGCTCACCTCACCTGCCGCCGAGGTGGTGAACATCGACGCCAAGGTGGTCCGCCTGGTGGAGGAGATGTTCGACACGTTGTACACCTGCGGCAACGGCATCGGACTCGCTGCCCCGCAGATCGGTGTGCGCAAGAAGGTGTTCGTCTGGGATCTCGACGACGACCCGGTGGCCATCGTGAACCCCCACATCGTCGAGAGCCGCGGAGAATGGGTGTACGACGAAGGCTGCCTGTCCATCCCTGGACTGTTCGTGGAGATGGTTCGACCAGCCGAAGTGCTGATGAAGGGCTGGACGCTCGAGGGCAACGAGATCGAGATCGAGGCCGACGAGTTGTTGGGCCGTCTGTTCCAACACGAACTCGACCACCTCGATGGTGTGCTCATGTTCGATCGCATGACTCCCGATCAACGACGCGAGGCCCTGGCCGAGTACCGGCGTCTCCAGGAGCAACCGGCCGCCGAAGATCGTCCTGCTCGGCGCCTCCGCCTGCGGTGAGCGGTCTTGCCGCCCTCCCCGAGGGGCCGATCCGGCGAGTGGCCTATCTGGGTACCCCCGAGTTGTCGGTGGTGCCGTTGCGATCTCTGATCGCGGCGGGGGTCGAGGTGGCTGTGGTGATCACTCGTCCCGACGCCCGGCGGGGTCGTGGAAGTGCTCTGTCGCCCAGTCCGGTAAAGGCTGCGGCCCTCGAGTTGGGCATCCCCGTCAGCCATGACGTCAACGACGTTCTGAGCGTCGGTGCCGAGGTGGGTGTGGTGGTGGCCTTCGGTCAGCTCATCAGGCGGCCGGTGCTCGAGGCCCTGCCCATGGTGAATCTCCACCTGTCGCTTCTGCCGCGATGGCGCGGGGCAGCACCGGTCGAGCGGGCCCTCATGGCAGGCGATACCCGTACCGGGGTGTGTTTGATGCAGCTGGAAGAAGGCCTCGACACCGGCCCGGTGCTCGGTTGTGTGGAGGTGCCCATCACCACGTCCACCACGGCGGCCGATCTGCGATCCGAACTGGCGCACCGAGGCAGTGCTCTGCTGGTCGAACAGATCACGGCAGGGTTGGCTCAGGCCCGACCCCAAGAGGGTGAGGCCACGTATGCGTCCAAGTTGGCACCCGCTGAGTTCATCCTCGACTGGTCGCGAACCGCCGTCGAACTGGACCGTCTCATCCGGGTGGGCGGGGCCTCCACCACCTTTCGTGGACGACGACTCCGGATCACCGCCGCCTCCCCGGGCCAGGGAGCCTCGGACACGGCTCGCCCGGGCGAGTTGGTCGAGGATCGGGTTGCCACGAGGGACGGTTGGCTGCAACTCGTCGAGGTCCAACCCGAAGGAAAGCGTCCCATGCCGGCCGTCGAGTGGTTGCGAGGTGCCCGTCCCGGACCAGGTGAACGACTCGGATACGGTGAGTCCCAGTGAACAGCTCGTCGAACACCACCTCGAAACAGGCGCCTTCGGCGAAGGTGCTCACGGTCAGCGATGGCGTCATCGCCGGAACGCGTGAGGACCGCTCGGGAGTGGCTCTGGTGGCGCGACTCACCGATGCCGGCTTCACTGTTGTCGAGCATCGGGTGACAGCCGACGGTCGACACGAGGTCGCCAGGGTGCTCGTCGAGATGTGTCAGCAGTTTCGCGGCGTCATCGTGACGACCGGAGGTACCGGTTTCGGTCCACGGGATCAGACCCCCGAGGGCACCCGCGACGTGATCGAGCGCGAGGCTCCCGGCCTCGCTGAGGCGATGCGCCTCGTGAACCCCCTTGGACGCCTGTCGCGTGGTGTGGCCGGAGTCCGAGGCCCGGTGTTGATCCTGAACACCCCTGGCAGCCCGGTGGGCTGCGTGGAGCAACTCGAGGCCGTGCTCGATGTCGTGCCGCACGCTCTGGCGCTTCTCGCTGATGCACCAGCCCCTCACAGCGAGGTCGGTGCTCGATGAGTCTCGTCAGATAGCCTCGCCCGACGTGCTGAAACTGGTCCTCCCCAAAGGCTCCCTCGAGCGGGCCACGCTGGAACTCTTCGACGCTGCCGACCTCACCGTGCACCGCTCGTCGTCGGTGGACTACAAAGCCACCATCAACGATCCCCGAGTCCTCGATGTCCGCATCTTGCGGCCTCAGGAGATTCCGACCTACGTGGCCGAGGGACTCTTCGACCTGGGTATCACCGGTCGCGACTGGGTGGAGGAGACCTCCAGCGAGGTCGTCAGTCTGGGAGAGCTCAAGTACTCGAAGGCGACCAGCAACCCGGTGCGCGTGGTCGTGGCCGTGGCGGCCGACTCACCGGTCCAGAGGGTGGAGGATCTCCATCAGGGTGTGCGGGTGTCCACCGAGTATCCCGAGATGACCAGGCGGTTCTTCGCCGAACGGGGAATCGATGCCGATGTTCGCCTGTCGTATGGAGCCAGCGAGGCGAAGATCCCCGACATCGCCGATTGCATCGTGGACATCACCGAGACCGGCCGGGCCCTGCGCGCCGCCGGCCTGCGCATTCTCGACACCATGCTCACCAGTTACACCGAGGTGGTGGCCCACCCGCAGGCGTACGCCGATCCAAACAAGCGCCACGCCATGTCGCAACTCATGGCGTTGCTCAAGGGAACGTTGGAAGCCCGTAGCCAGGTGCTGGTGAAGATGAACGTGTCCGAAGCCCAGTACGAGGCGGTGGTCAGCCTGCTGCCCTCTCTGGATGCCCCGTCGGTGTCGGAGTTGGCGCACAGCGGTGGTTATGCCGTGGAGACGGTGGTGCCCAAGGCCGAGATCAATGTGCTCATCCCCGCACTGAAGGACGCGGGTGCCACGGGCATCATCGAACTTCCCATCTCCAAGATCGTGCCGTGACCCGACTCGAGGTGGATGCCGTCGTCACCGAGTTCGATCGCGAGGTCGGCTGGGGGTCGGTGGAAGTGCTCGACGGTGGGGAAGTCCTTGGCTTTCACTGCCTCGACATCGCCGATGGCACCAGGACCATCGCAGTCGGCACCGTCGTACGGTGTCGGCGCGTGGGCCGCCTCGGGCACTGGGAGGCGACGGCGCTCACCCGTCGCTGAGGCTCACGAACGCCAGTCGAATGGTGGTCAGCGCCTGCTCCAGGGTCGAGCCGTCGTCACCGAGACGGGCCCCCACGGCGTCCAGCACGCCGCCCAGGGCATCGATCGCCAACGAAGCCTGGACGAGATCGGCGGGTTGACTCGAGAGGTGGATGGCGGCCAGCTCGTAGAGGCCTATGGCGTGGTTGGCCACCACGGTTGCAGCGGGGATCTCGGCCAGACGAGCGCGGGCGTCGGCCAGTGCCCGTTCGGCATCCTCGAAATGGTCCCCGTGCTCACCGGTGTCGACGTCGCTCACGGCCTGGTAGCGTACCGCCCGACAATTGAGGCGAAGAGGGGTCACGAGTCACCACAGTCAGTGCGGTGACATCCGATCCCCACCCGGCCACCCCAACACTCGTTCCGGCATGCACATCGGCGGTGTCGAGTGGGGGAGTGCGTCCAGGTCAACAGGTGGCACGAGGTCGGTCGAGGCCGACAGCAGGTCGTTCCGCGTGGTGTTGGCTTCGCTCCGACCCACACGACCAGGGAGGACCGCCCCGTTGCACAGGAGTGACCAGCCATAGCCCCGCCGACCAACGAGCCTCGGTACAACGAGCGCATTCGTGCTCGTGAAGTGCGCCTCATCGGACCCGATGGTGCCCAGTTGGGCATCAAGGCACTGCCCGAAGCGCTCAGCCTGGCCCGCCAGATGGATCTCGACCTCGTGGAAGTCGCTCCGGCGGCCAGTCCGCCCGTGTGTCGCATCATGGACTACGGCAAGTTCCGCTACGAAGAATCGCAGAAGGCGAAAGAGTCGCGGCGCAAAGCCAGTCACATCTCGGTGAAAGAGGTGAAGTTCCGGCCGAAGATCGGCAAGGGCGACTTCGACACCAAGGTGCGTCATGTCCAGGAGTTCCTCAACGACGGACACAAGGTGAAGGTGACCCTGCAGTTCCGTGGGCGCGAGATGGCGCACCCGGAGTTGGGTTCGAGAATTCTCGACGGTGTCATCGAGCAGGTGGGTCCGCTCGGCAAGGTCGAGTCACAAGCCCGACTGGAAGGCCGGAACATGACCATGGTGTTGGCACCCGAGAAGCGAGCCCCCGCACCCAAGAAGCCGTCGTCCGATGGCGCCGAAGCCTCTGAGAGCACCGAGGCATCCGGCGACGCCGAACCAGAACCGACCCCCTGACCCTGGAGGAAGGCAGCCATGCCGAAGATGAAGACCAGCAAGAC
>CAYMUC010000074.1:0-15393 GCA_964393535.1 uncultured Ilumatobacteraceae bacterium | reverse complement strand
GCGAGTTCACCCACGAATCGACTGGTGGCGTGTGACGACTGAACAGGCTCGTCATCTGCCGCCCGGTTCAGATCGCGCGCCCTCTCCAAGAAGGTCTTGAGGTGGATCATGCCCAGCGAGTTCGGATCACGCATCTCCTCGGGATCGAATGACGACACCACCACGAGTTGGCGTCGCGCCCGGGTGATGGCCACGTTCAGACGCTTCTCACCACCACGTTGTGTCAAGGGTCCGAAGTTCATGGGCATGGCACTCCCGTTGGAGCGCTTCGAGAAAGAGGTGCCCAGCAAGATCACGTCGCGTTCGCGGCCCTGCACGTTCTCGAGGTTCAGCACGAACAGTCGTTGCTCAGGATCCTCGGTCTCCCGCATGGCACGAATCACCGGGTGCGCATGATCGTCCAACATCGACTCGACGAGGCGCCGTTGCTGCATGTTCAACGTGATCACACCAAAGGTCTGACCTTCGTAAGCCGGATCATCGAGACGGACGAGCAACTCGTCGATGATCGCCTGAGCCTCCAACGCGTTGGTCCTCGTCCCGCCGTGATCGAACTGGCCCTCCACCCGCCGGTACCGCAGGCCACAACCATCACGGAGACGCTGCGGCGCTGGGAACGAAGCCAGTCGGCTCTCGTAGTAGTGATCGTTGGAGAACGTGATCAACGACTCGTCCTGGCTGCGGTAGTGCCACGTCAGCCACTCCTGGTCGAAGCCTGCCTGCAGCACCTCTTCCAGAATGGACTCCTCTTCCACGAAGTCCTCACCCAACTCCACTGGAGCATCGTCCTCGTTGCCACCGAACACACCAACGCGCGTCGGTGGCATCTGCTTCGAGTCACCCACGATCACCACCGACCGTGCACGTCCCATCACACCGATGGCATCGGCCACGGTGATCTGCGACGCCTCGTCGAACACGGCGATGTCGAACTCCACGGTTCCCGGCGGCACGAACTGAGCCACCGAGTCGGGCGACATGAGGAAGCACGGCGTGAGATCGCTGACGATCTCCGGGTAGGTGGAGATGAGGTGCCGAACGGACTTGCTACGCCGCCGGCCCGGAGCCGACACGTAGCGCCTGAACTCACCCACCCGGCCAACATCCACGTTGCCCGCAACCTTGCGTGACCGCGACAACTCGAACGGAATCACCTCACGAGCCACAACACTGCGCCGTGTCATGAGGTCGATGAAGCGATTCACCCGTTGGTCGTGAAGACCGCGGTCGAACACATCGAGGTTCAGGGCCTCGGCCTGCATCTGCATCGTCGTCATCAACAGGCCACGTTCGAAGGCGTCGGGGGCATCCCGGCCTGCAATCTCGCCCCGCTCCAATTTCTGACAGAAGTCGGTCATGGACAACTCGCGCAACGCTTGCAGTAGCAACTGAAGGCGCAGCCAGCGCTGCAGTTCCAGATAGGTCCCGTTGTTCACATCCTGCGCCCAGGCGCCATCGCACGACTGCACAGCAGCAGCCACCACACCCCGGTCGCCTGCCCAGGCCTGCAAGGACTCGTTGGTGGCGTCCATCAGTCCTGCCAAGGCCTCCAGATGTGCCGACAACAACTCGACCTGCTCGGCCATCGAAGGTGGCACCGGGCGACCCGTCGCCATCCACGTCCGGACAGCCTCACCAAACCGGCCTCCTATGGCCGCTGCATTGGCGGCCTCACGGACGCGGTCGGCACGCTGGCGAAGCCCGACCAGGTCATCACTGGTCAGCGGGACCCGGTCACCCAAGGCACCCGATGCGGCCAGACCACCGATGGTCGTCCATGCAGTACGCACCGTGTCGCTCAGCCTGGCGAGCATGTCCATGCGTCGAGTAGCGGCCGCCGGGTCGTCCTTGTGGCCGATCACCTGGGCGAGGTCGCCCAACTGCTTCTGCACGCGACCCTTCTTGCCCAGCCCCAGGAAGCCAGAATCGGCGGCCTCGGCCACGGCGGTGGCACGCGCACGCAGGTCGGTGCGCAGCACCTCGGCCTCATGACCGGCGAACTCGGCCCCCAGTTCGGTGAGAGCGGTGGTCAGCGTTTCGAGGGCGGAAGCGAACTCGGTGTTCCAGTTGGCCGCCAACACGCGAGCGAGATCGCTGTTCACAGCCGGGCCGCACAGCGTCTGCACCGCCAGTAGCGATGCGAGTTGCCGCAGTTCTTCCAGAGATGTGGGTGATGCCAACAGGGCGGCGAACCCCTCGTCGGCCGCCTTCAACGGACCGACGACGGACCGCACACCGTTCACGATCTCTGCCAGGCGAGCCCGGTCCAACTGCTCGAACTGCACCCCCCGCGCCAACATCCACGGGTGATCAGGACGAACACGTGCCACGCTGGCCAGATCGTCGACGTCCAGCAGGGACCTACGGAGACCCTCCAGGCGTTCAAAACCGACCTTCATCGCCTCACGCGGCACCACAGCCACTGGGCCGGCGCCCAACTGCGTCAACTCCTCATAGGCAGTGGCGAAACTGAAGCCGGCCTCACCGGGTTCGTGCACTCCCCTGCGGTACTGATCCAGTTGCCCTGCGGCCACGGCGAAGTCCTGCTCCAGCATGTCGAAGCCGCGTTGATCCAGTGTCGGATTCTGTTCCAGTGCCGTGCGCATCTGCTGCCTCAACGCTTCGGGTGTGGTGCCCCGGTCATGTAGTTCCAGGCAGTACGGCCCCAGCCCCACCGCCTGCAGGCGTTCGTGCACCACACCCAGGGCCGCCTGCTTCTCGGCCACGAACAGCACTCGCTTACCAGTGCGCATGGCGTTGGCGAGCATGTTGGTGATGGTCTGGCTCTTGCCGGTTCCGGGAGGTCCTTCCAGAACGAACGAGTGGCCAGCCAAGGCACGCACGATGGCACGGGTCTGCGAACCGTCAGCAGGCTGAGGTGTGAGGATGGACGTATCGGTAACCGCCGGCGCAGGAGTTGCCGCCGCAGCATCCACGAAGTTCAGGCGTGGTGTCTCGATGAGGTGCTTCACCAGGGGTGACTTGGCGAAGTCCTTCCAATGATCGTTCAGGTCCTTCCACAGCCGGAACTTCTTGAAGTCCAGCAGCGCAATGGAGGCGCTGGGATTCACGATGAACCCCTTTGCGTCAAGGCCACGCTCACGGAACTCGCGTCGCAGTTCATTCAGACCCTTGTCCACATCCAGACCGAACTCGTCGGACATGTCGTCGCCGAACCACGCCAACGACAGTTGCTCACGTGCGCGCAGTGCTTCGATGAGGCAGTAGTTGGGCACCGTGGACTGCTGCTCGTCGGCCTTCATCACGAGGCCACGGTCACCTCGAGCCAATGCCATTCGCAAGGGGACCAGGAACACCGGTGAATGGAAGTCTCCGTAGGCGTCGCCCCACTGCACCGAGCCGATGGTCAGGTACAAGTTGTTCGCCCCGCCGTCCTCCTCGGCCACTCGGGCGTCAGAGATGAGGCGACGGGCCCGCGTCTTGAACGTTCCCGAATCCAGAGTGCTGAACAAGGTGCGACCGTGATTGAGCGCCTCCGAGAAGAACTCGTCGTTCAGGTTCTGGGCGATGCGTTGCTTACCTTCGGGGATACTGCCCATCTGTACTGCGTTCAGGAGGTCCGCTGGGATCACCTGAACGGCGTCGCCGTTGGCCATGAGGTCTTCGAGATGACCCAGCAAGTTCACCGGCGGCAACAGACGCAGACCGGTACGGGTGGTGTTCAGGTTCAACAGTCGGTTGCGGAACGACAGGTCCAGCAACGTGTTCTTCCACTGCTGCACACGAGCCGGCACCACATCGGGCAACAACTTGCGTGTGATCGGGTCACGACGCTCGATGACCGGTGGCTTGGAGGGGCCGTTGTCGATCACGACCACGAGTTCACCGTTACGGATCACTCGCGACGGCAGCGACCTCACCCCTTCAAGATGGGCCAGCCTGACATCGATGAGGCCCTCCATGGTCGCCTCGTTGATGTTCGCCCTCCCCTGCGCAAGCGCTTGCTCCCAACTCGCGTCAAGCGGCATGAGCGTCGACTCCATGGAAACCAGAAGTTGGGAGTCGACCAAGTTCACGACTTCGCCCCAGGTGTCTACGTAGGCGCGACTGGCGTGTACCTCGTTGGCGAAATAGCCAGGGAACGCATGACCCATGATCATGACGATGACAGGGTGAAGTCCGGCGCGTTCGATGCACGAGGCGTACGCACAGGCGAGGTCGATACACGTGCCTTTCCGCTCGGCCAACACTTGGTCCAGAGGCATCAGCAACTGACCCAGAGAGTTGAAGTCGTCGGGTGGGTTGATGTAGGTATCGATCCGACTGGAGAGTTCCTCATAGATCGCCTGGGCGATCCGGTGCTGCTGACCGCTGGCTGCCTGCTGGTACCCGCTCATCGAAGGGTCCAGTCCGGCACGCCGCAGACGGTCCGACGCAGCGCTGAGGATGTCGGTGACGTCGGGATGGTTCGGTTGCACAAACGCCGCTGTCAACTCCCTGATCCCGCGACTGTTGATCCACTGGGTCCGGGCGAACACGCGGAACTCATGACGCTGGCTGATCTCGTGCGTGCCATCTGTGACCGTGATGGTCAACTCAGCATCTGAGGCGGTCTCGAGTTCGGCCATGGCAATGTCATCCAGCTTCACCGACGACACCGGCGACAATTCCACGAGCTGGTTCGGCTTGGGTGCGTCAACCGTGAAGGCGGCCTCGATCAGCGGAGGTCGACCATCGCGCCCCCACGCCGAACTCACGCTGACAGTGAGTTGGCCACTGGAAGTCGGAGCAACGCCGGCAATCTTCAGCGAGTGGATGATGGGATGCCGGTTGACGGCCAGGGCGTAGCAGACCTGGTCTTGCACCACGGCTGACACCGTCCACGGTGCCGGCGCCATGGATGCGGCCTGCGCACCGCCGATCAGAGGATCCCCAAGTCCCGGTGAAGGCTGCTCCTGTTCGGCAGTCAGCGCCTCAGCGCTGCTCGACTCCGCACGCTCACCGTCCTCGACTGGGGTTTGTCCTGTCTCATCCACGGCGCTTTCCTATCAGAGCACGGATATGCGCAAGATCAGCGCAGGTTCAGCAGTGGAAACCAGACTGCGACTACAAGATTCCTGCAGCCTTCACTACAAGATCCATGCACTCGTCAGTACAACGTTCACGCGCTACGGCGCCTGACTGTCCACCATCGCGCTCATCAGTTCGATCACGTCGGCGATGTGCTGTTCGAGGTCCGTGCCCTCGGGCAGGCGGGCCTGTAGCGGCCCGTCCACCAGCAACGTGGCCAAGCCGTGCGCCGTCGACCACATCAGCGTCGCCCACGTGTAGGTCTGGGCTTCGTCGAGAGTGCGCCCCACGGTGCGGGCCACCATGTTCAGCACCTCGGTGAAGGTGGCCTCGGCCGCAGCACCGGTGGCCTCGTGGGTCGCGATCCCGGCCAGGTCGGACCGGAACATCACCCGGAAGTGCCCCGGATGCTGGCGAGCCAGACGCACGTAGGCGGCAAAACACCGCCTCGCCGGGCGGTCGGCAGGTTCCAAGGCCTGGCGAATCTCGTCGGCCAGCACGCCGAACCCCTCGGCCGCGATGGCGGCGAAGATGCCGGCACGGTCGCCGAAGTGGTGATACGGCGCCTGATGGCTCACGCCCGCTCGCCGGGCCACCTCGCGCATGGACACGGCATCGGGGCCCTCGGTGCCGATGATCTCCAGTGCAGCGTCCAGCACTGCTCGTTGCACGGACATGATCGAAGCGTAGGCCTTGACACCGTCTAGCGCGCTAGTAGACACTGTCAAGTATGTCGTCGTCATTGTCGTCGCCACCCCAGTTCCAGTCGGCTGTGCACCGCCGCGCCTACGAGCGTCGCTGGTGGGTCCTGGCGGTCCTCAGCCTCAGCGTGTTCATGGTGGTGGTGGACAACCTCATCGTGAACGTCGCCCTGCCCACCTTGCAGCGTGAACTCGACGCCTCGGTCACCTCGCTGCAGTGGATCGTCGACTCGTACGCCCTGGTGTTCTCGTGCCTGCTGCTGGCGGGCGGGGCGCTCGGCGACCGCCTGGGCCGCAAGCGAGTACTGCAGGTGGGCCTCATCCTGTTCGCCCTCTTCAGCGGGTTCGCCGCCTTCACCGACTCGGCCGGTGGCCTCATCGCCTGGCGAGGTGCCATGGGTATAGGTGCGGCACTGGTGTTTCCCGCCACGTTGGCCATCATCACCAACCTGTTCATCGACCCGGTCGAGCGTGCCAAGGCCATCGGCCTGTGGTCGGCGGTCTCGGGTATGGCGGTGGCCTTCGGACCCGTCACCGGCGGCTTCCTGCTGGAGCACTTCTGGTGGGGCTCCATGTTTCTCGTGAACATTCCCATCGTGGCCATCGCCCTGGTGGCCGGCCACTTCCTCGTACCCGACTCGCGCAGTGACCACGGCGGCGCGTTCGACGTGCCGGGACTGGTGTTCTCCATCGTCGCCGTGGGGGCGTTGGTGTACACGGTCATCGAGTCGCCGCACTGGGGTTGGGGCAGTCTCAACAGCAACCTGGGCTTCGCCGTATCGCTCCTGGCACTCGGGTTGTTCATCCGGTTCGAGTCACGCCGCACCGACCCGTTGCTCGACGTCCGGTTCTTCCGCATCGCCCGCTTCAGCGCCGCGACCGGCTCCATCGGCATCGCCTTCTTCAGCCTGTTCGGGTTCACGTTCCTGGTGACGCAGTACTTCCAGTTCGTGCGCGGCTACAGCCCCCTCGAGTCGGGACTGCGCACGCTGCCATTCGCCGTGGGTGCCGGCATCACCGCCCCTCTGGCGGCACGGGCAGCTCTGCGCTGGGGCACCACGCGGGTGGTGGCACTGGGCCTGTTCAACATGTCGGTCGGCTTCTTCATCATGAGCCGCATCGAAGCCGACGCCGCCTACTGGGGCGTCATCATCATCGCCATGCTGCTCATGGCCAACGGCTTGGCACTGGTCACCTCACCCGCCACCGAGGCCGTCATGGGTTCCCTGCCCCGAGCCAAAGCCGGTGTGGGTTCGGCGGTGAACGACCTGTCCCGTGAGGTGGGCGGAACGTTGGGTGTGGCGGTCACCGGTTCGGTGTTCGTGAGCCTGTACTCGCCACGCCTGGGCGAGTTGTTCACCGGCATCCCCGGCCTGGTGCAGGCACTGCCCCAGGGGGTGTTCGACCAGGCGAAGGATTCGGTGGGCGCCGCCTATGCCGTGAGCCAGCAGAGCCCCGAGGCCGTGCAGGCCAGCGTGGCGCAGGCGGTCAGCGACTCGTTCATGCACGGCTTCGGCACGGCCTGCCTCGTGGTGTCCATCGTGGCGCTCATCGGCTCGGCCGCCGCGCTGCGCTTCCTCCCTGCGCGAGGCGTCGACGCCGGCTGAGCACTGATCCATCCCTCAGGACAGCGCATAGTCGTTCAACACCTGGCGCTTGTAGAGAAGGGCCGCCTCTCGTCGGGTCAGTCGGGCAGCCTCGACAGCGTCATCCCACTCGCTACGAATGATGTCGACCTGACGGTCGAAGGCAGCGGCGGCCTCGGTCGGCGTGACGCCGTAGTCGGCTGCAGCCGATACCACGGTCGAACGATTGCTGGCCCTGGCCCCCTGCACCATCGACGACGCTGCGCGGCCGATGTCCATCGCCTGGTTCGCCTCACGACCGTTTCGCAACTGTGGGCACAGGTCATAGGCCGGGGTGAGTTCCGCGTGTCGGCCGTCCCAGAACACCGCATGGTTGCGGGCGTGGTCGTCGGTGTTGCCGATCAGGACGTTCAGGATGATCCGCTCGAGCAGTGCCCGACCCAGGCTGCCGACCCCTGGGGGTGCGAGTTGGTGGAGTCTGTCGAGCACTTCGGGGTAACTGGACCAACGGGCGCCGAGAAAGTCGGAAAAGCCGAGCAACGTCAAGGCCGACACCATCATCCGTCGAGTCCCGTCGCCTGGCCGATCGAAACGCTCCACGAGCAGGACATCGCGACCCAACGACCGAACGATGTCGGTGTGAGGCACAGGTACCCCCACACGACGAGCGAGGTCCATGCCGAGCGCCTCGGCCTTCACCACTGGGTATGGGTCCGACGACAGCGACAACTTGGCGATGTACTCACGGCCGCTGTCGCCAGCGACGAGCACTTTGGGTCGCGCGCCGCCCACGGCGGTGCCTTCGATGAGCGCCACCGCCAACTCAGGCGTCAGCGTGCCGTTCTCCAAAGCCTGTGCGGCACGATGCAGTTCGTCGAGTGTCGCTGTGGTCTGACGAGGGACGTAGTCGGTACTGCTGGTCTGGAAGTCCAACGCCCCGATCCGGTTCGAGCCGGACTCCAACAGATAGGTCAGATCGTCGATCTCGACGTCGTTGGTGGCGGACCCCTGTGCGGCCAACAGTCGATTGTCGATGACACGCTGGCCCCACGAGTCAGGGCTCCCGTCGCGCAGGCATCCCGCCATCGACCGTTCATCGGCGGGCTCCTGCCATCCCCTCACCAGTGGCAACTCAGGCGCGTACAGGCTGAGGGCATCGGGGCGTTCGAGATACGAAGGGCTGTAGGCGAAATCGAACGGCCCACCACCCGTCACCGACCGCGATCGCTTACCTCGGGGCCTTCTCGCTTCCAGCGCGCCTGCAAGCACCGGCTCGGTGTTCCCTGGAAGCCACACCCACACATACGCCCTGCGGGGTCGGTCAGAAGTCGATGCCATCGAACCGGTCCCGTCTCATCGGCCGCACCCTTTGGGGCAGCAACGCAAGGGTGACCTCGCCACGTCGGCGGGCTTCGGCCAAGGCCTGCGCGTCGAGACCGAACAGGTTCACACCGAGCAGGAACGCTGCGTTGAACACCGTGCCGATCGTGACCGTCGGCGAACCCTGTTCGATGGCTCGCACCGTACGAGGGTCCACACCCAAACGACCGGCGGTGTCGACCACTGTCCACCCCTTGTCGAGGCGAGCCTCGTGGATCTGCTGGCCCAACACAGCGAGCGCATCGGCACTTGGGCGGCTGAGTGAGATCGTGCGCTTGGCTATGTGAACCACCTCCGATCGCACAAGACTGTGCGTTATAAAGCAGATTAACGTCTTACAATGCGTTCTATCGCTCTGGCATTCAACGTATTGCGCTACCCGGCGTCACACGAGGTCGGCGAAACCGAGGTCCAGCATCTGCTGGGCGTGACGTTCGGTCATCACGCAGAACATCTCGTCGCCTCGGTCGGTTCTCCCCACGATCATGGACGCCGTGACGGCCATCACCAGGCCACTGCACGACCCCAGGCGGTAGCCCTGCCACAGCGCCGTGCGGTCCACCGCTCCCGCGGGCACCAGGGTCTCCAACTCGTCGCAGTACCGGTCGAACAAAGTTCGTTCGTGCTGACGACGAAGCTCGGCCGGCAGACCCGAACCCACGCCGTAGGCGAGGTCGCTGGGACCACTCCCAACGCCAGCGGTCTGCCAGTCCACCACGGTCACGTCGACGGCGGTGCCGGTCGGGTCGTAGCGGAACAGCATGTTGTCGAGGCGATAGTCACCGTGCACCACACACGGGGGAATGCCGAGTGCGGCATTGGCCTCCCAGGCGTCCACCATGCGAGTGGACAACCACGACACCACATCGCACACGTCGTCGCCCAGGCGTTGGCGGTAGCGGTCGAGGAAGCCCGACAGCACCAACTGATACAGGGTCTGACGGTCGTTCACGTCGGAGGTGGTGGGGCGACCCAACCACGCGCAGTCGAGGAACCGGGTGTCGGCACCCCAAGTGGGGCCGTGCAGCCGGGCGGCGGCCACCGCCATCAACTCGCCTTCGACCACACCGCAGCCACCCAACTGATCGCCCTGGCTGGCGCCGACGACGTCCGACATGATCACCGTGAAGTCACCCGACTCGTCGATGATGGCGGCGTGGTAGGGCGTGGGTGTGGGGATGCTCACCTGCGCATGCAACTGACGGTAGAAGCCGACTTCACGCTCGTAGGTCTGCACCATGCGGGCGGTGGCGCGGCTGACGGGATCGGTGGAGGGAAACTTGCCGACGACGGTCGACGGGCGGTTGGCAGAGGCGTCGGTGGAGGCGGCCGTCGACGGGTCGCTCCAGGTGAGTTCGAAGCGGTAACTGTCGCCCACCTGACCGGTGCCGATAGGCCGGCCCGACACTGCCGTCACGGTGGCACCGTCGGCGAGGCCGGCTCGCTGCAGCGCCTGGGTGAGCCAGGCCGGACCATCCGCGCTCAGCAGGTCTTCGGGCGTCACCACATCGCTGAAGGGCATCTGTGGATTGTCCCACAGGCGAGGTGTCAGGCGTCACAAGGTCTTGGAGGGTTGGGTTCGAGGGGAGCGCGCACCCCAGACTTTTTGTAATACGCTAAAGCGGTGTGGAGTTCCACCGTTCAGCGTTCAAGCACGGCTACAGCACCGGGGACGTCGAGCATGCCGTCGAGCACGCGCCGGTCATCGCCGACCTCGATCCCGAGGCTGACCCGCCCAAGGTTCTCGCCTTGGGCCCGACCTGTCGGGCAGCCTCATCGAGGTCATCTGGCTCGAACTCGCAACCAACGTCGAGCTGGTGATCCACGCCATGCAACTGCGAGCGGTGTTTTTCGAACTACTTCCGACTGCGGAGGACCCAACGCCATGACCCGACACACGACAAAGACCGGAAGAACACTGACCGAGGCAGAACTCGATGCCTTGGCCGACGAAGTCGCGTCGACCGACTACGACGTCGAGCATCTCAAGGTCCGGCGACGCGGTCGGCCCGCAATGGGATCAGGTCCTGCAGAAGTTGTGCCGGTCCGCATCGATCCCGAGCTCCGCTCGGCCATCGAAGCCCGGGCGAAGGCCGACCACACCTCAGCCAGCGAGATCATCCGCCGAGCACTGCGGAAGTTCCTCGACGTCGCCTGACGTTCACCCAGGTGGGCCATGAGCCCAGACTGCTCGACGGTTCATGCCATGCCCCCAAGGAAGGCCTACAGGCGCCTGAGGAGGCGCCCGAGGAACGTCGTGATCTCACCCAGATCGGGGTTGTCCGCTGCAACGAATCGCCTCGGCATGAGTCGTCATCACCGTTCTCGCCGCAATGGCGACACGATCTCGATGCTCCCCGCGTGAAACGAACTCGCGAATGGCCCGACGAGCGGCCTCTTGCATCGAGATTCCCTCAACCTCTGCCCGCTCGCGCAGAGCTTGTTGTTCGCTCTCGGTGAGCCGAAGCGCCATGGCCACGCCTGCGCTGGTATCGGTTCGATACCGCGCCCGGCTCACGACGTCGTCGGCCAACACGCACTCGCTACCGTGAGCGTCGTGGCAGACGATGGTGGCCTCCGCTTCGCCGAGAAGGTGCTGTCGCTGGTGGAGACGGGCCGCAAGTCGGCCACCTACAAACTCGCCACGCTGCTGGCGCTCATCGACGTGGTGGCCGAATCGTCCAGTCCACTGCGAGGCGCACCCGACGCCGTGTCGGGCAAGCAAGTGGCCCTCCGAGTGATCGAGTTGTACTGGCCGCAAAGTGCCGTCTATGCCGAGGGCCCCGACGGCGAGCCATCGGCACTGCGGCAGTCTCCCCAGAACGACATCCCCGCCAAGTTGCATGCGTGGCGGCAGTTGCACGGCCTGGGAACACGGGCCTCACTTGCCGCAGCCCGAGCCGCCGACCCGGCGGATTGGCAGCGACTGGAGCGTGACCTCATCGCCACGGTGCTGCGCATGCCCATCCCCAAACTGCAGCGCTTCGGCGACACCAAGGTGGCGGTGGAGGACCGGTTCATCTACGACTTCACGTGGCGCGACGAGGAACCGACCGGCAACGTGCTGCGCATCGACTTCGACGACCGTCTGCACCTGCGACCCGGGGCCGGCGAGTACCTCGTGCGGTTGGCACCACTGCTGCGCCCAGCGATTCAGAACAAGTGGGTGGCGCAGGTGGCCCGCCAGAACGCCGACCTGGTGGACGCTCACCAACTCGACGAGTTCCTGTTCGGTGCCACACGCATCGACCTGACGCCGGTGCGGGATCACCTGGTGGACGTGCAGGATCGCCGGTGCTTCTACTGCGACAAGCTCATGCGTGAGCGCATCGAGGTGGACCACTTCATCCCGTGGTCACGTCACCCCGACAACGCGCTGGACAACCTGGTGGCCAGTCACGGCACGTGCAATGGCTCCAAGAGCGCCGCCATCGCGGCGCACGAACACCTCGAACGCTGGGTTCACCGCTTGAACACATCGGTGCTTGACAACATCGCCCACGACCTCGGCTGGCCACGCCGACGCGACCGCACGCTGGGCATCGTGAGCGCCACCTACAGATGGCTGCCCGAGGGTTCGCAGCTGTGGGTGCGCAGCGCTGACTTCGAGATCGTGGACCCCCACCGTGTGCGTCAGGTGTTGGAGATGGTGGGGTGACAGGGCGGACGAGGTCCATGCCATGAACGCGATTGCCGAACCAGACGGCCAGTGGTCCGAACTGGAGGACCGGCCCGCCAAGGTCATGCAGGTGTTCGGCGACTTCTGCCGACTGCTGTCGACTCTTACGACATCAACTGTGCCCTAGCAGGTCAGTTCGCTCCTGGGGGCGGCGTGGCCATTGACACCCTGGACGAGAGCGCTACCAGAGAAAGACCAACTGGAGTTGGTCGGTGAGTTCGGTCGGGTGGCTGACATGTCGGAATCACTCGGCACCCAAAGTCCATTGCTGAACGTCATCGCCGGCTGGCGTCGCACGGCGCGTGCATGGGCATGCGGTGACCCGTTTGGCGGACCACGCAGGTGGGGCAATTCAGTGAGCAGCTCTGGGGAGATTCACCTGAGCGCCATCAGCTCAGCGTCTTGAGGTCAGCGAGGCGACGATTCATCGATGGAAAGCCCAAGACGACGTTGACCGAGGCCACCGTGTGGGCAGAAGTACCTCGGAGTCGTCTGAGTTGCGTGAGGCTCGTCGGCGAATCGCCGAGTTGGAGACCGAGCTCGCCGCAGCGAAGCGGGCGAGCGAACTCTTCGCGAAGGGACGGGTGGTTCGCCCAAAAGACCTGTATCCGATCGTGGCTCAGCTCGCCGCTGAGGGTCATAGCAGCAGTGCCACGTGCCGGTTGCTGCGAGTGGCCCCATCGGGATTCTTCCGATCGCGCAGCCGGCCTCCAGCGGCACGGGAAATCAGGCGAGCGTGGCTGAGTGACGTGGTGATCCAGATCTGGGAGGACTCGCGTCGCACGTATGGCGCCCGGCGTGTCCAGGCCGAACTCGGTGATGCCCATGGACAGGTCGTCAACCTCAAGTTGGTGCGGTCCATCATGCGTGAACGGCAGATCGCTGGACTTCCGGCACGGCGGGGCTACAAGCGGTCGGACTCGAATCGGTACACCAGCGATGATCTGGTGAATCGGTCGTTCCGGCGTGACGGTCCGAACCAGTTGTGGATGACCGACTTCACGGAGCATCCCATGACAGAAGGCAAGGTGTATTGCTGCGCGGTTCTCGATGCGTGGTCACGCAGGATCGTTGGATGGTCGATCGACAAGAGGGCAACCACCGCGATGGTGAACAGTGCTCTCGCTATGGCCCTCGACCACCGGGGCACGGGCGGCCTGATACATACGGACCATGGACCCCAGTTCACCTCGTGGACGTTCAGTCAGAAGGTTCGCTCATCGAACCTCGTGCAATCGATCGGCAGTGTCGGCGACGCATTCGACTGCGAGTATGAACGTGGGGTCGTTCTGGGGTTCGATGCAGATCGAGTTGCTCAACGGGCAGCGTTGGACCACCCGTCTCGAACTATCGATGGCAATCGTCGACTGGATTGAATGGTTCTACGATCGCCGCCGGCGCCACTCGTCTCTGGGCAACGTGTCACCGGTCGAGTTCGAGAAACGCCAACGCAAGGTGACAGCAGCCTGACTCCCACATCCCGAATCCACAAACCGGGGTACACGCCACCTGGACCACTCATCGGGTCCCTCTCAATCCCACCCTCCTGGGACACGCCACCTCCGCCGTTACGGGAACCTCAGAGAATGATGTCGCGTCGTCGCCGAGAGATCACAATCACGCCCGGCAGTACCTAGTTCTAGAGGCTAACCACCACTGCGCCCGCAGTGCCTCTAGCGGGACGCCCGACCATCCGGACGCCCCGCCGAGTCACATCCTCAACTCGCCAAGCTCCAGGAGTCTGTAGCCGGGTCGTAACGGAACATTTGATAGTTGCCGGTATCCTTGCCCAGGTGGTTGACCGCTGAGTAACTCAACTGCCAGTTCAGCCCTTGGAAGTCGGTGAGGTTCTCGAGATACTTCACGATCTCCTCCTTGTCGTTACCGACTGTCAGCAGAGCCGACGCGATTAACTGAAAAGCGTCGTAGCCACCCTGCACGAGGAACGATGGCTTGGCACCCGACTCCTGTTCAAAGGAATCCTTGAATGCAGTGATCAGTTCGGCACGGTCGGCCTCGGCCACGTTCTCGGCAAGCCACGACGGCGCTAGTGCGTAAAGGGTCTCACTCGGCATCACCGGACCTGCGGCACGCAGAAACGCTGGCGAGGTGTTCGACCAGATCAGCGCCGTCGGCAGATCAGCCTCGAGTTGAGCAAAGGCCTGTAACGCAACGCCTGTTGCGGCGCCCGACGATGCGATGTACACCAACTGAGGATCGGTCTCGAGGAGTCGGTTGGCCTGGGCCGACACGTCAACGTCCCCTGGGCCCATGCGCTCAAGTGCCAGACTTAAACCGATGGATGCGTTAGCCGCCTCGAGATTCTTCACAGCCGTCTCGCCGGTAGTGTCGGTAGTTGCCAAGATAGCAACACGCTCGTAGCCACGATCGGCGGCGAACTGCAAGACACTTCGGTCGAGATCGGTTGCTCGCCCTGCTGCCGAGAAGATCGGATCTCCCTCCTCCACAGAGATATAGGGAGAAGGACTGATTGAGGGTGGGCCTCCAGCGAGTACGGGTGTCGCAGCTGCGTGAAGACCGGAAATCACCGGCCCGTAGATCATGTCGACGCCGTCCTGCTGAATTAGTCGCAGTGCGCACGCCGACGCTCCATCGGGAGTCGTCCCATCATCACACACGACGAATTCGATGTTGATCTTGGCAGCAGTCGGATCGATACGCTCAAACACTCTCAGCGCAGATTCGAAGTCTTGCCCGATAGCCCCCGCTGGGCCGGTGAGAGGCAGAATCGCGCCCACCTTGAAACTCTGTCCAAGACCGATCTCCTCGGTTGTTTCCTCCTGAGGCGACGGCGCAGCGGTGGTCGTCGCAGTGCTTCCCCCATTCGATGCGGACGTCGTGGTGGTAGTTGCGGGCTGATCGGATGACGAATCGTCGTTTCCGCAGGCTGCCACCGCGACTGCGGTAGCAACGGCAAACGCCAACGTCCTTCGACGCAGACACACTCGACCCACTCTTTCCCCCTTGCTCTTCATTTTCTCTCCTCTGTTGTTGA
>CAYMUC010000073.1:0-15475 GCA_964393535.1 uncultured Ilumatobacteraceae bacterium | reverse complement strand
ACGATGACCCTCACCGACGAGCAGATGGAACTGTTCGCCCTGGAGATCGGTGCCGATCTGCTGTTGGTCGACCCGGGCCAGCAAGAAGAGATGGAACTCCAGGCGTTGTTCGACGACAGCGACGATGACGTCGAGGAGTTGCTGGAACCGCGGGCGCCTGTCATCACCGTGATGGGCCACGTCGACCATGGCAAGACCACGTTGCTGGACCGCATTCGACGTACCAACGTCGTGGCGGGCTAGGCCGGCGGCATCACCCAGCACATCTGCGCCTATCAGGTCACCCAGGACGGGCACCAGATCACCTTCATCGACACACCCGGCCACGCGGCGTTCACCAAGATGCGTGCCCGAGGAGCCCAGGTCACCGACATCGTGGTGTTGATGGTCGCCGCCGACGACGGAGTCATGCCCCAGACCATCGAGGCGATCAACCACGCTCGCGCCGCCGAGGTGCCCATCGTGGTGGCGATCAACAAGATCGACAAGGCCAACGCCGACCCGCAGCGGGTGCTGGCGCAGTTGGCCGAGTACCAGTTGGTCCCCGAGTCCTGGGGTGGCGACACGATCTGCGTGGAGATGGCTGCCGAACAGGGTCTCGGCGTCGACGATCTGCTGGAGCAGTTGTTGGTCGTGGCCGAACTCGAGGAGTTGCACGCCAATCCCACGGGTCGAGCCAAGGGCATCGTGCTCGAGGCGAATCTCGACACGGGTCGTGGACCGGTCGCGACGGTGCTCGTCGACAAGGGGACCCTCAAGGTGGGTGACCCGATCGTCGCCGGCGGCTCGTGGGGTCGCGTCCGTGCCCTCATCGACGATCAGGGTCGCCAGATCCGTGAGGCCGGACCGTCCACGCCGGTGCAGGTGCTGGGTCTGTCGTCGGTTCCCAATGCGGGCGACGAGTTCCGAGCGGCACCCGACGAGAAGACGGCGCGCACCGTGGGCGAAGCCCGTTCGCAACGTCAGCGAATGCTCAGCCAGCGTGGCGACGCTCGTGTCCAGCGCGGCGTCAAGCTGGAGGACGTGTTCGCCCAGATCCAGGCTGGCGAAGTGGCCACCTTGAATCTGGTCCTCAAGTCCGACGTCCACGGTTCGTTGGAGGCGGTGACGGAGAGCCTGCGCCGCCTCGAGCGAGACGACGTGAAGTTGGCTTTCGTGCACCGTGCGGTGGGTGGTATCACCGAGAACGACATCACACTCGCGTCGGCGACCAACGCCACGATCATCGGCTTCAACGTCCGTCCTGATCGCAAGGCGCGCGACCTCGCCGAGTCCGAGGGTGTCGAGATTCGTACCTACGAGATCATCTACAAGCTGCTCGAGGACATCGAACGGGCCATGGTGGGCATGCTCGCCCCCGAGTTCGAAGAGGTGGTCACGGGCGAGGCCGAGGTGCGCGAGGTGTTCCGGGTGCCCAAGATCGGTGCGGTGGCGGGTTGCTACGTCCGATCGGGTCAGATCACGCGCGGTACCAAGGTGCGCTTCCTTCGCGAGGGCGTCATCATCTGGAAGGGAAGCATCACATCGTTGCGCCGGTTCAAGGACGATGTCCGCGAAGTCCGGGAAGGCTTCGAGTGCGGTATCGGACTGTCTGATTTCCAGGATCTCAAGTCCGGTGACCTCATCGAAACCTTCGAGGAACGGGAGATTCCCCGCACATGAGCCGGGAACAGGTCGAGTTCTTCTACGACCCGGTCTGTCCCTTTGCCTGGATCACCTCGCGTTGGGTGGTGGAGGTCAGCGATCAGCGGCCCCTCGACGTTCGTTGGCGACCCATTTCGTTGAAGGTGCTGAACGAGAAGCGCACCGACGAGGGGTACACCCCCGAGTTCCGGGCGGTACATGTTGCGGGAACGCAGGCGCTACGGGTGGCCACGGCGATCGACCGTTCCGCGGGGAACGACGGTGTCGCCCGCTTCTACACGGTGGTGGGCGAGAGGTTGCATCCCCAGGGGCGACGCGCCGAACTGGTCGATGATCCTGCAGGTTTCCTCGCCGACTGCTGCCGCGAGGCCGGCGTGGACGAGTCAGCAGCTGGTTCGTGGAACGACGAAGGTCTCGACGAGTTCCTCCGGTCAGAGACAGCAACGGCACTGGAGCGCACCGGTCCCGACGTTGGCACACCCATCCTCACCTTCCGCCCGGGGACCGAACTCGAGAGCAGTTTCTTCGGGCCGGTCATGTCGCGCGTTGCTCGCGGCGATGACGCAGTGAAGGTGTGGGACGCCGTGGTCACCCTGGCCAGCACCCCAGGCATCACCGAGTTGAAGCGTTCGCTGAGGGAATACCCACGCTTCGACTGACCGGTAGCGTGTCGGGGTGGCTCGATCCCAGCACCGCCCCGGCAACAAGGCAGTACGACGTGGCGAGTTGCTCCGTGAGGTCATCGCGTCGGAGTTGGTACTCATCGACGACGAGCGTCTGCACTGGATCGCCATCACGAAGGTGGACGTCGACTCTGAGATGAACCGTGCCTACGTGTACTACGACTCGATGGCCGGTGAGTCCGGAGATCCCGAGATCCTCGAAGCCCTGGGCGAACACCGTCGCCGCCTCCAATCGTCCATCGGACGTCAGGTGCGGGCGAAGAAGACGCCGGTGCTCGAGTTCCGCCCCGATGAGGTGATCCGCAGTGCGGAACGCATCGAACGCATCCTTCGCGATTCGGCGACGCTTCCGGACCGTCCCGACGAACTCGACTGATGGGCCGCCGCCGCCGTCCGCCCAACACCCACGGCTTTCTGCTCGTCGACAAGCCGGTCGGAGTGACCAGCCACGACGTGGTCGACCAGGTGCGGCGTCGCTTCGGTGAACGCCAGGTGGGGCATGCGGGAACCCTCGATCCCGACGCCACGGGACTGCTGCTGATCGCAGTCGGGGCGCCGACGAAGCTGCTGAAGTTCCTCTCGGGTCTCGACAAGGATTACACCGGTGAGGTGGTCCTCGGTGTGGAGACCTCGACCTTGGATGCCGCAGGTGAGGTGACCGCTCGCCACGACATGGAACACGTCACCGTCGACGATGCACGCCGAATCGTGGCACAGCACCTCCTCGGCGATATCGAACAGGTTCCGCCCATGGTGTCGGCCATCAAGGTGAATGGCCGTCGACTGCACGAACTGGCGCGAGAAGGGGTCGAGGTTGAGCGTGCTGCCCGGCCGGTGCGTATCGATCGCTTCGAGGTCGCCCCGACCAACGACGCGGGCGTGTTGTCCATCTCGGTGACCTGCTCGTCGGGCACCTACGTGCGCACACTGGCCGCCGATCTGGGGACGCTGCTGGGAGGTGGAGCCCACCTGCGCCGGTTGCGCCGCACCCGCATCGGGCCGTTCTCGGTGGACGAGGCGGCGGGCGTCGATGCGGCTGTGCTGCTGGCTCCCTTGGAAATGCTGCGGGGCATGACGAAGGTGACCGTCGATGCGGCGACGGCCGAACGTGTGGGTCACGGATCCCTGCTGCCCGTGTGGCCCGGTGCCTCACCGTGGGCCGTGGTCGACACTGATGGCGCATTGCTGGCGGTGTACGAGGGCCTGGGCGCTGGGCGGACCAAGCCCTCGGTCGTGCTCGCCATGGGGGGCGACCGCTAGCGTCGCCGATCGTGCAGATCATCACCGACGTCACTCTCAGCCCTTGGCCCGACCACCGCAGTGTGATCACCATCGGTGCCTATGACGGTGTACATCTCGGCCACCGTTCGGTGATCGCCGAGGTGATGCGACTGGCCAGCGTCAGCGGCGCCCGTAGTGCCGTGGTCACCTTCGACCGCCACCCCGCCAGCGTGGTGCGCCCCGAAAACGCGCCCCGCCTGCTCACCGATGCCGATCAGCGAATGGAACTGCTCGCCGGCACCGGGGTGGACGCCGCCGTGGTGCTCGGCTTCGATGACACGCAGCGCCACGAAACTCCTGAGGACTTCGTGCGCCGGGTCATCGTGGACGGTCTTCGGGCTTCAGTGGTGGTGGTGGGGGAGGACTTCCACTTCGGCGTGGGACGCACGGGCAACGTTGCCATGCTGCGCGAGTTGGGTGCTCGCTACGACTTCGAAGTGGCCCCGTTGCCGTTGCTCGACCGGACCGATGGGGTGGCCGAGCCGGTGAGTTCCACGGCGATCAGGCGTGCGTTGGCAGGCGGGGACGTCGAGGAGGCCGCTGTCATGCTGGGGCGTCCTTTCGAGGCTCGCGGCCCGGTGACCCAAGGCGATCAGCGCGGTCGGCTTCTCGGCTTCCCCACGGCCAACGTTGCGGTGCCCGCACAGATCTCCTTGCCCGCCGACGGTGTGTACGCAGGCTGGTACGAACGCCCCGACGGCACGCGATACCCCTGCGCCATCAATCTCGGTCGACGTCCGACCTTCTACGACCACGCCACGACGTCGCTGCTCGAGGCACACCTCCTCGACTTCGAGGGCGACCTGTACGGCGAGGCGGCTCGGGTGCAGTTCGTGGCTTTCCTGCGCAGCGAGCGCAAGTTCGACGGTATCGACGCCCTCGTGGCGCAGTTGAAACTCGACTGCGAACATGCCAGGTCGGCCGTCACCGCCTAGGCAGCGCTAGACGCCGGCGGCCACTCGCCCATAGAGGGTGGTCCGCTGCTCCAGTGTTCGATCCAGTGGTGCCACGAGGTCTGCGAACCGCTCGGGCGTCATGCCCTGTCCGTGGCTGGCACCAGCAGCACGCGAGATGTTCTCGTCCATGAGCGTGCCGCCCAGGTCGTTGCAACCGGCCTGCAGCATCTGGCGGGCGCCCTCCACACCGATCTTCACCCAACTCACCTGCACGTTGTCGATGAGGCCGTGGTACACGATGCGGGCGATGGCGTGCATCAGCAGGGTCTCGCGGAACGTGGGCCCGCGGCGGGCCTTGCGCTGGAGATAGATGGGGGACGCCATATGCACGAATGGCAGACCCACGAACTCGGTGAAGCCACCCGTCTCGCGTTGCAGGTCACGGGTACGCACGAGATGTCGGGCCCAGTGAACCGGTTGCTCCACCGAGCCGAACATGATGGTGATGTTCGAGCGCAGGCCCACGCGATGGGCGGTGCGGTGAGCTTCCAGCCATTCGTCGGTGTCGACCTTGTCGGGGCAGAGGATGGCCCGGATCTCGTCATCGAGGATCTCTGCCGCGGTGCCGGGAAGTGAGGCCAGGCCGGCGTCGCGCATGCGCACCAGGTACTGCTCGAGGGGTTCTCCGAGGCGGCGCGCACCTTCGGTGACCTCGAGGGCGGTGAAGCCGTGTACGTGCATGCCGGGCACGGCATCTTTCACGGCCCGAGTCACGTCCAGGTAGTAGTCGCCGTCGAAGTCGGGGTGGATCCCGCCCTGCAGCGTCACCTCGGTGGCGCCCAGGTCCCAGGCCTCGCGGGCGCGCTCAGCGATGTCGTCCAAGGTCAGCAGATAGGGAGTACCGCGCAGGTTCAGGCTGAGGGGACCCTTGGAGAATCCGCAGAACTTGCACTTGAAGGTGCACACGTTGGTGTAGTTGATGTTGCGGTTGTGCACCCATGTCACGACATCGCCCACGGTGCGGCGCCGAAGTTCGTCGGCCACCTCGGCCACCCGGGCCACCTCCCGACCACGGGCCCGGAACAGCGTCACGATCTCGTCGAGGCCGGGCACTTGGCCCTGCTCCACGCCGGCCAGGACCTCGCCGACTGCCGAACCAGCGCGTGCATGTCCCGCTGCGGGCACCAACCGCGGTGCCTGCTCACGGGAACCGCTGTACCACTGCGTGGACCGGTGTCCCACCAACACCACCTCGGCGCCGTCGTGCACCACATCGGCGGCGGTCGCCTTCTCGGGCCACACCGATCCCGGATCGTCACGGCCGAGACCTTCGGCGTCGCTGCGATCCATCACGGCGAAGCGCAGGGCATCGTCCAACCATTGCTGTGGCCGCAGCACGTACTCGGGATAGATGGTGAGCCGTGGGGCCAACGCGAATCCGCGACTCTCGGTGACCTCGCGCAGTCGGTCCAGGGCTGGCCAGGGACGCTCAGGGTTCACGTGATCGGCTGTCACGGGCGACACCCCACCCCAGTCGTCGATGCCGGCATCCAGCAGCACCCCGAAATCATCCGACAGGTTCGGCGGGGCTTGCAGATGGATGTCGGGAGGCAGGATCAGCCGGGCCACGGCGATGGACCACCAGAACTCTTCGTCTGGGCACGGCGCCTCGTGCTGCATTCCGGTGCGGGGCTTGGGCAAGAAGTTCTGCACGATCACTTCCTGCACATGGCCGTGACGCCGGTGCGACTCGGCGATGGCCTCCAGCGCAGCGATGCGGTCGGCACGCTCTTCGCCGATGCCCACCAGGATGCCCGTGGTGAACGGAATGGCCAGTTCACCTGCGGTCTCCAGGGTTGCAAGGCGACGGGCGGGCACCTTGTCAGGGGCGCCGCGATGGCAGGGCAGATCGTCGCGCAACGTCTCCACCATCATCCCCTGGCTGGGCGACACCGAGCGCAACATGGCCAGTTCGTCCCGGTACAGAGCGCCGGCGTTGGCGTGGGGCAGCAGACCGGTTTCGTCGAGTACCAACTTCGCCATGGCCGCCAGGTAGTGGATCGTCGAGTCGTACCCGTGGTCATCGAGCCAGCGGCGCGCCACGTCGTAGCGCTCCTCGGGCCGCTCACCGAGGGTGAACAGTGCCTCGTGGCAACCCTGAGCAGCGCCCCGTCGGGCAATGGCCAACACCTGCTCGGGCGACAGGTACACCGTGTCGAGGCGAGCGGGGGGCTGAGCGAACGTGCAGTAGCCGCAGGTGTCGCGGCACAGCATCGTCAACGGGATGAACACCTTGGGGGAGTAGGTGATCCGGGTGCCGTGATGCTGATCCCGCACCGCACGGGCAGCGGACATCAACTCGTCGAGTGGTGCTGACAGGTAGGAAAGGGAAGGCGCGCGCATCTGACGGACTCCTCGTTGCAGCCGCCGAAGCGGCGAATCGACTGTGGTGTCAGTGCGAGGCGGTGACGATGTCGTATGCGAGAAGACGACGGCCCCCGAATGCCTTGCAGATCAGATGGTAGCGGTTGTGTCGCCGCAGCGTCGTAGTTGGCGCAATCGGGTCGGTGCCCGTAACCTCACGGGGTCTCATCGGGCCACGGCGCGGTGAGATGCCCGGAGCACGTCGCTCCGAGCGTCCATCACTCCCTGTGAGGAAGGCCACGTCATGCCCAAGCAGACCACCATCGACGCCCACAAACTGCACGACACCGATACCGGTTCGCCCGAAGTGCAGATCGCGTTGCTGAGCGAGCGCATCAGCCAGCTCACCGAGCATCTGAAGGTTCACAAGAAGGATCACCACAGCCGTCGTGGCCTGTTGATGCTGGTGGGCCGTCGTCGTCGCTTGCTGGACTACGTGAAGGACCGCGACGTCGAGCGCTACCGCGCCATCGTCGCCAAGCTGGGCCTGCGCCGTTAGAGTACGGGTCTGGGTCGCGGCTGCGGCCCAGACCGAAACCAGCCGAGCGGCGCGGAGTCGGTTGTCAGTCGCCGATCCCGCGACGCCCTTTTCGGCGCGTGGTTGCCGACTGGGAACCGACCATGCCGCTTCAGATCGGCCGCCCGACAGACAACGGGGGCCGGAAAGGAGCTCGACGTGGCCGACGCCATTCGAGTCAGTGGTGCCATCTCGGGCACCGACAGGGTCCTGTCCTTCGAGACGGGGAAACTCGCCCAGCAGTCCCAGGGGGCGGTCGTCGCTCGTGTGGGTGACACTGCGGTACTGACCACCGCCAACGCTGCCAAGGGTGTGCGTGACGGTATCGATTTCTTCCCCTTGACCGTCGACGTCGAGGAGCGGGCCTACGCTGCCGGCAAGGTGCCCGGTTCGTTCTTCCGTCGTGAGGGCCGTCCCACCGAGGACGCCATCCTCACCTGTCGGCTCACCGACCGGCCGTTGCGTCCGTCGTTCCCCGACGGGTTCCGCAACGAGACCCAGATCGTCACCACCGTGCTGGCGGCCGACATGACCAACCCGCACGACGTGCTGTCGATCAATGCGGCCTCGGCCGCACTCATGATCTCGGGCATTCCCTTCGATGGCCCCATCGGCGCTGTCCGGGTGGCGTTTAGCCAGCAAGGCGAATGGATCCCGCATCCCACGTATGCCGAAGGCGACGAGTCCACGTTCGAACTCGTGGTGGCCGGGCGCCAACTCGACGATGGTGACGTCGCCATCATGATGGTCGAGGCCGGCGGTACCGAGCGCAGTTTCGAGTACTACGCCCAGGGTGCCCCCAAGGTGAGCGAAGCGGTGTTGGCCGCCGGGCTCGAGGCGTCGAAGGTGTGGATCAAGGAGTCCATCGCCCTGCAGCGTCAGTTGGTGGCCTCGGTCATCGCCACCCGCGGGCCCATCACCCCACTGCCCTTCACCCCCGTGGTCGACTACGGCGACGACGTGATGGCTGCCGTCGAGGCGGCCGTCACCGCCGATCTCGCCAAGGCCATCACCATCGCCGGGAAGGCCGAGCGCAACGAGGCCACCGACTCCGCTGCCGCCAAGGCACTGGTGAGCCTGGCAGGCACGTCGGATGCCCCGGGGGCCTTCGCCGGTCGTGAGAAGGAGATCAAAGAGGCAGTGCGCAGCCTCACCAAGAAACTGGTGCGCAAGCGCATCGTCGAAGAGGGTGTGCGTATTGACGGCCGCGGTCCTGCCGACCTCCGTCCGCTGTCGGCCGAGGTCGGCCTGCTGCCCAGCGTGCATGGATCGGGCTTGTTCCAGCGTGGAGAGACCCAGGTGCTGAACGTCTGCACCCTGGCCATGCCTCGCATGAACCAGTTGCTCGACACCCTCACGCCGGTCACGCAGAAGCGCTACCTGCATCACTACAACATGCCCCCGTCGGCGAACGGTGAAGTGGGCCGCGTCGGTTCGCCCAAGCGGCGCGAGATCGGTCACGGTGCCCTGGCCGAGCGTGCACTACTGCCCGTGGTGCCCAGCCAGGACGAGTTCTCGTACGTGTTGCGCCTGGTGTCCGAGGTGTTGGCGTCGAACGGCTCCACCTCCATGGCGTCGGTGTGCTCATCGAGCCTGTCGCTCATGGATGCCGGTGTGCCGATCAAGGCGCCCGTGGCCGGTATCGCCATGGGTCTGGTGTTCGCCGAAGGCAAGTACACCACCCTCACCGACATCCTGGGTGCCGAGGATGCCTTCGGTGACATGGACTTCAAGGTGGCCGGTACCGCCGATGCCATCACGGCGTTGCAGTTGGACACCAAAATCGACGGCATCCCCGCCGATGTGCTGACCGCCGCCTTGAACCAGGCCCGCGACGCCCGTTTGGCCATCTTGGGCGTGATGGAAGCGGCCATTGCCGCCCCGCGCTCCGAGGTGTCGGCCACGGCCCCCAAGATCGTCTCGTTCAAGATCCCCCTCGACAAGGTGGGCGAGGTGATCGGACCCAAGGGCAAGATCATCAACACCATCCAGCAGGAGACCGGCGCCGATATCACCATCGACGACGACGGTGTGAACGGCATCGTGTCCATCGGCTCTCCCGATGGCCTCAAGGTGGCCGCTGCTCGTGAGCGCATCGAGGCCATCGTGAGCCCGCCACTCGCCGAGATCGGCAAGACCTACCTGGGCACGGTGGTCAACATCACCAAGTTCGGGGCGTTCGTGAACATCCTTCCGGGGCGCGATGGGCTGTTGCACATCTCGAAACTGGGTCGTGGCAAGCGCATCGCCCAGGTGGAGGACGTGCTGCAACTCGGCGATCAGGTGGAAGTGGTGGTCGAGGACATCGATGACAAGGGCAAGGTGAGCCTGTCGCCGCTGGGCGGAGGTCCCGAGGCGTCCGAGTCATCGGCAGCGCCCGCCGAGTCGGCAGCTGTTGCGGTGAGTTTCGAGGACGCCTTCGACGACGAGATCCGCTCGGAACTCGGCGATCTCGGACCGGCGACGGCCGATCGCGGTGATCGTGGCGACCGTGGTGGCGATCGCGATGGCGATCGTCGTCCGCAGCGCCGTCGCCGCCGCTGAATGCAACTCACCCGGCTGTCCAACGGCCTCGTCGTGGCCACCGATGTCGTCCCTGGGGCGAGGTCGGTGGCCGCTGGCGTCTGGGTGGGTGTCGGGGCACGTGATGAGCCGCAACCGCTAGCGGGCGTGTCGCACATGCTGGAGCACCTCGTGTTCAAGGGGACTCGCAACCGGACTGCTCAGGATATTGCTCGAAGCGTGGACCGCTGCGGAGGCGATCTCAACGCCTACACCACCAAGGAGTACACGGCGTTCCACGGTCGCATGCCGGTGGCATCGCAAGGCTTGCTGATCGATCTCCTGGGCGATCTGTTGGCCAGGCCGTTGCTGGCGCCAGATGATGTGGCGAGCGAGCGGCAGGTGGTGCTGGAAGAACTCGCCATGGACGACGACAGTCCCGACGACGTCGCCCATCGCGCGTTGGCGCGCTCTCTGTTCGATCCGCACGCGCTGGGGCGGGATCCGGCAGGGGAACGCTCGACGGTGGCCGCATTGAGCCCCGAGGCGGTGCAGCAGTTCTGGTCCACGTGGTACCGCACCGGCACGTCGGTGGTGGCGGTGGCGGGCCCGGTGGATCACGACCGTGTGGTCGCCCAGGTGCAGGAGGCGTTCGACGAGTTGGCCGAGGGGGGAGTGCCGCCCCAGCGCGCTACCCCAGAGCCGCTCTTCGGCACTGCTGCCGGTGACGGTCCCGAGGTTCATCCCGACGACACCGAGCAGGTGCATCTCGTGTGGGGATGGCGCGGAGTGTCACGCACCGATCCTGATCGTGAGGCCCTTGACGTGGTGAATCACGTGTTGGGTGGGGGACTGTCGAGTCGTTTGTTCGACGAGATCCGAGAGCGACGCGGTCTGGCCTACAGCGTGTTCTCGGGGACCTCTAGCTACGTGGACTGCGGCATGGTGACTGTGTACGCAGGCACTCTTCCCCACCACGCAGGCGAGGTGGTCGAGGTGGTGGACCGCGAGATCGCCTCCATGGTCGCAGCCGGGGTGACTGACGAAGAACTCGAGATCGCCATCGGATACCTCACCGGCTCGTACGAACTGGGTCTCGACGACCCCGGGTCGCGCATGGGTCGCCTCGGTGGATCACTCATCACCATGGGCGAGGTGATCCCGGTGGACGAACAGTTGCGTCGGTGGCGGGCCGTCGATCACGAGGCTGTGCGGCGGGTGATCGATCGGGTATTCGGTGCCCCGCGGCGTCTGGTGGCGGTGGGCCCGGTGCATGGCAACATGGTCGGGTGACTTCTGAACAGCCGTCGAAGATTCGTGTAGGGGTCGTGGGGGCCGGTGGCCGCATGGGCCGCACGGTCTGTGATGCCGTAGCCGAACACCCCCAGTTGGAGTTCGTGGCAGCGGTCGATCCAGTCGCCGTCGGTGACGTGTTGCACGGGGTGACGGTCGCTGGCGAGCTCCGTGCACTCGCCGATGCGGGCGTGGAGGTCATCGTCGACTTCACCACCGTCGCCGCAGCACGTACGACGCTGGCCTGGGCCGCCCTGCACGGCGTGCACGCGGTGGTGGGCACCACGGGTTGGGACGACGACGACCTGAGCCGTCTGCGAGCCGAGTTCACCCGCAGCCGCTGCCTCGTGGCCGCCAATTTCGCCGTGGGCGCCGTGCTCATGATGCGCTTTGCCGAGTTGGCAGCGCCATGGTTCGACACGGTCGACGTGATCGAACTCCATCACGACGCCAAGATCGACGCGCCATCGGGTACGGCCGTGACGACCATGAAGCGCATCGCAGCGGCCAGTTCCCAGTGGGCGGCCGACCCAACGCAACACGAACTGGTGCCGGGGGCACGTGGTGGCGTGGGCCCCGCGGGCATACGGGTCCACTCGTTGCGCGTGCGGGGCATGGTTGCCCACCAAGAAGTGCTGATGGGCGGTCGGGGCGAAACTCTCACCATTCGCCACGACAGCTACGACCGAGTGTCGTTCATGAACGGCGTGACCCTGGCGTGCACACGGGTGGCCGAGCTCGAGCAGTCCCTGACGCTGGGGATCGAGGGACTGCTCGGACTCTGACCGAACTCAGGCTCCTGGTTGAGGCACGATCCTGAGGTAGGGCTTCACCGTGGTCCAACCCTCGGGAAACAGGCTGCGGGCCTCATCGTCGCTCACTGCAGCACCGATGATCACGTCTTGACCCTGCACCCAGTTCGCCGGCGTGGCCACCTTGTGTTGGGCCGTCAACTGCAGCGAGTCGATGACCCGGAGCAACTCGTCGAAGTTGCGACCCGTCGAGGCGGGGTAGGTGAGCGTCAACTTCACCTTCTTGTCTGGGCCGATCACGAACACCGATCGCACCGTGAAGGTGTCACTGGCATTGGGGTGGATCATGTCGTAGAGGTCGGCCACGGTGCGATCGGGGTCGCCGATCATGGGGAAGGTGACCGGTGCACCCTGGGTTTCGGCGATGTCCTGTTCCCAGCGTTCGTGGCTGTCGACGGGGTCCACCGAGAGACCGATCACCTTCACATTGCGGCGTTGGAACTCGGGCAGGATCTTCGCCACGTAGCCCAGTTCGGTGGTGCACACGGGGGTGAAGTCCTTGGGGTGGCTGAACAGCACACCCCATGAGTCGCCCAACCACTCGTGGAACGAGATGGTGCCCTGGGTGGTGGGGGCGGTGAAGTCGGGGGCGGTGTCTCCCAGTCGCAGGCTCATGCCGTCACCTCGTCGAGTCGACCCGAGCGGACGTCGTACACGAAACCACGCACCTGATCGGTGTGAGGGATGAACGGGTTGGTGCGGATGCGGCGCAGGGTCTGGCGCACATCGTCGACCTCGTCGGGGAATGCCTCCAGCGCAAAGGTCGGGCGCAGTCCGGTCTCGGCGAGAATCTGAGCCTTCACCTCGTCGTCACGAAAGGTCACCATGCCGCAGTCGGTGTGGTGGATGATCACGATCTCGCGGGTGGCGAGCAGGCGTTGGCTGATCACCAGCGAACGAATGGCGTCCTCGCTGGCCACGCCCCCGGCGTTGCGGATCACGTGGGCATCGCCTTCTTCGAGTCCCAGCACACGGGCAGGATCGAGGCGAGCATCCATACATGCGAGCACGGCTACTCGGCGGGCAGGCGGAAGGGGGAGGTCGCCCTTGGCGAACGAAGCGGCGTAGGCCTCGTTCGCCTCGAGCAGTTCGTCGGTCACGGTCATGAGCAGCACCTTTCAGAAGTGGTGCCCGCAATCCTGACTTACTAGATCGGCTTTATCAAGTTGGGCCGTCAGGTGAGCGCGTTCAGGGCGGCGTCGTAGTCGGGTTCGTTAGCGATCTCGGGCACCAGCTGGCTGTGCAGCACGGTGCCGTCGGTGTCCAGCACCACGACTGCTCGTGCCATGAGACCGGCGAAGGCCCCTTCGGCCAACTTCACGCCGAAGTCGTCGCCGAACGTGCTGCGAAAGGTGGACGCCACCTGGACGTTGGCCAGGCCCTCGGCCCCGCAGAAGCGTGTCATCGCAAAGGGAAGGTCGGCCGCCACACACAGCACCACGGTGTCGCCGAGGTTGGCGGCACGCTCGTTGAACTGGCGCACACTGGTGGCGCAGGTGGGGGTGTCGATGCTGGGGAAGATGTTCAGGACCACTTTCTTTCCCTGCAACGCGGCTTGCGACACATCGCCGAGATCGCCGCCGGTGAGATGAAAGTCGGGAGCCTTCGAGCCCACGCCCGGGAGTTCGCCGACGGTCGAGACGGGGTTGCCCCCAAGAGTCACAGTTGCCATGGTGGCCAGTGTGCCACTCAGCGGCAAACCTCTGAACAACCGTGCTCGCGCGCCAGCACGGCCTTGATGGCCCGAGGGCCACCCGACCCGATGTGGCGAAGCGCGCGCAGGAGACCGATCTGGGCGTCGGCGTCACCTGCGAACGCGGCCACGCATCGGGCTGGGTCGAGGTTCGCCGCTGCCAGGATGGCGCCGGTGGCTCCCAGGCCACCCGCACTGTGGGCGAGCGTGGCACTGCCGGTGTACAGGGCGCCCGGGAAGCGCTCCAGTTCCTCGAGAAGGCGGCGCATCTGCCCGCTCGAATCCTTGAGTCCCGCAGTGGGGAGCGCCGCCAGGTCATCGAGGTCGATACCGGGAGGCGCATAGTCGGGGTGGTGATACGCCAGGACCGGCATGGAGCCAGCGGCCGCCACGGTGTCGGCGTAGAAGGTCACGACATCGACCCCTGGTGGTGGCAGGACCAGCACCGCATCAGCGCCGGCATTGGCGGCCAAGGCCGTGAGCGACAGGCTGGCATGTGGCGTGGGCAGGTCACCGGTGCCCAACACGAGAGGCACGTGACCACCCACCACCTGACGTACCGCTTCCAGGAGGTCGAGTCGCTCGTCGGCTGTGAGCGTGGAGGCCTCGCCGGTGGTGCCGGCGACCACGACCCCACCCAGGCCGTGCTGCACGAGTCGTTCGGCCAGTCGTGCGGTGGCCTCGGTGTCCAGCGCCCCGTCGTCGTGGAACAGGGTGACGAGAGCTACGGCGACACCCCTGAACGGGATGGCCTCAACGGTCATGGTGCTGTCCAGGCATCGGGGGCGGTAGCGGCGGGGGAAGGGGTTCGGGTTCCGGCTGCAGATGCGGATGCTCGATCTCGCTCAGAACCTCGGGGATGTCCCGTTTCGCCCGACGGAACGATTGCAGGAAACTGATGGCGAACAAGCCACCCACGATCCACCACTGGTAGTCCTCGATCCACTCGAGGAAGGTTCGGATCTGATCCTCGAAAGCCTTGCCGCCAGCCCACAGCACGACCAGCTTGAGTGCGATGCCGATCGCGAGCAGCGGAAAGAACTGCCGCGGTGCCATGCGTCGGTGCCCGGCCATGAGGCACACCAGATTGCTGCCCGGCATGAGGACCACCAGCAGCCATCCGGCTCGATCCATGCCGGTCTGGAACCACCGGTAGATGGCCGGGAGCTCGCCCACCTGGCCTTCGAACCAGGTGATGGCGCGATGCCCGTACCACCGACCGACCAGGTACAACGCCACCCCGGCCGCCAGGATGCGCAGGAAACCGATGACGGCGTAGGGCACGGGGTCGATGAAGGGCACCGAGCCGAAGAGATTCCGGTTGCGCGACGACAGTGTGAGCAGCAAGGCCGGTCGCTCGTCAACCCAGGCGGGACCGAGGTTGGACCCGATGGTGCCGGCGGTGAACAGCACCGCCGTGACCGTGAGCACGAGGCGACGAGCGGCGACGGAGGGCACGCCGACCGACGCTAGCGGGCCAGGGCACGTGTGAACAGCGGACCCGTCATGGCCGTGGTCACCAGTGCCATCAGGACCGAGCCCACCTGCATCTGAGGTGTGATCACCCCGGCGTCGAGGGCGGCCACACCCACGACCAGTACCAACAAGCCGCGGCAGTTCATCAGGACGCCCAGCGCGTTGGCTTCGTGTCCTGGCAGGCCCACCAGTCGAGCGACCCCGGTTCCCACCAGCCACTTCGAGGCCACCGCCACCACGAGGAACAGGGCCAA